>NZ_CCSE01000001.1:316875-633750 GCF_000756715.1 Jeotgalicoccus saudimassiliensis
ACGTCAAATGATACATACAGCGCGCTTGAAAGCCGTGCGAGATCACTGGCGGTAAAATATTCGACAGCATGGAGCTTCCTCGTTCCGGCAATTATGGCGATTCCTGAAGAGACATTAAAAGAATATGCAGAACATCCACGACTCAGCGATTTCAAGTTCGATCTTGAAAAGCTGAATAAACAGCGCCCGCATATTTTAAGTGATAAAGAGGAGCAGCTTCTTGCCGCGGCGGGAGAAGTTATGCACACGCCGACACAGGTCTACGGCATGTTCAATAATGCGGATGTTGACTTTAAACCGGCGGTTGATAAAGATGGCAAGGAGCATGAACTGACGCAGGGGAATTATGTAGAAATGCTGAAGTCATCAGACAGAAGTTTACGGGAATCTGCCTACATCAATTTATACGGCGAATACAATAAATTTAAAAATACACTCAGTCAGACACTTGCCGGGGTGGTAAGTACACATGCATTCAGCTCGGATGTCAGAGGTTATGAATCGAGCCGTCAGCAGGCCTTATCGAATAATCACATTCCGGAATCTGTTTACGACAATCTCGTCAATACCGTAAACGATAATCTGCATCTTCTGCACCGATACACAGAACTGCGCAAGAAGTTTCTCGGTGTCGATGAACTAAAAATGTACGATATGTACGTGCCTTTAGTTGAAGATACAGATTTTGAAATGTCTTACGATAACGCCAAAGAATGGCTTGTAAACGCACTTCAGCCGCTTGGTGAGGAATATGTAAACATCGTTAAGGAAGGGCTTGAGAACCGCTGGGTGGACGTCTATGAAAACAAAGGGAAGCGGACAGGTGCATATTCATCAGGTACTTACGGAACGAATCCTTTTATCCTGATGAACTGGCAGAATAACGTGAACAATCTGTTTACACTGGCACACGAGTTCGGTCATTCAGTACACAGCTACTATTCACGCAAACACCAGCCTGCAAATACGAGCGGCTACTCGATATTCGTCGCAGAAGTTGCAAGTACATTTAACGAAGCTCTGCTCGCGGATTATATGTTTAACAAGCTTGAAGATAAAAAGCAGCAGCTGTACTTATTAAACGAACAGCTTGAAGGATTCAGAGGCACTGTATTCCGCCAGACGATGTTTGCTGAGTTCGAACACGCGATTCATGTCATGAAAGAATCAGGTGAACCGCTGACTGCAGGCGGACTGAGTGAAGTATACGGCAAACTGAACAGAAAATATTTCGGTGAAGCGGTAAATTACGACGATGCAATTAACGTGGAGTGGGCAAGAATTCCCCATTTCTATATGAACTATTATGTATATCAGTATGCGACTGGATATGCAGCCGCTGCAAGTCTGTCCAAACAGGTTCTTGAAGAAGGCGAAGAAACTGCAAAGCGTTACATCGATGAATTCCTGAAAAAAGGATCTTCGAACTATCCGATTGAAATACTGAAAAATGCCGGTGTCGACATGACAACGAGCGAACCGATAAAAAATGCACTGGATGTTTTTGAAGCTCAATTAACAAAATTTGAAGAATTACTCGCAGATTTACAAAAATAAGTTTGTGAATTCGTTTACATTATGACAATAATGTGAAAAACTGTTCAAAGTGTTGATAGAAGCTTGATAGCGTGCTATATTTAACTCATGAAAATTTTATCACTGAAACATACCCCTTTGTTAACAGTGAGAAATTTCTCCCATCCCCTTTGTTTGAGTAGCACATTATAGAAGATGTGCTACTTTTTTTATGCGCAGTTTTAACAGAATATTATAAAAATGAACCATCTGTGATATATATCACAGATGATTTTTTTATTTTACTTATAATTAAGTTAAGAATAAAAGTACAGGGAGGGACGACTATGAAAAAGAATACTGTAAATGAATTAAAAGAACAGCAGATTCATGATGAAACACAGTCTTTAAAAGGAACGCTTTTTGCAACTGTCGTCATCGTCGGAGGAGCAATTGTGTTATGGACGCTTGTATTGCTTATTTTATTTATCAGGCGTTCGCACTTGGCATGGGACCGCCGAGCCATAAAGAGACGATAGATCCTGGAAAGGTGGAAACGACAGCACCTTTCGATAAGCCTGGAGTATATGAAACTGGAGATATTAATTCTTTAAGCATAAATCTCTCCCTCCTTATAAGGCCAGTATAATACAAAAACGTCCCGTATAAGCTGTTTTCAGCTTCAGCGGGACGTTTTTAAGTTTATACTTTCGTCTGCAGCCGTATCGATGATTGTTTTAACTGATAGAAAGACTGGTTGTTTAAATTCACTTCATCGATTAAACGCTGCAGGCGAAGTTTTTTGAGTTCGTTCAGCAGTAACCCTGCACGCCATTCAAAAATAGTTTTCAGTTCTTCGAAACTGACGAGTTCGTGGGCTCTTATATAATCAATAATACTCGGCAGCTGTCTTTTTTCTATTTCGATACCGATCAGTTCGTTGATGATATAAGTGTAAATGTGATACGGATAACATCCTTCAACTTTTACCCCTTCCGACTTTACATCGCCGGAGAAGAAGACCATTGCAGGCAGGCTTTCAATATCCATTTCCCTGAACACCGACAAATCGTATTTAAGCATCGCATCCAGTGTCGGAGATTGCAGATCCTCATGGAATGACTGAAGGTCAATTCCGGCAAGCCGGGCGCTCTCATCAATCATTTCTTTCGTACATATCGTATTTGACGGACTAATCCGGTTAAAGATATACCTGATAAAGGCACGGGCTTTCGACTGGCCCTGAATTTCCGCCGCTTTATATGCAAGTGCAACGTTATCGTCGCTCGAAGTTGACTGTGCCTGGCACTTTGTCAGCACTGACAGCGACGGTGCAAGTATTTTTTTAACACTTATATGTCCGCGGTATTCAATCAGTAATTTATTTATAATGGGCTCCATAGCAATACAGTCATTTGAAAATGGATCAAAGAAATAAAATATTTCGACTGTACGATCCGACTGCTCCAATAACAGCATGTCTTCACTATTATTTTTGCTCACGTATTTCACCTCTGTATTTTTGTTGACGGCTGTCAGTTTTCACTGTTAACCATATGATTCGCAGTGAGGGTATAGCGTGCCATCAAATACTCACGTAATTCGTCCTCTATACCGACGTCCAGTATTGCCTGATTCATATTTTCGAGCCATGCTTCTGCACCTGCAGGGGTAATGCGAAAAGGCATATGCCTCGCCCGGAGCATCGGATGACCGTACTTTTCATTATATAAATTAGGTCCGCCGAGAAACTGTGTCTGAAAAAGTTTCTGCTTGTAGGCTGTTTCTGTAAAGTCTTCGGGAAACAGATGATTAATCCGGTCGTCATGCTTCACATAATCATAAAATATATCGATCATCCTGTGAAGTTTTTCTTCACCTATATCATTGTATGCTAAAGGCATCAGTTTACCCCTTTCTGCTGCTTCAATAAATTGTAAAAACGGGCGCTTTTAACAATTTCTTCTCGTCGTACGATACCATATTTATTCAGTATTTGCGCGAATTCCGACTTGCCTGTCCCGACATCGGGCGCCTCAAATTCAAGTTCGTAGTCGGCAGTTCCGAGATATGAGCTCTTATCCAGCACGAGCAGACCGCTGTGAGACGGTTTTTCGAGACGTTCTGTTATCAGCGAACCCTGGATTGCCAGATTGTTTACCGGGATGCCGCGTTTCGTCAACTGTTCGCGGATGTTTTCAGGAATGCTTTCTTCATCTATCCGGACACCTTCTGTGAGACTGATATCGGTAACACCCGAATACTCATATACGACGTGCTGCTCATCAGGAATTTTTACCGTCATCAGCTGTCTGCTGTCCTCGACGCGTATGCGGAGCATTAATAAATTGCCGATAAGCTGAAGTTCATCGTTATCTATGTAGTAATTAGTTAAATGCATCGGTTTTACTCTGGGGAAATGATCGTTCTGAATTTTACCGTATTCATTTTCCGTCAGCAGGTTTTTAAATTCTATTTCTTTTTCGAACATCAACTTCACTCCTTAAAGTTATTATCCTTAAATATTTAAAAGCTGTAAAGCAAACAGATTCTATATATAAGAATTCCCGTGATATGGTAGAATAAATTACGTCAGATGTAAAAAATACCGGCCTATACAGAGGAGTCTGGAGGATGAATTGAATTGGAAGAATGGAGTATATTTTTAGCACCGTACAGACAGGCGGTGGAAGAACTTAAAATTAAACTTAAAGGGATCCGTAAAGATTATCAGATTACGAGTCAGTCCTCGCCAGTAGAGTTTGTGACGTCTAGAGTTAAACCCGTACAGAGCATTATAGAGAAGGCGAGTACGAGAAATATTCCTTATGATAATCTGCGTGCACAGATGTACGATATAGCCGGAATCCGCATTATGTGCCAGTTTGTGGATGACATCAGTGTTATCACCGATCACATCAGATCGCGTAATGACATGAGAGTCATTGAAGAACGCGACTATATTGAGAATACAAAAGAGAGCGGCTACCGTTCCTATCACATTATTATCGAGTATCCGGTAGAGAGCGTGAACGGTAAAATTAATATTCTGGCCGAGATCCAGATCCGTACGCTCGCAATGAACTTCTGGGCAACGATTGAGCATACTCTGAATTACAAATATTCCGGGGAGTATCCGCCGGAAATTAAAGACCGGCTGCAAAATGCAGCTGAAGCGGCTTATTTACTGGATAAGGAAATGTCAGAGATCAGGGAAGAAGTTCAGGAAGCACAGAAATACTTTTCGAAAAAGCGCAATATATAAAAGAAATCAGGTGATGATATGAGGTTTGCTGTAGTTTCAAAAGGAGATACAAAATCAAATGCACTGACTGATAAGATGATGAACTATATGCTCGGCATGGATATGGTGCTGGATGAAAAGTCACCGGAAATCGTCGTTTCTGTCGGCGGGGACGGTACACTGTTGCAGGCGTTTCACCGTTATCAGCACATCGTCAGCGATGTATCGTTTGTCGGGGTGCATACAGGACATCTCGGGTTTTATGCGGACTGGGGGCAGGACGAAGTCGAGCGGCTGATTATGGCCCTTAAAAACGATGACTTTGAAGTTGTCGAATATCCGCTTGTCGAAGTGATGATTCATTACGATAAAGTCGGTATGGAAACGAAGTATCTCGCATTGAATGAAGCGACACTCAGAATGACGAACGGTTCGACGCTCGTTATGGACGTGGATATCAGAAACCGGCACTTCGAACGTTTCAGAGGGGACGGTCTCTGTATATCGACCCCGTCGGGCTCGACAGCATACAATAAAGCGCTTGGCGGAGCAATTATTCATCCGTCCATCGAAGCCGTGCAGATGACTGAAATCGCATCGATAAACAACCGTGTGTTCCGTACAGTGGGCTCACCGCTCGTGCTGCCGAAACACCATTTCGTTAACGTCAGACCAGTTAACAGTGAAGAGTATCAGATGACGATTGATCACGTGAATCTGGTGCATAAGGGTGTCAAATCGATTCAATTTTCGGTAGCGGAGGAGAAAATCCGTTTTGCACGCTTCAGACCGTTTCCGTTCTGGCAACGAGTGCACGATTCATTCATTTCATAAAAGTTTTTGTTGAGAGTGGGTATGAATATGTCAAGAGACGATAGAGAAATAGATTTCGAAGCAGTAAGACAGACTCTGGTGCAATATCTTGATGAAGAGAATCTCGATGGTTTCAGAGAAGTTTTTATGGAGCTGCACAATTATGAACAGGGTGAAATTTACCAGACGATAACAGATGAACAAAGGAATACATTATATAATTTTTTAAGTCCAAAGGAAGTGTCGGACTTCTTCGATCTGCTTGAACTTGAAGCGGATGAATACGAGGAACTGCTCGATAAGATTGATGCACGTTATGCAGCAAATATTATCGGCGCGATGCAGTATGATAACGCGGTTGATATTTTAAATGAAATATCTCGTGAGAAGATGACGACATATCTGCCGCTTATGGATAAAGAAGACGCTGGTGAAATACGGAGTCTGATGAACTACGAAGAAGACACTGCCGGCGGTATTATGACGACAGAGATAGTAAGTATTAACAGCCAGATGACTGTCCGTGAAGCAATGCGGTACTTAAAAGAAGTAGCGCCTGACTCAGAAATGATTTACTATCTCTTTGTTACAGACACGAAGAATCATCTGGCAGGAATTATTTCCCTGAGAGAGCTGATAGTTGCCGATGATGATGAGTATATCGGTGACGTCATGACTGAACGCGTTGTTTCCGTACGCGTGTCTGATGACCAGGAGGAAGTCGCGCAGATTGTACGCGACTATGACTTCCTTGCAGTGCCGGTTGTTGATTTTCAGGACCATCTCGTCGGTATAATCACTGCCGATGACATTATGGATGTTATTCATGAAGAAGCCGGGGAAGACTATTCGAGACTTGCCGGTATGAGTGACAATGAAAGTACATCCGACAATGCTGTGGAAACGGCAAAAAAACGTCTGCCGTGGCTGATCGGCCTGACATTTATGGGTATGCTGACAGCATGGATGCTGTCGTTCTTTGAAGACACGCTGGCACGTGTTGTACTCTTAAGTGCATTTATTCCTGTCATCAGCGGGATGGCGGGGAACACGGGTACACAGTCTCTGGCTGTTGCTATCCGGGGGATATCCACAGGAGAAATTAAAGAATCAAGCAAACTGAAGCTCGCCGGACGCGAACTCGGTTCCGGATTCATTACAGGTATTGTCTGCGGTATTGTTATTTTTCTTATAATTATCGTAATGTACCGCGAGCCTGTACTCGGAATTATTGTCAGCGGGAGTCTGATTGCTTCCATGTCCGTAGCGACGATTATCGGTACTGTTGTGCCGCTCCTCATGAATAAAATGGGCATTGACCCCGCGATTGCGAGCGGTCCGTTTATTACTACGGCAAACGATATTATCAGTCTGCTGATTTATTTTGCACTCGCAAATATATTTATGTCGAGCTTATTATAATGATATTTCTTGCAATAAAGCCTAATAGAATGTAGATTAGTAGTAGGTACTAATACTAGGGATGAATTAGGAGGATTTCTGAATGGATTTATCAGGTAAAACATACGTAATTATGGGTGTAGCAAATAAAAGAAGTATTGCCTGGGGTGCAGCACGCGCTCTGGACAAAATGGGTGCACGACTGGTATTCACAATTTTAAGCGAACGTTTCCGCAAAGAGCTTGATAAGCTTCTCGTTGAACTTGAAGGTGACCACGACATTATCGTCGAGTGTGATGTTACAAGCGACGAGGATGTTTCGAAAGCATTTAAGGAAATCGGTGAAAAAACTGACGGTATCGACGGTGTTCTTCACGCGATTGCATTCGCAGATAAAAACGAATTAACCGGCGGTTACAGCGAAACTTCACGTGACGGTTTCAAAATGGCGCTCGACATCAGTGCCTACTCATTAACAATCGTTTCAAAATATGCCAAAGAAATTATGAATGAAAACGGCAGCATCGTAACGATGACTTACCTTGGCGGAGAACGCGCAATGCCTAACTACAACGTCATGGGTGTAGCTAAAGCAGCACTCGATGCAAGTGTACGCTACCTTGCTTATGATCTTGGGGAACAGGGTATCCGTGTCAACGCAGTATCAGCAGGCCCGATCCGTACGTTAAGTTCGTCAGCTGTTGGTGAATTCAAGTCAATTCTTAAAGAAATTGAACAGCGTGCACCGTTAAAACGTAACGTTGACCAGCTTGAAGTCGGGAATACAGTAGCATTCCTGTTAAGTGAATTATCAAGCGGTATTACAGGTGAAGTGCTTCACGTGGACAGCGGTTACCACATTATGGCATAAAAAAACTCCCGAAAGGGAGTTTTTTCTTATTATTGCTGGCCTAATTTAAATGTTTCCGTAACGTGCCATATGCCGTTATCAAGCTGCACACACAGGCTGATTTTATCCAGTGTTTCAGAATGTTCGATTCCAATCATTTGAAGGTGGCTTAAAGTATCTTCAAATTTTTGTGCAGTATCTTCCTGAGCAAGTGTGAAGTGTGGAACGAATGGATGTGAAGCTTTACCGTAGAATCCGCCTTCGTTGAATGCATCGTGAATCGAGCTCAGTGTTTCGTTAGGTTCAACTTTAAAGTAAACAACCTGCTTTTTTGGAGCAAAGCTTGAAACTTTTTTAATTTCAATTTCCGTAGGCTGGTGTTTTGCCGCCACTTGTTTAATAAACTCTGCAATCTGAGGTTTTTCGTGCTCTTCTGCTTCGAAAGCTTCTTTCACTGTAATGTGCGGTGCGATATATGAATATCTAGCATCATAACGCTTACGATATTGGTTCACAGTGTCCTGAAGTTTTTTAGATGGAAATAATGCTATTCCAAATTTCATTTAAAATGCCTCCCTAAACGATTTGTTTCAAGTATATCATTTTACGAAATTAAATGTATACGTTTTCTATCCGAAAAAATGCATGAGTACGTTTTTGAGTTCGGGTTTCCATGTTTTCCAAATGTGTCCGCCTTCCAGTTCACGGTACGTGTATTCAAGCGGTTCATCTTCGAGCAGCTCATTCAGTTCGCGGTTCGGTGTCAGGAAATCTGCCTGTTTACCCATAATCGTTTTAAAATTATCTTCTTCAAGTCCTATTGTATGGTAAATATTTAAATTTATCAGGCTCATACTGTTTTTAAACCGTTCCATGAATGCATCATCGACAAACGGACTGAATGCAAGCGCCTGGCTGAAAGTGTTCGGATAAGTCAGTGCCACGGACAGTGCGAAGCTTCCTGCGAGACTTTCACCCATTAACAGCCGGCTGTTGGCCATTTTTAACGTTTTAAAATTGCTGTCGATAAAAGCGTTCAGCTCGCGTCCGACGAAAGTGACAAATTTTTCATGTTGTTCGCCGTTCGGACTGAAGTAATGATTGCGCCAGTCAACCGACGGATAAGGAATGCCGACGATTATCGTCCGGTCAAGTTCGCCGTCACGCTCCATTTTTTCAATCAGCCGTTCAATTTGCCCGTATTTAAAGAAATCCTGTGAATCAAAAGTAATAATGACATTATATTTATAAAGATCAGAATAGGATTTCGGCAGGTAATATTGTATTTCAAATGTTTCCCCGCAAACCTCCGAATCGAGGGATACGGTATGTACTTTTCCTGGTGTTTTATCCATATTAACGCCTCCTTATAATGTATATTACCAATTTGGGATAAGAGATAACATGTATTTATGAAACAGCGCCTATATAGTATGAAATTACATACAGTAATGATACAATATGAACAAACTAACTGACTTTAGAGGTGCCACTTTATGACTAATAAACTTTGGTTTCAAAGCGGTATAGCACTCATTATTACCTTTGTTTTAATTCTTCTTGTGATGCAGGTTCAAATTATTTTTGAACCGTTTATCACGATTATAATGACAATCTTTTTCCCGGTATTGATAGGCGGGCTGCTATACTACATAACCGAACCGATTCAGCGTTTTCTTGAAAAACGCAATGCACACAGACTCGTCAGTATTCTGGCAATATTTATAATTATAATGATAGTTATTACGATTGTTGCACTGACTGTAGCACCGATGGTTACAGAGCAGGTACAGAACTTAATTTCAAGGCTGCCGATACTGCAAAGTGAAGTACAGAATATAACAAATTACCTGCTGAGCCAGCGTGAGCGCCTGCCGTTCGACATCGATCTGGAGTCTGTTACACAGGATGCTCTCGATATGGGGACAAACATGCTGAGCGGCTTTGTCTCGAATGCTATAACAATTGTGACAAGCACAGTGAGTGTATTGTTAACATTAGTTCTCGGACCGTTTTTCTTCTTCTTTATGCTTAAAGACCACAATAAGTTTATTCCTGCAATGACATCTCCGTTCAGCGGTAAGTTTAAGGAATTTTTAATGGGTCTGCTGTACGATATCGACAAGACACTGCGCTCATTCATTCAGGGACAGATGCTCGTATCATTCATCCTGTGTATTATTTTATATATCGGCTACACGATTATTGGACTGGATTATGCGCTGCTGCTTGCAATCTTCGCACTGTTTATGAATATTGTGCCGTTTGTCGGACCGTGGGTGGCATTTATTCCGGCGGGACTCCTTGCATTGATCCAGGATCCGATTATGTTTATATGGGTCTCGCTTATCACTCTCATCGCCCAGCAGATTGAAAGTAATCTGATTACACCGAACGTTATGGGACAGTCGCTTGCACTGCACCCGTTAACAGTTATTACAATCGTGCTGGCTGCGGGGAATATTGCCGGATTTATCGGGATTCTTGTTGCAATACCAACATATGCTGTAATTAAGACGATTATCCAGAATATATGGAAGTACCGTACAAACCTGAAAGATACAATGCTGACAGATATGACGAAACCCAGCAGATAACATTTTGACCCTGTCCGGAATCCCGGATGGGGTCTTATTTTGATTGTCCATTTTTGTTCTCCCGTACGATATACAGTTTAGAAGACAAAGGGGGAGTCAAATGGATCCGATTACATATTTAATCAGTCAGGGATTTAAAGTCACATCCGATCCGGGGCGATACAAAAGCGGCATATGGGGACTCAGAAATTATACAGTCAACGGTTACAATTATGATAATTACTGCGGCGGCTACCACCGCGCTTATGATCTTGTGAAGTACGACCGGGCACCGGTGCCTGCAGTGTTTGACGGTGTTGTTTCTTCAGGAACAAAAAGTTACGGGAATTTCGGCGGCACTGTTGTAATTGCGAATAAGAATCTTGGTGTCCAGGTCATATACGGGCATCTCTCGCGGCCGCTTAATGTACGGCTGGGACAGTATATTAAACAGGGAGATATTATTGGTTATCAGAGCAATACGAATTACCAGAATATCAGGATGGACAGCCACCTTCATATACAGTTTCAAAATTACGGCTATATAAATTCTGAACGGAATTTTGTCTGTACTGGTATTAATCCTCTTACGATAAATGTGAATCAGCGCGTTTATAATGCAGCCTGGCTGTGGAGCGGTATGTTCACTGCCAAAAAAATTATAAATATCAGGGATTTTCCATCTTTAACGGGACGTAGAGTCAGTTTTACAGTGGTAAATTCAAAATTTTATTTCGATAAGCTGTATGACAACGATGGTTACTGGTGGATCAGATGCATACATAACGGACGTACTGTGTTTATTGCGTGCGGAAAGAAGGTCCCGGGGAAAGTGTTTAAGGAGACGGAGCTCTACGGGAGTGTTGACAGCCTTGATACGTCAAAAGGAAAAGAATAAAAAAATAAAAAATCCATGCGCACCTGATTAAGGCTGCGTATGGATTTCTTTGTCGTTGGTAATTTCGTGAAGCACCTTGTTGATTTCAACCTGATTGACTGCTTCCATTAAGAAATAAGCAATAATAGCGTATACGATAATACCGCCGATCAAGAGCAGGTTACTTTGAATTACGCTTAACAGTAGGGCCGGAAGGAATACTGCAAGTGTGAAAAGAACAAGCATCATAATTCTGTTTGAGCTGATGCTGCGCTTGGCATCTTCAAGTCTTGAATCATATTTCTGATTCACTTTTTCCATATTTACGTAACGGTCGTCGTTATAAACACTAGTAATATTTACCTTGCCGTGTAAATCGTCTTCTGTGAAACGTAAATCCATATGGCTGTTATTCCACGTGAGTAAATTAAAGAATGACATTAAGTTTCCACCACCTATGTTAAAATTGTAAAATTTAGTATATAATCTAATCATATTATATTTTAGAAGGGTGGTCAATACGGCTGACAGCACACCCGAAGAATATATTGTAATATCCAGACAGGTGAACAGCAAGTTGACTTTACTTGTAATATAATGAATATATCAGCAAGATAGTTCTTTCTGATTATACCATTATTGCTGTAGTGGTATGTCAATTTTTTATTACACAAATACATTATATAAAAACAAAATATTTGTTTTTGAATTTATTGGAGGCAGTTTTAATTGGTAACAACATTGGATAAAGTAGATGTAGTCACAGTTGGGGTCGGCTGGACTGGCGGTATTATCGCAGCGGAAGCGGGAAAAGCAGGACTTAAAGTAGTCGGGCTTGAACGCGGTAAAAATTATGATACATCAGATTATCAGCACGTGCACGATGAATTAAAATATTCAATCCGCTATGAGCTGATGCAGGATGTGTCTAAAGACACTCTGACTTTCAGAAACGAACCGGATCAGACTGCATTACCGATGCGGCAGCTTGGATCATTCCTTATGGGTGACGGACTTGGCGGCGCAGGTAAACACTGGAACGGAATGGTAAACAGATTCCTTCCTTATGACTTTGAAATTGCATCGATGACTGAAGAAAAATACGGCGAAGATAAGCTGATGAAAGATGACGGCTATACTTGGCAGGACTGGGGCATTACATACGACGAACTTGAGCCCTACTATACTAAAATCGAAAAAACAATGGGTATTTCGGGTGAAGACAAGGGGACAAACCCGTTCTGGGGAGAACGTTCTGAAGACTTCCCGACACCGCCTCTGTTAAAGACACCGATTTTAAGATTGTTTGAAGAAGGGGCTAAATCCCTTGGCCTGCATCCATTTATGATGCCTTCGGCGAACTTGAGCGAGAAGTACGAAAATCCGGATGGACAAACGATTAACCAGTGTCAGTACTGCGCATTCTGTGAACGTTTCGCATGTGAGTATGATGCAAAAGCAACACCGGACGTTACAGTAATCAGAACAGCTGAGAAGACTGATAACTTCACATTGCGTCTGCACTCAAACGTGACTGAAATCATTACAGACGAAGACGATGATTCAAAAGTTACAGGAGTTAAATTTGTAGACACAATTACAGGCGAAGAATTCATTCAGCCGGCTGACATTGTCGCGTTAACAAGTTATGTATTTAACAATTACAAACTGCTTGCAGTTTCGGATATTGGTGAACAGTACGACCCTGAAACAGAAGAGGGTACACTTGGAAGAAACTACACTTACCAGCTTCACTCGGGTGCAACAGGATTCTTCGAAGAGAAGAAATTCAACACATTCATGGGGGCAGGAGCGCTTGGTATGTGTCTGGATGACTACAACGGAGACAACTTCGACCACGAAGATCTTGACTTTATCCACGGCGGGTTAATTGACCAGCTGCAGATGGGCGCACGTCCGATTCTGAACAACACAGTTAAAGATGGAACACCTTCATGGGGAGAACAGTTTAAAGAGGAATCAATCAAGTATTACACTCAGTCACTGAGCATCGGGGGTATGGCAGGAACGTCGCCGCACCGTAATAACTATCTTGATTTAAGTGATGAGTACGATGATGTCTACGGCAATCCGCTTGTTGAAATGACATTCAACTTCCACGAGCAGGACCTTGCAAGATTCGAGTTCCTTAACGACCGCTGTGAAGAAATCATGACAGCAATGGGTGCGGATACTGTATCGGTAAAAGAAACACCAAGTGATTACGACATCGTCCCTTACCAGTTTACGCACAATGCGGGCGGAACTATTATGGGAGCTGATCCGGAAACAAGTGTTGTTAATAACTGGCTGCAGCACTGGGACCGCGATAACCTGTTTGCAGTAAGTGCCGGAAGCTACGCTCACATGAGCGGATACAACGCGACTCTTACTGTAGGTGCATTAGCTTACCGCTGTGCAGAAGGTATTATTGAATATTCTAAATCACCAAAAAGACTTGAATCATAAGAATCATGTTTTTTTAAAACTGGCAACAATCTGTGAAAACAGGTTTATAATAAATATATATTAAAATAGGGGGAGTATAAAATGGCGAAAACACCAAAAGAAAAAGAGTTTTCAAGACGCGACTTTCTGAAAACTACCGGTGTGGCAACAGGTGGAATCATCGGTGGATCTTTACTTGGCGGGCTGGTCGGTTTTAATCTCGACAGCTCATCCAGTGAGGAAGAAACTTCAACATCTGAAGAGACAGCTTCAGAAGAAACATCATCAGGAAGCAATACAGGCGGACTAACAGATAATTCACGTGTATTTTTCTCGAATGACCTGGATTTCAACACAGTTGAAGCAGCTATGGAAAGAATTTTTCCGGAAACTGAAACAGGCCCGGGTGCTGTGGGGTTAGGCTGTGCATATTATTTAGATGGTCAGCTTACAGGACAGTACGGCTTTAACTCTAAAGAGTACATGCAGGGACCTTTCCGCGAACCGTTACCGACACAGGGCTACCAGTCGAACTTAAACAGACGCGAATACTTCATGCTTGGTATTAACAAGCTGAATGAAGAGGCAAACAAGCGTCATGATGCAAACTTCCCGGATCTTGAAGATGGTCAGATGGATGAAATTCTGACTGACTTTGAATCGGGAGATGTAGACTTCGGTGTGCCTGCGCATACTGCAACAGCAAGCTACTTCTTCACAATGCTGCGTTCAGCGACAATTGAAGGAGCTTATGCAGACCCTGTATACCGCGGAAACCGCGATATGGCCGGCTGGAAGATGAAAAAGTTCCCAGGTCACCAGATGTCATATATTCAGTATATTGAAGATGATGAGTTCCATGAAATCGATCCGGAACCGGTATTTGGTATGGCTCACTAATATAATGTGCAATAATTCTCAGGCTCCGGTGAAATTCATCGGGGTCTGGATTTGATTAAACGGCAGAACAAGACAAAGAATGACTTAGGGGATTGTTTAAAAGATACAGTATTAAAATTTTTCAAGGGGGAAAAATTATGGTAACAACGTTAGATAAGGTTGATGTAGTAACGGTTGGTGTTGGCTGGACAGGCGGAATTATAGCAGCAGAAGCAGTTAAAGCAGGATTGACAGTTATGGGTCTTGAGCGCGGACGAAAACGCGGTACGCCTGATTATCAGCATGTACACGATGAGCTGAAATATGCGGTACGCTATGAATTAATGCAGGATACTTCTAAAGAGACAATAACTTTTAGAAATAAAAAAGAAGAAAAAGCACTGCCAATGCGTCAGCAGGGTTCATTTCTGCTAGGAGAAAACCTTGGCGGAGCCGGGACACATTGGAATGGTCAGACATGGAGATTCCTGCCTTACGATTTTGAAATTAAGTCGATGACAGAAGAGCGTTACGGTAAAGAGAAACTGCAGGAAGATGATGGATATACGTTTGAGGACTGGGGTATTACATACGAAGAACTCGAACCGTATTTCAACGCATTTGAAAAAACAGCGGGAATTTCCGGTGAGGAAAATCCGCTTGGAGGATTCCGTTCCGAATCCTATCCGACACCGCCGATGTTAAAATCGCGCAGTTTGAGAATGTTTGAAGAAGCAGCCAGCAATCTGGATCTTCATCCGATTATGATGCCGTCTGCGAACCTGAGTCAGGAATATGAAAATCCGGACGGTGAAACAATTAATGCCTGTCAGTATTGTGCGTTCTGTGAACGCTTTGCATGTGAATATGATGCGAAATCCACACCGGAAATTACAGTTATACAAACTGCACAAAAAAACGACAATTTTACGCTGCGTACACAAGCTAACGTTGTAGAAATAATTACAGATGAAGATGATGATTCAAAAGTATCAGGAGTAAAATTTGTCGATACATTAACAGGTGAGGAATTTATTCAGCCTGCTGAAATTGTAGCTCTGACAAGCTATATGTTTAACAATTATAAACTGCTTGCGGTATCTGATATCGGTGAACAGTACGATCCTGAAACAGGAAAAGGCACACTTGGACGCAATTACTGTTATCAGGTATTTGGTGGTGCGACAGGATTCTTTGATGAACAATTCAACACGTTCATGGGTGCCGGTGCATTAGGTATGGCACTCGATGATTACAACGGTGACAACTTCGATCACGAAGATTTGGATTTTCTGCACGGGGGTAATATATCAATTACACAAACCGGTGCAAGACCGATACTCAGCAATCCAGTACCGAGCGGTACGCCTGCGTGGGGTGAAGAGTTTAAAGAAGAATCTATTAAAAACTTCACAAGAGTTCTGTCGGTTTCCGGCCAGGGCGCAACAAGTCCGCACAAAGAAAACTATTTAAGTATGGATACAGAATATACGGATGTATATGGTGTACCGCTTGTGTGTCTGACTTATAACTTTACCGACCAGGACAGAGCGAGACAAAAATACCTTGCAGAACGTTCGGCTGAAATTTTAGAAGAAATGGGTGCGTCACAAGTCGATCCGGCACCTGAGATTACGGATTATAATATTGTTCCTTATCAGTCTACGCATAACACAGGCGGTACAACGATGGGTGCTGACCCGGAAACAAGTGTCGTCAATAATTATCTGCAGCATTGGGACCGTGATAACTTATTCGTAGTCGGTGCAGGAAATTTCCAGCACAACAGCGGTTATAACCCGACAGCTACTGTCGGTGCACTTGCATACCGCTGTGCAGATGGTATCATTAAATATGCTGAAGATGGCGGACGCCTAGAAGAAGAATAAGGTGATATAAAATGGAGCCGAAGAAAACTAAAAATCAAGGCCCTGAAAATAGAAATGTGAATAATGAGCCTGAACTCGTTACCAAACGCAAAAAGGTAACGAAAGAAGATCCGTATGCACCGCTGACTGATCATCTCGAGGACTTGAGATCAGTTCTCATTAAGTCTGCGGTTGCAATTACAATATGGTTCCTGATTATTTTCTCAACTGTCGGATGGTGGTTTCCCGTCGTCTCAAAAGGTGCGGATATCGTTGTCCTTGGACCGTTTGAAGTAATCCGCTTCTATTTAAGAACGTCGGGAGCAATCAGTATTGGATTTTCAATCCCGTTTATATGCTGGTTCCTGTGGCAGTTTATGAGACCGGGACTCGTGGAAAAGGAAACGCAATTCCTTAAAGGCTCACTGCCGGTTATGCTGATGCTTTTCGTAACCGGTCTGGCATTTGGATATTTTATTGTACACCCGCTGAGTTATTTCTTCCTTATTTCAATGGGGGAACAGAACTTTGACGTGCTGGTCACTGCTGATGAATATATGTCGTTCCTGTTAATAACGACGATTCCGTTCGGACTGGTTTTCCAGCTTCCGGTTGTTGCATTATTCCTTCATCACATAGAACTGTTAACAGTGGAAGTAATGACTTCGATGCGTAAGTATGCATATTTCGCACTGCTTGTCATTACGGCACTGATTGCACCGCCGGATGTGTTCACACATATGGTAACGCTGTTCCCGATGATTCTTTTATATGAGCTGAGTATTATACTCATTAAAAGAAAGGAACGGAAAGAAGCTGCAAAAGCGGCTAAAGAAGAAAAAGCACGTGCAAAACAGGAAAAGAAATCACAAAAATAATATAAGTTAAAACAAGCGGATACGGCAGCATTGCCATGTCCGCTTGTTTTTTAATGAAAAACTACATATCCCTATCTTTAAGCGGGTATTTTCATGTATAATTACTTAAGTTGAAAGGTGGTAACCGAGATGAAAACGACAATGCTTCTGTCTCTTTTAAAAATAAAAACCACATACGGAAATTTTCCGGAAACTGTTAAAGATATCACGACAGATTCCAGGGAAACACACGAAGATGCCGTATTTGTAGCGATAAAAGGTCATCAGACCGACGGCCTGAAGTTTGCCGGAGATGTAATTAAACGCGGCTGCCGCTTTATCATATCGGACCGCTATATTGAACTTCCTGCAAATATCGGATTGTTAATCGTAAAAGATCCGTCAAAAACAGCAGCGCTGTTTGCTGAGTATATATATGAATTTCCGCACGAATCGCAAACGATGATCGGAGTCACCGGCACAAACGGCAAGACGACAGTGTCGACGATGATTCATAATCTTAGCATGGCACTCGGCAAGAAAAGTGCCTACCTTGGCACGAATGGTTTTATGATTAACGAAATGCATATGGTGTCTCAAAATACAACACCTGAAACGACACGGCTGCACCAGCGTATAAGAGAAGCGCATGAAAATGATACCGAAGTGTTTACGATGGAAGTATCGTCACACGGACTGAAACTCGGCCGGACGTTCGGCATAGATTTTGATATTGCAATTTTTACAAACCTGACTCAGGACCATCTTGATTTTCATAACAGCATGGATGAATACGGACATATTAAAGGCCTGCTGTTTTCACAGCTCGGTCAGGATGTTAAAAAACATAAGTACGTCGTTTTGAATAACGATGATGCATGGTCTAAAGTATACAGCGACATGACTCCGTTCGAGACGATTACTTACGGCATGGATGAGAGTGCGGATTTTTATCCGTCGGATATTATAGGGAGTCTGGAAGGCTTTAGCTTTACGTTAAATACACCGGAAGGCAGTTTTGAAGTGAATTCCCCGTTCGTCGGTGAATACAATATTCAAAATCTGATGTGTGCGATTATAAGTGAATGGCTGCAGGGGTATAGTATTGAACGCATTCTTTCTGCAGTACCTGAAATGAAACCGGTTGAAGGCAGACTTGAAGTGCTGGATCCGTCACTGCCAATCGATATTATTATCGACTTTGCACATACACCGGATGCATTAAGAAAAGTAATCGAAACGGTGAAGCCTTTTGCAAAAGGCAGACTGATCTGTCTGATTGGAATGACTGGAGAACGTGATTATTCAAAAGGGGCAGAAATGGGTGAGATTGCAACGCTTGCGGATTACGCAGTGTTTACACCGGATAATCCTGCCAATGATGACCCGGATATGCTCGTAAAACTGCTCGCAGACGGGGCAGCTCACGGTAACTATATATCTTATACGGACAGGGAAGAAGGGATTATTCACGCGGTGGATATTGCCGAGCCCGGTGATACGATTATTCTGGCATGTAAAGGCCGTGAACCGTATCAGATTATGGAAAATTACGTAAAAGTGCCGCACAGGGACGATTTAATTGCACTGGACGCTGCATACAGAAAGTACCGGAGTGAAGAGTATGTTGACACAGACAATAAAATTTAACGGTACGGACTGTACAGCTTATACAGCAAAATACGAAGATACGTATATTATCAGCATACCTGAACTGGGATTCAGTATGCAGATGGACAGTAATCAGAGCGATGAGGAGATGACTGAAGAACTGATCATGCATCTCTTTACGCTGCTCGATGAAGATGAAAGCAGTTATGCTGCAGAAGTAATACAATCAGCAATTAAAGCTGAGCAAGGAGACAATAATGGATATTAAAGATGAAATACAGAAACGCAAGACGTTCGGTATTATTTCACACCCGGATGCCGGTAAAACGACACTGACGGAAAAACTGCTGTTATTCGGTGGTGCGATACGTGAGGCCGGAACGGTTAAAGGTAAGAAAACAGGGAAATTTGCAACGAGTGACTGGATGAAAGTGGAACAGGAGCGCGGAATCAGTGTTACGAGTTCGGTAATGCAGTTTGATTTTGACGGCTATAAAATAAACATTCTGGATACACCGGGACACGAAGATTTCTCGGAAGATACGTACCGTACACTTATGGCTGTGGACTCAGCTGTAATGGTTATCGATGCTGCAAAAGGTATTGAGCCGCAGACACTGAAACTGTTTAAAGTTTGTAAAATGCGCGGCATTCCTATATTTACGTTTATTAATAAACTGGACCGTGTCGGTAAAGAACCTTTCGAACTGCTTGAGGAAATCGAGTCGACTCTTGAAATCGAAACTTATCCGATGACATGGCCGATAGGTATGGGGCAGAGTTTTTTCGGTATTATTAACCGCCGTGAGCGTACGATTAACCCGTTCAGGGAAGAAGAAAAACTGACGCTGGATGATGATTATCAGCTGACTGAACCGCACAAAATTGAAGAAGATGCTGCATATAAAGATGCAATCGAGGAATTTATGCTCGTGGAAGAAGCGGGCGATGACTTTGACAAAGAGAAAATTGCAACAGGTGATCTGACACCGGTATTCTTCGGTTCCGCACTGTCGACTTTCGGTATTGAGGAATTTCTTGATACGTACGTTGACTTTGCACCGCAGCCGACTGGACGCGAAACGAAAGAGGGCGCTGAAGTCAGCCCGACAAACGAAGATTTCTCAGGATTTATTTTCAAAATTCAGGCCAACATGGATCCGAGACACCGCGACCGCCTTGCATTTATGAGAATCGTTTCAGGTAAATTCACAAGAGGAATGGATGCGGTACTGACGCGTACTAAGAAAAAGTCAAAAATTACACGTGCGACGATGTTTATGGCCGATGACAAAGAAACGATTGAAGAAGCATATGCCGGTGATATTATCGGCTTGTACGATACAGGTAATTATCAGATCGGTGATACTCTGTATAGCGGAAAACAGGTTGATTTTGCAGACCTTCCCCAGTTTACACCGGAGCTGTTTATGAAAGTTTCTGCCAAGAACGTCATGAAGCAGAAGCACTTCTATAAAGGAATCGAGCAGCTTGTACAGGAAGGTGCGATTCAGTATTATAAATCGATGCATACGAATCAGCCGATTCTCGGTGCAGTCGGACAGCTTCAGTTTGAAGTGTTCGAGCACCGCATGAAGAACGAGTACAATACGGATATTATTATGGAACCGGTCGGCAAGAAAATTGCACGCTGGGTTGAGAATGAGGAAGATATTAAAGATTCCATGAACTCACCGCGTGCCAACCTTGTGTATGACCGTTTCGACAGACAGGTATTCCTGTTTGAAAATGAATTCGCAATGCGCTGGTTCTCGGACAAGTATCCTGAAATTAAATTATACAGTCTGCTGTAAACAAATTTCACTTTACTTTTGACATTGAATAATTTATATTTAATAAGAATTGAAAAACACATATAACGAACCTGTTTTTAAGGGGAGTAACGAATAGGAGACTATCGGTGTGTCGTCACTACGGAGAAATCCCGGTGCGCCGAGCAATATAATATATTGTATCGTGAGACCTTAACAGACAGTCCTGCAATTAATAAGGCGGGCTGTCTGTTTGGGTCTCTTTTTGTGTTTGATATAAAAAAGGAGGAAATAAAAATGGATACAGCTATTATACTGGAATACGCATGGGTGCTGATTGTACTAATCGGTCTTGAAGGACTGCTTGCAGCGGACAACGCAGTTGTTCTTGCAGTCATGGTGCGTCATCTGGATCCTGTAAGAAGAAGAAAAGCTCTGTTTTACGGGCTGCTCGGAGCCTTTGTGTTCCGTGTTATCGCGATTTTACTGCTCGTCTGGCTCGTACAGTGGTGGTGGGTTCAGGCGCTTGGTGCACTGTACTTATTCTACGTTTCAATATCGCACTTAATCGCGATTTACAAACATAAAGGTGAATCAGCAGATGATTTAGTTGAAGAACAAAAGGACAAGAAACAGTCAGGTTTCTGGATGACTGTATTTAAAGTTGAACTTGCAGATATCGCATTTGCAGTAGATTCAATTTTGGCAGCGGCAGCAATTGCACTTGCACTTCCCGAAGTCGGCGGGGATTTCTTCGGTGTAAACGCAGGTCAGTATTCAGTGATGCTCATCGGTGGTCTGATCGGTGTAATCATTATGAGATTCTTTGCTAATTACTTTGTGGAGCTGCTGGCAAAACGTCCGACACTCGAAGCGGCAGCGTTTGTTATCGTAGGCTGGGTAGGTGTTAAACTTGCTGTGCTGACACTTGCACACGAAGCAATCGGGATTATTCCCGCAGAATTCCCGCATTCAACAACATGGAAGATAATCTTCTGGGCTGTGATGGTTATTATCGTTCTTGCCGGCTGGTTTGGCGGCAGTAAAAAAGACGATGGAGACTCGAAGGAAGCATAAGTATAACGGTTAACGTTGGCAAGAATTTTTGAAAGGCATTATAATTATCTCGTAGAGCATTGAGATGGAGTGATTATTATGAGCGATGAAAGAAAACAACCGATTGACAGAGAGAAATACAGACGGACAGCACGAAATTTCACGGATAAAAATCAGACATCAGAAGAGTCGGATAACAGATTTGAGTTTACACGGTCACGTGAAGAACAGCGTGAATTTGGAACAGATAATGATGTTCCTGAAAATAAAGATGTTCATCCGGAAAACGGACGGGATGACAGTGTAACTTCTGAATACAGCGGACATCAGCGGAGAAATCCGGACAGTGGCGGGGGCTTCAAGTCGTTTCTGATGCCGCTTATCGCAGGAATTATCGGTGCATTGCTGGTTCTTGGCGCATACATGCTGTTTACCGGCAGTGGTGATGATGCGGAAGATGATTCGGCACAAACCGGCGGAGAGACAGCTTCTGAAGTTGATTCAAATCAGGACCTATCGGAAGTTAAAGAACAGCTTCAGGAAGAAAATTCTGATAAGGTAATTACAGATGTGACGGCAGCTGTTCAAAAAGCGAAGCCGGCAGTTGTATCTGTAATTAACATGCAGCGCATTCAGTCAGTTATACCCGGGATTAACAGTTCATCCGAAGAGGCTGAAGAAGCGGGCAGCGGTTCAGGCGTGATTTATAAAACTGAAGGTGACAGAGCTTATGTCATCACGAATCACCATGTAGTCGAAGGTGCAGAAGAGATTAAAATTAATCTTGAAAGCGGCGACTCTGTCGATGCAGAGCTTGTTGGAACAGACATTTGGACAGACCTTGCAGTATTGAGTATTCCGTCGGATGTTGTCGAAACAACAATTGAATTCGGCGAGAGCAGTAATCTGCTTGTCGGTGAACCGGCTATTGCCATCGGTTCACCGCTTGGTGAAATCTTTTCCGGATCAGTGTCACAGGGCATAATATCCGGTCTTGACCGTTCAGTACCGGTTGATCTCGATGGAGACGGCTCAACAGACTGGGAAGCGAGTGTTCTTCAAACTGACGCAGCAATTAACCCGGGTAACTCAGGAGGCGCTCTGATAGACGCTAACGGGCGTTTAATCGGTATTAATTCCATGAAGATTGGTATTGCAAGCGTTGAAGGAATCGGTTTTGCTATTCCTGTCGATGAGGTAAAACAGGTTGCAGCGCAGCTTGAAGAAAATGGTGAAGTATCCAGACCATTCCTCGGTATTACACTGCAGGACTTACTGACGGTTGCATCATCTCCTGTGTACGACCAGCTGCAGCTGCCTGAAGATGTGAAAGGCGGCGTAATTATTAGCGGCGTCCAGGAAAACTCTCCGGCTGCACAGGCAGGATTGCAGGCACTTGATGTTATTACACATCTCGACGGCGAAAAGATAAATAATATGGTTGAATTGAGACAGCACCTTTACTATGCGAAATCATCAGGTGAAGAAATGACTATTGATTTTTACCGCAACGGCGAACAGCAATCAGTAACAGTAGTGCTGGAATAAAATAGTCAGACGGAATCCCGTACGGGATTCCGTTTTTTTAATCAGTTCATCTCATTTTATTGTATAATGTGGCTATAAACTTTTATAAAGCGATAGACAGATTGGGGATAATCTTTTGAAAAAATTACGCCGCTGGTTTACAAACTTAAGCCCTCAGCGGGGCATACTGATATATTATTTTCTGGCATTGGCTGCAGCGACGCTGCTGCTCAGTTTTCCGTTTTTTTACGAGGAGGAAACTATTCCGTTTATAGATACATTGTTCGTTGCTGCTTCGGCAATTTCCGTTACCGGGCTGAGTACTGTCACTATAATGGAAACATTCAACGTTTCCGGATATTTATTGCTGATGTTCTTAATGAACCTCGGTGGAATCGGAATCATGGCGCTCGGTACATTGCTGTGGATTTTGCTTGGACGGAGAATCGGGGTCAGAGAGCGCCGGCAGATTATTGCCGATAACGCACAGTACAAAATGTCAGGTGCAGTAAAACTGGTACTGGATATTATCACGCTGTTACTTGCCGTAGAAACCGCAGGTGCAGTCGTTTATATTGCTTATTTTTATTCTGAAACAGGCGATTTAGCCTATTCATTTCTGCATGGTACATTTCTGTCGGTGTCAGCTACGACAAACGGCGGACTGGATCTGTACAGTAATTCTCTGACGCATCTGCAGGGAAATATTTTAATAGAAATTCCGGTAATGTGCCAGATTATACTTGGTGCAATCGGTTACCCTGTATTGATAGAGCTGAAGCATTTCTTCAGCAGAAATTCACCCGGATTCCGCTTTTCACTATTTACAAAAGTAACGGTATCAACATACGGCATTCTGCTGTTCGCAGGGGGTGCGCTGATATTCATACTGGAGTCGTTTAAATATTTTTCAGATAAAAACATCTTTTCGTCTGTTGTGACAAGCCTGTTTTTATCTGCAAGTACGAGAAGCGGGGGTATTACAACTGTTGCCGTGGAACAGCTGAGTGAAGTAACCCAGCTGATTATGAGTCTGCTGATGTTCATCGGAGCGTCACCATCAAGTGCAGGCGGCGGTATACGGACAACGACATTTGCAATACTTATACTGTTTTTAATTTCATTTTCAAGAGGCCGGCAGCACATTAACGTATTTCACAGAAGGATTGCAAAAAAAGATATTGAGCGTGCTTTTGCCGTGTTCACTCTCGCAGTCGGTCTGGTGTTTACGGGTGTATTGACAGTCTTAATTGCAGACGGTGATAAATTTACCCTGACTCAAATTATCTTTGAAGTGACTTCCGCTTTCGGTACAACCGGTACATCGACAGGTATTACGGGAGAGTTATCGACACTCAGTAAAACGGTAATAATGATATTCATGTTTGTCGGCAGAATAGGTTTCGTATCATTTCTATTGTCAATCTCCGGCAGACAGCGCGAACTGACTTATAAATATTCTGAAGAACGCCTGATGGTAGGCTAAAGCAGCGGAGGTGAACAAAATGGTATCTGAGTTTTTTAACGTCAAACTGTATATTACACAACATATGAATGAGCAGCTAGGTAAAAAGGAAGGTGTGACATTCAGCAAGATTTCAAGCGCGGTCAACAGTATGAATATTAAAGAATATGAACGGCCTATATTTTGTGATCTCGGCGGTGCTGTCGGAAAAGCAGTAAACACCCGCGGACCGCAAAATCCGTATGTTATGAGTATGAATCATCTACGGTATAAGTTTGCCACGCTGAATGTGAATGATTTGAAAAACATCGGTGCAGCAAGCAAGGCGATGAGAACATCATACTTTCCGTGGATCACTACAAATATCGTTCAGAAGTTTACGAATGAACCGTTTTACGGCCAGCCGTATAAAATTTTTAATGTGAACAAAATGAAACTGGCTGTTGTAGGCGGGTACGGTGGTCCTGCAGAGGAAAAAACAGAGCAGATTTCATCGGTTAACCTGACAGCATCGTTAAAAAAGTGGATCCGCTTTATGCACGGTAAGGAAAACCCGGACTACGTCATTGTGTTCGTATCAGATTTCACTCAGGATGAAAAAGAAATAGAAGAACTTAAAAACAGTCTGGAAGGTGTAGGGATTGTTATCACAGGTTCAGAATATACCGGAGACTATGAAGAACAGACAATGTCATTTACTACGACACGTATTCACGGTGAAAAAGTACCGCTTTATCACCATGTGCACAACGGGCATATAATGGAGCTCGATATCAGATTTAAAACCAGAGTAAATACGTTTGAATATCTTGGACACAGTATGGCAATAAGGGACAAAGAATTTTCAAAGGTAGCGGAAGACATTGAGTATCTGGATCTGATTCACAGGTACTTATGAATATGAACGTAAAAAAACATCTGCATCAGCAGATGTTTTTTTGTTATTATTCAATTCCAAAACCGTCACCGTACTGGTTTGAAGCACCGTCTTCTGCATATGCAGGAGGGTTATCCAATGTAAAGTTCTGAAGCAGATCCTGGCTGACTTCCTGAACCGGCTGTACCTGATCGCCGAGTCTGATACTGATTAAATCATTTGCTGAAGAAGAATCGAGCCCCAGTATATCACGGATAGTGTTGGACAGTGCGAAGATGTGCTCTTCGTCCGGCCATGCGTAGTATACACCGTTTGACTGGGCTGTAAAGCCCGTGCCCTGCAGCTGTGTTGATTCGAATGCAACATCGTTAAACAGATAGTATGATGCGAGTGAACGGATGTTGCCTGTCTCAAAGTTATGACTTGTATTGCTCGTAAAGATGTTGATTAAATCATCAACCTGTGACAATGTGCTGAAAGACTGTGCCTGTTTAAATACAGCTTCAATCAGTTCCATTTGACGGACACCGCGTCCAAGGTCGGAGTCGACGCTGCGGTTACGGATAACTGCTAATGCCTGTTCACCGCTTAAGTGCTGTACTCCTGGCTGTAGGCCGTTCATGGCGTACGGCACTTCGAATTCGACACCGCCGATTGCATCGACAATCTCGACGACTGCGTTCATATCAACACGGACGAAATGGTCGACCGGTACGTTAAGCAGAGACTCGACTGCATTCATCGCACCGACAGGGCCGTTGAATGCGTGAGCATGGTTGATTTTGTCGAAATAGTTCATAGATTCTACGTAAGCGAGCGTATCACGCGGGATACTGACCATTTTTACATCGTCATTATCGCGGTCAAATGTCGCTAAAATCATCGTATCTGAACGGAAGTGGTCTGCATTGATTTCGCCGCCCTGAGTTCTTTCAGCATCGGCATCAATACCTAAGATCAGAACCGTAAAGTTGTCGTTGGATGCATCGACATCTTCGACACGGAGTTCCGAACGTTCGCGGTCAATCTCCTCATAGGAGTCTGATACTCCGCTGTTAAATGCATTAAACAGATAAAGAATATAGATGACTGCTGCAAGAAGCACGACACCTAAAATGATAAAGATGGTCCATAAAATTTTCTTCATATTAATAACCCACTTTGGAATTTTTTTCAATGTTAACTCAAATATATATTTAATGCACAGCGGTTGTCAATGAAACGAATAAAAAAGACAGACAGCCGAAGCTGCCTGCCTGTTTCTCTTAGTTACTCTTATTAATCCGTGGAGTCGTCAATAATTTTGTATCTTTTATGATTAACTACAGTTTTTTCGAACATTTCATGCTCGTCAAAATGATCATTAATAGTAAGGTCTACAATAACTGAGTTATCATTAATTTTTTCAACTTTCCCAATCAGGTCATCGAATGAAACGATGTTGCCGACTTTAACGTCCAGTTCTTCTTTTTCCTTCTTCTTAGCGTCCATGTATATTCCTCCACTGCAATAGCGATAATGACTGACATTATACTATAAATACAAAAAATTACAAGCAACATCCCTTATGGAGTAAATGACCCCCGGAGTTTATCTCTTGCATTTCTCCGTATGTTTTTAACCGTGGACGGACTGACACCGAGCTGTATGGAAATTTCGGCAAGAGTATAGCCGGACAAGGTGAGCGTAAGCCATCGATATTCCCGTTCATTTAATATACGAAGTGAATTGTTTTCCAGATTGTATGTGTCATCAGTTGAGGGGTGTGTGTCCGGCGTACCGGAAGATGTCCCGTATCTTTCCTGCTGTCTCGATACTTTCCGTATTTCGTCAATCAGCCGCTGTCGGATTATCGTATAGACAAACCGGGATTCGCTGCATGATGCTTTAGCAGGATCGAATTTTTTCACGGCTTCATATACAGCGATGCGGCCGATCTGCATGTATTCGTCTTTATCGTATAAAATATTGAGCTGATTAATAATACTGTAAATCATTGGTTCATAGGAAGTAATCTTATCATTTAGTGTCATTTAAGCAGTCCTTAAATGAATCGATTCATATGCATGTATTTCCGGATATGAGTAATATATGAAAATACAAACCGTATATAAAGCAGTAAAAACGACGAAATTCATCATTAAAAACAACTTAAAAGCTATTTTTGTTAACAAAAGTTAAAAATATATTAAATAAGTTAACTTAAGGATATAATAATGATAATTAGTTAATTTGATGATGAGGTGAGAATATGCTGACTGTTCCTGAACTGACGCCGCAGGTGCTCTATATCGAACCGGTAGTTCATCCGGAGTACTTATGCCGTGCTGTTCATACTGATGGTGTAATATACTGTAGACAGACATCAGAACGCTGGATTGATGACACACTGATTTATTTTTATTCGAGCAGTATTAAAGTGAGAAGACAAAATGTTAAACTGATTCATAACATTCATAAACTCCAGCCGATAATAATTGATGAGAAATATCAGTTTGTATTATTTCCTCTGGAGAGCTGCAAATACAAAAATCCGTTTTTTGTAAACCTGCGCCAGCTGATCGATTTTAAACTCGTGAACGGCAAACTGGTCATTATATTTATAGACGGACGTGAAGTCGAAACGGATTTTGATTTCAATTTTTCGAAGAAACAGTATGAGAAAACGCTGTTCATACTGGACAGAACGGTTAAACACCAAAATGCACTGAGAAAGTATTACAGAGACAGGGAGGGATAACTATGGCGATACTCGCAGCCGGCGGAATTTATAAACATAAAAATATGCTGACCGGCGGCCATTTGATATCCGCCCTCGCGGCCGCATATACTTATGATGAAGTGTTTATACATACGAACTTCAGCTCGGATGAAACAACGCTGACATCATGGCTGAAAGAATCGCTCAGACAAAATGGTGTCACGTACAGCAGCAGCCGGTCGGTTTCTGAACCATACGGCGAAATGGATGAACACGGATTTACGGTAAATTCAAATGTATACGATACTTTCAATCAGAAAGATAAATATTTAAATAGCATAGAACAGGTTATTTTAACGACGGATATCGGAGAACGGGATTTCCGGTACATATTGAACTTTGCACGGCGAAATCATTTAAAAATAATCATCTTTTCATGCGGTGAATATCTTCCCCGAAATGTTGATGTAGCGGATATAATAACACTTGAAGAGTCGGGGATCCCGAACTATCATCTGTATGCTGACACCATTAAAAATATTCTTGCTGACAGGGGGATTATCAGCAGAAAACATGCAGCAGACAGAAATATACCTGAAACTGCGGTAAAGCGGACCGGGAGAACGGTCATGCAGCTGTTCGTACTGGCGGCAGTAATAGTGCTGGTGTTTACGGGAGGCTTTAAACTGCTTGAATATATCAGCAGTGACAGAGCATTGTTTGAAGCTGATATCAGCTGGAATCAGGAAGTGATGCACGATGACTGTGATACTGTAAAAACATGTGCAGCGCTCGGTGATGAGTATTTGGAAGAACTGAAATCGTATGTGGATCTGCAGGATGAGCCGTATATCTTTTTTGAAAACAGGACGCGGACAACATTCATTAATTATGAGATCAGCGATTTTAACATAACCGGGAGTGAAAAAGTTAATCCGCTGCCGTTCGGGAAAGAAGAAATGTTCACAGAGATGTGGGATGCCTTTCGGTATGTGTTTCCCCGCCGTTACATCAGGGATATAAATGAATACCGCCTGTTCTCTGACGGAGAAGGGAATACAGCAGCCTATGTATCGATTAGAGGAGATGGGACGGTCCTTGCGATGGATGTAAGGGACAACACACATAAGGCAACCCAGTACCGTAACCTGATACATGAATTCGGACATATTTATTCACTGCCGATTGAAGATTTTGATGAATCATGCAGCAGTACGGACATTTCATGCGCAAAAGAAGGCTCGGTTATTAATAATCACCGGGAACGTTTCTGGTCGCAGTATGATGAGCATTGGCACGAAAACTCAGAAAAGAGCACACTGCAAGTAGAAGGATTTTATAATAATAATGTGACCGATTTTTATGTGCCGTATCAGGCGACGAATGTTAAGGAAGATTACGCAATCACTTTTATGAAGTTTATTACGGAGAAAATCCCGGCAAACAGTTCTCAACTGCGCGATGTTAAAGTACAATCAATGTATGAAGACGCTGAACTCGTTGCGTTGAGAGTGGATATTTTAAAATCATTTGTTCAGTTTGAGAAGGAGAGAGCAACTTGAAGCTAAAAGTTAAAGTGAGAGATTACGAAAGCGGGATATCAATTACAAAAATAGATGTGCCCGGTGAATCGACAGTCGATCTGCTGCTTGGAAAACTGGTGCAGGAAGACCTGTTATTTGATTCGTATTTACCTGCTATTAAAACGATGGGCTATACATATGGGGAATTTCATAAATTAAAAACATCCAGCCTGTTTCACGGCAAGGAGAAAGCAGTGCTGACTTCCGACAAAGTTGAAATAACAATCACTCAGAAAAAATCGAGTGAGGGACATAAAGCAGGGCAGTTGCTGCTGGACTACTCGCAGCTGGTCAACGTCGTTGATAAATTCAAGGACCAGGAATCGGATTTCGGTGTTCAGTACGGCACGGTATTTTTTGTGCAGCAGGAAAAACACCAGTATCTGATCAGATATGAGGAACACGGATTTGAACTGTATCACTTTAAACTGCAGTACGATAACGCATTTAAAGATGAAGACAGATTCCCCTTTATGATACTCGAGCTGAAAACAAAGGCGGAACTGACGGCGAGTGAACTGAAATGGACGAGAACGATAATGTTCCCGTCGAAAGAACGTAAGAATCCGATTATTCATCTCGAAGTGTCAAAACTGAATCAGGGCATAGTCGATGAGCTCGCAACACTCGTTCACCGCGTGATGGTAATCATCGGTAAATTCCAGGTGACAAAAACATCCCTGGAAGCAGAAGGCAGGCTGCCGTCATATGTACAGCTGAACGAAAGAAATTCAATCGGCTTTGTAGAAGTCGAACAGCTGAAGCGGATCGTGGAAGCGTAAGCTGCAGCTTTTTAAATGTGGTACAATAATATACTGATTTAATTTTGGACTGAAAGAGGCAGAGATGATGTTTATATGATAAAATCATTTGCCGAAACATTCGAAGTGTTGCTGTAGCGTGTCGTCAAGATCGCATTAAACTTATAAAGTACTAGATTGGTGATTTGGTGGAGAAAAAACGTATAGAATGGCTGGATATTGCAAAAGCAATCAGTATTGTACTGGTTGTACTCGGGCATTCCGGCCATCCATTTTTAGATGTATATTTAGGCTGGTTCAGAATGCCGCTGTTTTTCTTTTTATCGGGTATTTTATTTAAACCGGTAATGTTTAAGAGCTTCGGCGTCTGGGCAGGCAGGAAAACTTACAGAATGATGGTACCGTATTTCGTATACGGTACAGCGATTTTTGCAGTATTCAATTTAGAGAACTTGAACATGCTGCCTGATCATCTTTATAATCTGCTGTACGGAGGAAGCGGACTGCAGGGGCCGTACGGGGTATTCTGGTTTATAACTGTGCTGCTGTTAACACAGATTCTGCTGGGCCTCATGAGCAATTTATACAAATGGCTGCAAATAATAATTGTTGCAGTGTTGTTTGTTGCCGGACACAGCGAGTTTATTATCGCGTATGACTGGCCGTGGAATGCCAACGTGGTAATGATTGCTGTGTTTTATTATTCGCTGGGTTACTACGGCAGCGGTATAATAAAAAAATATCACGACTCTTTCCTGCTTGCTGCATCGTCAACAGTGTTCGCAGCTGTTGTAATTATACTGTATGCAAATGGGTATATGGACTATTATCTTAATCTGAAAATGAGTTCATACAATCATTTTATACTGGATATAATTGTTCCTCTGCTGTTCTTTATGCCGGTAATTTATATAAGCAGTATAATAGCGAAGTTTCCTGTTAAGGAAGTATTTAAAGTTTTCGGGCAGTACTCCATAGTAATTATGTATCTGCATTTACCGGTTAATATTTTCTTCAGAACAGTACTGGAATACGATGTAACATCGTTTGAATTTACAGTGCTTGGTGTGATGATTCCTGTAATAACCGGCTATATTTTCAGCCTGACGAAACCGACGAGATTGTTATTTCTCGGACAGAAATAACAGAATAAAAAAGAGCAGACTCAGGTCTGCTCTTTTTGTGTAATTATGGGTTTTTAAATGACACCGATATGAATTACCATTATAATAAATGAGATACAAATTTATAAATTAAAAAGTTAACATATAAGAGGGAATGTAATGAATCACGTAATAACTTTACTTAAAGAACAATTTCAAAACCTCCATTTAATATGGAAACTGTCGATTTACAATGTTAAGAGTGAATACTCAAATCATTACCTGGGGCTGTTCTGGAACATTCTGCAGCCTCTGATGCAGGCCGCGATTTACTATCTTATCTTCGGACTCGGCCTGAGAGGTGCCACAGCACCGGATTCAGAAATTCCATTTATAGTTTATCTTATTTCGGGACTGTTCCCCTGGCTGTTTATTTCACAGGCGATTAACATAGGGTCAAATGCTATTTACGCACAGCTCGGACTGGTCACTAAAATGAGATTTCCATCCAGCGTATTGCTGTCAATTTCATTTACAAACAGCTTAATAAATCTCGGATTTATGACATTTATTATAATGCTGATTTCAGTATTCAGCGGCTTTGTTAATCCATTGTATTTCTTAATGCTGATATATTTTGTGATTGCATCATTCGCACTTGTTTTTGCAATCAATTTAATTATGAGTACGCTTATTATACTGGTAAGGGACTTTAGAAATGTACTGCAGAATGTAATACGCATGGGCTTTTTCCTGACACCGATTTTCTGGCAGCCGGGTGAAAGAGGCGGATTGCTGCAGTTAATATCGGATTTAAATCCGTTTGCATATCTTGTACAGAACTTCCGTAACGCATTAATTTACGGAGACGGTCTGTTTTACGGGACGATGGAGCAGCATATTTATTTCTGGGCAATTACCGTTACTTTCCTTCTCGTGGGAAGTTACCTGCATATTAAATTCCGTTACAAATTAATTGATTATCTATAAGGTGGTAAAACGATGAAGTATTTAATGATATGTAATGCATATCCGACACTGCAGAACCTGTATGCAAACAGCTTTCTTCACAGAAGAGTCAAGGCTTATCAGCAAAAAGGTCTCGAAGTCGATATTGTTGTCATAACAACAAAAGTACTTAAAGATAAATATTACGATGGTGTACACATTAAATACATGGATGAATATCAGATTGCATCATTTTTACAAGAGAATGATTATTCCACAGTGTTATTTCACTTTATCAACAGAAAAATGTTTTACGGCATCGATCAGCTGGAAGAGGAAAAGCGGCCGAATATCGCAGTATGGCTGCATGGCTTTGAAGCGGAAGCATGGCACCGGAGATACTACAATTTCCTCGAGAATATCAGCCAGCTGGATAATGCGCTGGAACGGAAAGACACTGTCTTTGAACCGCAGAGGGAGTTTTTAAAAGACATTATGACGAGACAGGATTTAAATATTAAATTTATTTATGTCTCAAAGCGATTCAAGGAACTTTATGTGGACCCTTATGTCGGTGTTGTACCTGACAACTATCATATTATCCACAATATTATCGATGATGAACTGTTTGAATATCATAAGAAGTCAGCGGACGACCGTCTGAAGATCTGTTCAATCAGACCGTTCACTGCCCGCAACTATGCGAACGATATTACGGTCGATGTTATTAAACAGTTAAGCAGGAAAAGGTATTTTAACAAACTTGAATTCAACATTTACGGAGACGGAAAATTATTTAATGTGCTGACAAACTCATTAAAACAATTTGATAATGTCCACCTCCATAAAGGGTTTGTAAAACAGGATGATATACCTGAAATACACAAACAGCACGGCATCTATCTCGGACCGTCCCGGCACGATTCACAGGGTGTATCACTCGGTGAGGCTATGAGCAGCGGTCTCGTACCGGTATCAAACGCCATTGGAGGTATTCCCGAATTCATTACACATAAAGAAACCGGGATGCTGGCAGCGAGGGATGATGTAAGTGAAATGGTCGAACATATTGATTATTTATATAAACACGCACGCAAATTTAAAAAGATGAGTGCACAGGCCTCAAAAAGCATTAAAAAACAGGCAGGTCTGGATACTGTAATAAGCAGGGAAATTGAGGTGATCACTAATGGCTGGAGTTAACTGGGAAAAAGCATATCATGATCTGGAAGAGCATATTGAAGCCATTATGCGGGAAACGAGTAATCTGGTAAACAATGCATCTCCAAAATTAAAGCTGAATGATGTATATATAACAAAGACGGACTCACTGGATGTCATTATTGATGCAACAGGTGAGCGGATGGAGTATGCAATCGATCTGATCGACCGTAAAGGAAAAATGGAAACAATTAAAACCGGTTATCAGAAGTCCAATACATTTTCTTTCGATATTCCTGACGGAAGGTATTCAATTACCGCATATGCGAAAGAAAGTGCCAAAGATAACTCGAGAGTATTTGAAAAAATATCAGTAAACTTTAAACGGGTGCAAAGTAATGAATAAATTCTATATGGAACTGGACAACAGAGATAACGGCCTGTCAGTATTACTGACAATTGCAAAAAACGAAGGAATCCAGAACTTATATAAGAGACTCGGCAATTATGATATGTCTAAATTTATCGATTTAACCGCCCTTGATACCGGTAATGTATGGAGCATAATCGATGAATTTCCATCTGAAGAAATGGATGCCGTCTTTATTATCAGCGATATACAGATCAATGAAAAACTGCTTGATAATGCCCGTAATATAGCGGATATAGACTTTAAGAATAACCGGTATTATTTACAATCCGGAGTACAGGAATCCGGTATTTTGGAAAAGTACAAAATGCTTAATATTAATGTTAAGCAAAAGAGTAAATCATACGAACTGGAAATCGTTGAAAGCCTGCTGAGAGAGCACGATAAGAACAATGAAGTCATCAGCACTCTCGAAAGAGAAAAGCAGCAGCTGCAGATGACAGGTTCAAGAGCTGATGACGATGATCTTGAAAAACGCTATTTGGATTTAATGGAAAAGTATAAACAGTCACTGAGCAGGCTCGAACAGCTGCGCAGCTCTAAACTTGGTAAAATGCAAGTTGCATACTGGAACAGGAAAAGAGGATATTAATGAAGCTGGTTAATAGAATCAATACAGCCGATGCAAACTCACAATATATAAATAAGGTGATATCGACGTTGTCGCAGTCACGACCCGTGGGGCTGACAGTGATTCAGTATATTTCAGATATTCATGAAGCGGAAAATGTGCAGCCTGCAGCTGCTGACGCTAATATGAATGTTGTGATTGCAGCTGACAGCAGAGAAGTATACGAATTGGTACAAAAACGGGCAGATGAACGGACAACTGCTGTTTTTGGGACGGTTGAAGATGCAAAAATGTATATTAAATATTCACACGTTCTGATTACCGGGGGGAGCCTGACTGTTAAGTTTAACGGCGGAATACCGGATTTACTAAGTAATCGGCTATACCTTACTGACATCCGGGATAATGATGCGCTGGATGCGAAAATTTACAGGAAGTTTTTAGCAGATAACAATATTGATGAATATAACTTCGATTCACATACAGTCGAAAAACTGATCAGGGAAGCCAACTGTATCATTCCGTCGGACCTTATATTTCATCACAGCTTTTCTGATAACTTCTCGTTCCGCTTTAATATCTGGATGTCGAATTTAATGGCAATTGTCAACTTAAACGGCGAAGTAGTTACAGCAGAAGAGATTTGTGTTCACGGGGCAACTGAGAGAGGCATACCTGAAAACTACAAAGAGACTTTAATGTGTATTAAATATATCGACAGTAAAATTACAAAGCGCTTTGATGATGCAGTGTCGGAAGTGCTGCAGTACTTCAATAAAGTGTTTACAGCCAATTTGAAAAATTATATCGACAAGGGAATAATTACGAGAGATGACCTTATTATGGAGATGGAATCTCTCGGCATTGAAAATATATATTACTCAGCCTTAAATAAAGGAGATGCGCGCAAGCTGGTTCTCGCATACTGTTTCCCGCCGTTTAATGATACGAGCGGCAATGTTATGGCTAAAAGAATTTTTGAAGCGGGTGACATCGTCGATGTTATTTCCAACGATATGAGCCGTATCCGTAAAAAGGACAATAAGCTGCTTCATATTATGTCGCATCTCCTGGATTCGCAAATTGTTCTGACCGGGCCCCAGGCATTCAGCAGCTGGACGAGCATCGAAGAATATATGCAGGGTGTTTATGATAAATATAAGCTTTATGAGGACAAATATGATGAAGTGTATTCGAGAGTAATGTTCCCGCACTCGCATTTCGCAGCATTCGAAATAAAAAAAGAAAATCCGGGTATAAAATGGGTGGCTGAGTTCTCAGACCCGCTCTATACGGATGTTTCTTCAAATCTCAGATATGCCCCGATTGAAGACGATGATTATATTGAAATGCTGAAGGAATATACCGGCGAAGAATACAGCCGTCAAATCGATGATAACTCGTTCAATGTATGTGAAGTTATTCCTTTCCTGTATGCCGATGAACTGATTTTTACGAATCAATATCAGATGGAGTATATGATGGAACGCTTCGATAACAGTATTAAAGAAATGGTTAAGAGTAAAGCGGTAATCAGCCAGCATCCGACACTGCCGCGTGAAATGTACGATATTGTTAAATCATTCTATAAAGTTAAGCAGGAAGAAATAAATATTGCCTACTTTGGAAACTTTTACGACACACGCGGCTTCAGACAGATTGAACTGGTGGCAAAACAGCTTTATGAAACGAATATTAATAATTTCAAAATCCATGTCTTTACAAACCTGAATAAAAAAACGATGAGATTCTACAGGCAGAGTGAGTTTAAGGAATATATTGAAATGAATCAGTATGTCCCTTATTTTGAGTTCCTCAACTTAACGGATCTGATGGATGTACTGCTTATATTCGATGCCGAAACTGTCGGCATTAAACCGTACAATCCATATGTCCCGTCAAAATTGAGCGACTACAGAGGCAGTACGAGTAAAATATGGGCATTTACGGAAAAGGACAGTGTGCTTGATTTAACGGATGAAGAAAACCTCTATACTGTTCAGCAGCATGATTATTATAAGTACGGTGAGGCATTTGTGCAGATTTCAGAAGATATCGGCAAGCCGGTATATAATGCAGCTAATATTAAATGCCTAAATTAACACTGACTTGGAAGTGGAAAAAATGACTTATAAAGTTAAAGTTGATAATGTATCAAAAGTCTTTAATACAACGAGCAATAAAAAGAAACTGTGGAAAATACTGTTCCCGTTTATGAATAAAGAACAGGAATATTATCACGCACTGAAGAATGTTTCATTTGAAGTGGAACCGGGTGATTCGGTGGGCATTGTCGGTTTAAACGGTTCCGGTAAATCAACGCTGTCGAATCTGCTCGGCGGAGTGACAGTACCGTCATCTGGTGAAATCAGCGTCGACGGAAAACCGTCACTTATTGCGATTTCCGCAGGTCTGAATATGGAACTGACCGGGAAAGAGAACATTCACATGAAATGTCTAATGCACGGTCTCAGCGAGAAGCAGATTGAAGAGCGTTACGATGATATCGTGGCATTCAGTGAACTGGAAGATTTTCTGAATCAGCCGATTAAATCGTATTCTAGCGGAATGATGTCGCGTCTCGGATTTGCGATTGCGGTTCACACTGATCCGGATGTACTGATTGTTGATGAGGCTCTGTCGGTCGGTGATGATACATTTACCAGCAAATGTATTGATAAAATGAAAGATTTCAGAGAACAGGGTAAAACTATTTTCTTTGTCAGCCATTCGATTCCCCAAATACAGCAGATGTGCAACAAAGCAGCATGGATTCACTTCGGGGAACTGCGTGAATACGGAGATTGCATACCTGTAGTCGGACTGTATGCACGATTTGTCAGAGGCTACAATATTAAACCAAAGCACATTCAGAAACGCTATAAAAAAGCGATGATTGAAGGGCAGAGAACTACCACATTTGATGCAGACAAAAATGATACGAAATTTGGTATATCGAATAGTATACTTTTAATGATTTTTTCGGTTATTATAGTTGTGATGGGTTATTTACAAGCAATTCAATATCTATAAGGTGCTTATATAATGAATAAATTAACTTATGAAGAATTAAAAGAAATAGCGTTGGAGTCCTTGGAAAAAGAAGAACGGGCGTTAAACGAACTGAAAAATATAGACAGACAAATATCAGTTTTAAAAAATGAGAACGACAGATTAAACAGACAGATAAAAAAATATCAAAGTTTTCTGCCTATCAAAGTAGGTTTGAAGATGAAAAAGTTTGTCAGAAAGTAGTGTATGAGTATGTCTAATTTAAAAATTAGAGAGCGTCTAAAAGAAATAAATAAAATTAAAAACTCAGTACTTTCCGATGAAAAAGTTCAAGAGGAAACACCACTTTTCCCTGCCGGTAATTTGAAATGCGGAATAAGTGTTATTATTCCGGTTCATCAGGGAGAGACTTTTATAGAAGGCCTTGTTGATTCATTAAAGAAACAGACACTGGAAACAGGTTTATTTGAAGTGGTATTTGTTTTTAACGGAGATTATGAAAAGAGTGAAGCAGTACTTGAAAAGCTTCAGATACCGTTTAATCATAAAGTTCTTTATTCTGAACAGGGTGTCGGTATTGCCCGTAATCTCGGTATTAACAATGCGCAGTATTCTTATATAACTTTTCTCGACGTCGATGATACTTTATCTGAGGAATATTTAAAAAATTCACTTTCAGAAGCTGAACCCTACACAATTCTGCTGAATCAGCTGCATGAAATCGTTGAAACGAGAGATGATCACGGCAATAACGTGATAAACAAAGAACTGCTCAGACTTAATCAGTATCCGAACAGTTACTTTGAAGTAGGGAAAAATCTGTCATTGAACGGTGCAAAGATTGTTCCGACAAGTTTTTTACTGAATACCCAATTTAACGAAGCACTGAATAACGGGGAAGATGTCGTTCTTTACGCCGCATTAATCACTGAATTTAAACCAATTGTTAAAATAAATCAGCAGTCTGCTGTGTATTACAGATATAAAGGTCAGGGGACATTATCCCGTGCAAAGGTATCGTTCCAGTTTAATGTTCTGGACAGAATTAATGTGATTGATGCACTGCAGGACCTGTTGAAATATGAAGATGATCTCGATGTAAGAAATCTGATTATAGACAGAATGCGTTCACAGGCGCTGTTTATTAATAAGTATCTGGTGCTGAATATGGATGACTACGGCAGAGTAACAGATTTGATTAAGTACAAGCAGGATGAATTTTATCCGTATCAGCAGGTCAATAAAGATCTGGCTAAAACGTTATATATCAGCTACTGTTTTCCGCCGTTTGTTGATACCAGCGGTGTTGTAATGGCAAAACGTATCAATCAGGGGAAACAGCCTGTCGATGTCGTGTTTAATGATATGACCGACGTAAGGGGCATGGATCCTTCTCTTGAAGTCATTGCCAACCCTTATATTGATGATAAGTATATGATTAATACTGCATCGTCGTTTTCAAATGCGGGCTACATTCAGTCATTTGTAGACAAAGTGAAAAAACGTGTTGAAATGCAGAAGTATGATGAGATCTACAGCCGTGCGCTCTGGCCGGGATCACATATGGCAGCATTTGAATTTAAAATGGACGACAGCAGCCTGAAATGGACAGCTGAATTTTCAGATCCAATTTTATATGATATTAAAAATGAGGCACGTAAAGCCGGATATTTTACTGTGAAAGAAGTTAAACGACTGAAGAAAAAAGTGCCGAAAAATTTTGAGGAATATATTAATACAAACCTGTTTAATATGTGTGAAGTACTGCCTTTTATCTTCGCGGATGAGATAGTGTTTACAAATATTAACCAGCAGGAAGTAATGCTCGAGCGCTTCAGTGATGAGTTTAAAAACATGGTGTATAAGAAATCTGTTATTTCAAAACATCCGTCACTTGATAAATATTATTATGATATAGACAAACATTACGTTTCGCTGAACCAGAATGAATTTAATATCGGTTACTTTGGCAACTTTTATGAAACGAGAAGTGCCATTGATATTATTAATATTGCCAAAAAGATTAAAGAACATAACATTAAGGCAAGATTGTATATCTTTACAAATGATACGTCAAAAGTCAGAAGTCAGGTCATCACCCAGGATGTTTCTGAAATCGTTCAGGTTAATACATACTTGAAATATTTCGAATTTCTTAACGCATCAAAAGAGTTCGACTGTCTGATTTTAAGTGACGCAAATACGAAAGATTATATGAAAAAGAATCCATACCTCGCATCAAAATACAGTGACTATGTGTCATCCGGCACGAAAATCTGGTCGCTTTATGAAGATGGCAGTGTGCTCAGCGAAATAGTTAAAAATGACGGCAATAATGTTTTCGGAAGTAAGCTCGGAAATGTTGAAGAAATTGAAAAAACATTATTTGAACTTGTTAAAATGAATAAAAAAATTGAGCCCTGATTAATCAGGGCTCAATTTTTTTATAGTTCTTTTTCCATGTATTTATGTGGGATACCTGCATCATCAAACTCATCCGATACTACATGGTAACCGAGCTTTTCGTAAAATTTAAGTGCATGAACCTGTGCACCGAGTTTCGTACGTTTAAAACCGTTATCTTCAGCATGAATGTGTACGAAGTTCATCAGCGCCTGTCCAAGGTGGAGGCCTCGTGCAATCTTTCTGACAGCCATACGTTCAATTTTTGCAGTACCGTCACCAATATCACGGTATCTTACTGTACCGAGCGGACGATCATCGAGAGTCAGAAGAATGTTTACCGACTCTTTCTCATACTCATCCAGTTCGATTTCGATCGGCACATTCTGTTCATCGACGAATACTTCTTTTCTGATTTCAAGACATTGATTGTAGTTCCTTTTATCATCTGTAATTTTCAGTTCCATGTCATCACCTACATCGCATTTTTTCTTCGTATAATCGTGTACTGCCAAAAGACTTTAAGCTGCTCTATATTCCAGTAATCCATCCCGAGTGACAGAGCAGGGCGAGTATTAAACTTAATGTTGCTTGCTTCAGCCGCAGCAAGTGCAATGTACTGCATGTGCGGCCGGAGCTTCTTAAATTCATCGGAAAGTTTCCCATTATGATTAATCCAGTCAAGCGGGAAAATATGATCGAAAATATTTACCACTTCATAAATTTCAGGAATGGCAGTAATATAACACGCTGCATCGACAGACGGATTATTTTCAGACTCTGAAAAATAGCTTCTCAGGGATAGATATAATTCCTTATGCTCATGATTCAAATAAAAGTACTCATTTTCAATTTTTGGCTGATTGCTGTTTTTAATCAGTTCTTCGAGATTATCCATCATCTCATGAATATTTGTTACTTTGTCATATGATTTTCTCAAAACAGCCACCTCGCTTTAATTAATAATAATAATCGTTATTTACTGAATCGCTGCTGCCTTCATAGTACTCATCCTGATTGCCGGTACCGTCATCATAGTAACTGTCTTCGGAATTATTCGTACCGTCGTCGTAATAACCGTCCTGTTGATTGTTTGTTCCATCATTGTAATTATCTGTGCCATTATTGTTGTAGTTATTCTGCTGTGTCTGTTCTTCTGTATTTTCACTTTCCTGCGACTGGCTGCCGGGATCGTATTCACCGTCAGTAGTGTCTTCAAGGTCTCCTTCACCTTCGATATCGGATTCTTCGTAATTAAACTCTTCAGTTTCAAAACCGTCGCCGTACGAGCTTTCATAATCGTCTTCGGCATAGTAAGGAATCATTTCAGGTCTGTGTTCAGTAAGCATATAGTCGTCCATATACTCGTAAGGAACGAGATAATCACCCAATCTCAGCTGCAGCAGGTCGTACGGTTCAGAAGGCTCAATTTCCAAAATGGAGCGTATTGTATTCGACAGGACATAGAGATGTTCGTCATCGGCTCTGTAGAAATATGCACCGTTGCTCTGGTGCCAGTAATCGGTACCGCGAAGCTGGGTAGAATCAAATGATATATCGTTAAACGCGTAATATGATGCCAGCTGACGGATATCTTTGGCTGTAAAGTTATGTCTTGTATTATCAGCAACGACTTTAATTAAGTCGTCAATTTTACTTAGGCCGCCGGAAGACTTAACTTTATTTAATACTGCCTCAACGAGTTCCATCTGTCTGTTTCCGCGTCCAAGGTCAGAGTCGACACGTCTGCTTCGTACTACAGCCAGTGCTTCTTCACCGTTCAGTTCCTGAACACCCTGTTCAAGAATAATTCTGCTTGTGTCGAACTGATCCGGTTCATTCATGTCAAACGGTACATCGAATTCGATGCCGCCGACAGAATCCACTATATCAACCACTCCGGCCATGTTAATGCGAACGTAGTAGTCAACAGGTACGTTAAGCAGAGATTCAACAGCTTTCATTGAAGCAGACGGACCGCCGTACATGTGTGCATGGTTAATTTTATCAAAGTATCCTTCTGTTTCGATGTATGAAAGTGTATCTCTCGGAATGTTAACGAGCTTAACATCGTCATCATTCTTATCAAAAGTAGCAAGTATCATGCTGTCGGTACGGAAATCATCACCTCCGAGATTTTCTTTTTCCGCACGTGATTTATTTTCGTCTGTTCCGAGAATCAGTACAGTGAAACTGTCATCCACTGTGGCATCTTCTTTACGCAGATCGGAACGTTCCCGGTCAGCCGGTTCGTATGAACTGCTCACGCCCTCATCGAATGTATTATACAGGTTGTAAATATAAATACCGGCACCGATTAAAATCAGTACGAGGACAACGACAATTGTCCATATTATTTTCTTCATCAATGTTATAGACCCATTTCTTGTTTAGATTTTAAAATGCATTAACTTCTATTATAATGTTTATAAGACATAATTTAAAACAATATATTAAAATATAGAGGGTTGCAAATGAAAAAGGTAACGATGTTCGTATGGAATAACTTTATTAATGATGCAAGAGTACTGAGAGAAGCATCGGCCCTGGCAGATTCAGGATATACAGTAACGATAATTGCAAAAAAAGAACTGACAGAGATGAGTCTTCCTGCAGCTGAAAAAATCAGGGAAGGTGTTTTTGTAAACAGACCTTTAAAACTGGAGCTTCCAGACAAAGTAACAGGACGTATGAAATCATCTGTTCTCACCAAGCACATACCAAATATGCTGCTGATGTTCAAAATGATTATGCTCGGCAGGAAATATGAGACGGACATTTACCACGCTCATGACTTAAACACCTTAATTCAGGGCATTGCGAGTGCAAAACTCCGTCTGAACAGAAAGAAATTGATTTACGATTCCCATGAAGTACAGACGAGCCGTACGCATTACAGTTTTGATAAGATTTATAAAATAGAGAAGTTTTTACTCAATTTTACAGATGCGGTAATTGTAGAAAACAGAACAAGAGCAGAATATCACAGGGATTTATATAAAGAGCTCCCGGCAGCTGTACATAATTACTCGGAACTGTACGACATTGAAAAAGTAGAAACTTTCCCTTTAAGAACAGTATATAAGATTCCCGATGATAAAAAGATTGTTCTGTATCAGGGCGGCATGCAGGACGGCAGAGGACTGTTTAAGCTGCTTAAGGCATTTAAGGAAGTGGACAATGCCGTATTATTTATGATCGGCGACGGCAAGGAAAGGCAAAATCTGATTAATTATCATCAGGAACTCTCACTGGGAGACAAAGTGATATTTATCGAACGTGTTCCATACAAAGACTTGCGAAGGTATACGAAAGCGGCAGATATCGGTATTCAGTTTTTAGAGAATACAAACTTCAATCATTACTCCGCGTCGAGCAATAAACTGTTTGAATATATTATGGCACACGTACCGGTTATCGGTTCGAGACTGCCTGAAATAGAAAGAGTAATCGAAGAGGAAAGTGTAGGTCTGACTGTGAAAGAAGGCAATGTTGAAGAACTGACAGCAGCACTTCAAAAAATGATCAGCGATGATAAGCTGAGAATGGAATTTAAAGACAATACTAAATCAGCAAAAGAGAAGTATAACTGGGAACAGGAAAAAGGTATTATCACAGATTTATACGGAAGACTTTAATTTTCATTGCCTGAACAACTTTGATATAATTAACAAGTATTTTGAAATGTACCCAATTATAAAGTAAGTTAAGGTGACTTATGAAAATATTATTAATCACACAAAATTTCTATCCGGAAATCGGTTCCGGTGCGAACAGGTTAAAAAACTTATATATCCAGCTGTCAAAAAATCATGATGTGGAAGTGCTGACGACTGCACCATCTTATCCAAATGCAAAAATGTATGAGGAAGACAAGTACTGGAGCACAGAGCAGATCAATGATTCAAAGGATATTATGAGACTGAAAATGAGAATGGATAAGCAGAGTAAATCCATGGTTTCCCGCCTCTTATATTATTTTGAACTTGCTTTTAAAGTGCGTGTCTATGTTAAGAAATATCAGCATTTGTATGATGCTGTTTATGTAACGACGCCAAATATATTTCTGCCGTGGGCTGCATTTTTCCAGAAGAGGAAAAAAGGCGTGAAGCGAATCCTGGAAGTACGTGACCTATGGCCGGACAGCGTTCGTGATGTGGAAAAGATGAATATCGATTTATTCTTTCCCGTCTTGAAATTCATGGAAAAAATGCTGTATAAACAATCGGATAAAATAGTCATCAACAACGAAGGGTTTAGAAAGTACATAAACCGTATGATTAGAAATAAACCGGTGTTATTTCTGCCGAATGCTTTTACTGAAAAAGAAACAAGGTTCGAAGCTGCCCCAGAAGAGTTCAGAGTCATTTATACCGGTAATATCGGTTTTGCACAAAGCTATGAAAAGCTTCAGGAAATGGCTCATAAACTGGAAGACAGCAAAATTAACTTTAAAATTATCGGTTACGGTATGAATGCCCACTTATTCCAGTCATATATCGAGTACAACGACTTTGAATATGTGACGTTTGAAGAAGAAAAAACCCGTGAAGAATGTCTTGCTGAAATACGCAATTCAAATATCCAGCTGTCCATTTTGAAAGACAGTGAGGTTTTCCTGAATGTGCTGCCCGGAAAAGTAATCGACGGCATTGCATCGGGGGTACCTGTCGTGACGAATCTCGGCGGCTATACCAGTGAGCTGATAAATGAATATGACGTCGGCTATGCTAAAGAAAAGGCAACTGCTGACGAACTGGCGGAAGCTATATTGAAAATCAAAAGCAGCAGCGAGCTGGAAACAACATTAAGAAACAACGCAAAACAGCTGCTTAAATCACATTTTCTGTGGGAAGAAAATATTGGGAAGCTGGAAAGTTTCATCTTTGATAAAGAGTTTAAACGGTAATATTACTGTTTGAACTCTTTTATTAATGTTAAGTAAAGATAATTTAATGTAAAATGAATTTACTGAGTATATACTAAAATCTTTCTTAGGGGTTAAAACAATGAATTCAATTATTAATACATTAAAAACTGTAATACCTCGCAGCATGAGAGAGCGTTTAATAAGGAAGGTGACATTACAGGACATCAGTCTTCATGAAAACTATGCAGAAATTAATTTGTCACTGAAAAACTTTTATAATTTTAATCTTACAGATAAAATGATCATCACTTTATCAAATGGTGAATATATAGAAACACTCGGATTTACTGTGGATAAAAATATGCTGTCTATTCAGCTGACTGACAGTGTGTTGAAAAATACGACGGGAAATTCATCGATTAAAATATCTGTCGACGGCAAAAATATGATTATCGATTCGGATGCAGGTATTGAAAGTCAGACATCATTTTTCAAAGAAGGAAAATACTATAATATACTGGTTAACGGTACGCTGGTACTTGAACATCTGCTGGCAGAGTATACATTTAATCCGTCGCATATTCAGGCAGAAAGTATGCGCGTTGCGTATGAAAATCTGACAGTGGTATTCCCGGAAAATCAGAATATGGAACATTGCAGTCTGGCATTGCTGTATCCTAATAAAATAGTTGAACTGCCGAATGAGGATAAAGGCACAGCCGTAACTGCTGATGATTTCAGTAATGTCACAATGGGACGTGCAACACTTTATATCGTCAGGGGTTATGAGATGACACCGGTTAAACTGGACATTCATGAAGCTGACTTAACGACTCAAAATCATAAACTGCAGTTTATGAATGAAGATGATGAGCTGGTTGTATTTATTGAAAATCATGAAATGGAAATACTGACGGCCGATGCTGCTGTGTCAGAAGAAGAGGGAAGCATACGTATAACAATGTCGTATGATGCACCTTTAAAAATTAAATATCTTGTCGTTTCAGATACTGTTTCAGGCGAAGAAGAAGAATATCCGGTTAAATATGTAGTGCAGGGTGAATTTACAGCAGATATACTTGTCAGTACGCTGGTTAATAATTTCACACGGAAGAAGTTCAAGCTGATTACGCTGTCAGATGAACCGATTACACTGCAGCCGAATGTAAATTATCCGGAAACTCTTGGTTTCGGCGAACGCCGTGTAATCACCCACTGCAATCAGAATATTAAACTCTGGTTTTACAAGAGAAGAGATAAAGCGCTCGGTTTTAAAGTGACGCGTCCGAGAATGAAGAGACAGGTCATCTGGATTGAAAGCTTTAATTTTGAAGGGTTTATTGAAGGTCAGGAAAACTTTACCGACTGTGATACTTACATGATATTTGAAGACCGCTACAGTAAAGAAAGCATTTTTCTTCCGATTGAACAGGAATTTAATATCGATTTAACGGAACTCGATTTAAAATCCATAAAGAGTAAGGACAAAACGATACTGGATGTATTTGTTGCGATGATCCGTAGTGACGGTGAGGTAGTACGAAAAGAAAAGATTAAGTATAAGTTTTCCGACTATAAGAAGGATAACTATTACGGCAGACATTCGGAGTATGATGATGAAGGCAATGCCCACTATCACTTAATTACGACAACACCTTTTGACAACCTTAAAATAGAAACTTTTGCAATTCCTGAAGAAGTGGTTATACCGGAAGAAACAAAAGATAAAGATTTTAATACATGGCTCGTGGGAGAACGCTATGATACTGCTCAGGATAATGGTTATGCGTTCTATAAATACCTGCGTGAAAATACGGATGTCAATGCATATTATGCAATTGAAGGCAGTGCGCCTGATTATGAAAAGATAAAATCGGATCCTCATGTGCTTGAGTTCGGATCGAAAGAACATTTTGAAATATCATTTAAAGCCGGTGTGCTTTTAGGTACCCACGACCTTGAAAATCTGCTGCCGTATAAACCGGCCCGTGGATTTTTCAACTATGAGGATACGGTAAAAGTATTTCTGCAGCACGGTGTTCTTGGACGTAAAAGAGTGGAGTACCATAAGAAATATTACGACCTGCCGTTTGATCTGTTTATTGTCAGCAGTGAACCGGAGAAATACAATGTAGTCATGAAGAAACTGGGTTATGAAGAGGAGAACGTTGCAATAACTGGACTGGCACGATTTGATTCGCTGCCCCGCGGCAACAAAACGAAAGATATTTTACTGATGCCGACCTGGCGTGACTGGATTAATACAGACGAGGCATTTATGACAAGTAAGTACTTCCATAATTATAACGGCCTGATTCATAACGAACGGCTGATTAAAATATTGGAAGATAATGATGTTCAGCTGAATTTTTATCCTCACTACAGAGCACAGTCGTACTTTAACGATGAAATTCTGAACCCGAGCAGCAATATTAATTTTATTCAGCTGGGAACAAAAACCGTGCAGGAGCTGTTGATTGACCACTCACTGCTTATTACGGATTACTCGAGCGTGAGCTTTGATTTCACACTTATGAATAAACCTGTAATATATTATCACTTTGACGTGAGAAAGTTCTTCAGACAGGGGAAACTCCGCCCGCTGTTCCAGACGTTTATCGGTGAAATTGCCCGCACAGAGGATGATCTGATTGATTTAATCGAACAGCAGATTAAATTGAATTTCCAATCGGAACAACCCGATATTTCCGGGATATTCAAATATCAGGATCATCATAACTCAAAACGTATATACGACAGTGTAATTGATAAGATCAGTCATTCTGAAGAAGAGTAAAAAGCCTTCCGGGTCACCGGAAGGTTTTTTACGTTCTGTATATTTTTTTAACCAGTTGTGATGATGAATGACCGTTTGAATACTTATTCCACTGATTGTTAAATGCTTCTATTTTCTGCATATCAAAACTGCTGTTTTTAACCGCGTCAATAATTTCATTTGTATCGAATGCAACAGGTCCCGGCATATAGGACTGGTAGTTGAACCAGAGCCCCCGGGATTCGGAATAGTCATTTAGATCATACGGATAAAAAATCATCGGTTTCTTTAATATTGAAAACTCAAATGGAATCGATGAATAATCCGTAATCAGTATATCTGCAGCAGCAAGAAGCGAGTTAATATTAAAGCCGTGAGATACGTCTGTAACGAATAAATCGTTCGTGAATCCTGACAGTTTAACTGCCGGGTGAAGTTTTAACAGCAGATGATATTCATCTGACAGTTCTTTTTTCATTTGTGTGATGTCGAGTTGAATATTTTTAACATCGAACTCATCGTCTCTGAAAGTCGGTGCATAGAGCAGAACCTTTTTATTTTTCAGCTCCGGCAGAGATTTATAAATACTGTCTGCGGCAGCGGTAACCTGTTCTTTATCATAGAAGAAATCTGTTCGTGGTACTCCTGATTTAATTATGCGTTCAGGGCCGGCTCCAAATGCTTCGTTAAAAATATATGCCATTTCATTTGAACTGACGACGATGTAACGGAAACGGCTGTATACTTCTCTGAAGCGTTTATGTGCACTGTTTGGACGTTTTTTGATTGTCTTATCTCTGCAGCCGAAATATTTTACCGCGCCGTTGGCATGCCACAGCTGAGTACATTTAACCGCACGGCGGAAATTACAGGCAGCCAGTACGACATGATAGTTATCGACAAAAATATATCTGGCAGTAGCGAGATGATATACTCCCTGTATAAAAGCCGTGATATTTTTCGGTGTGAAATTCAAAACACTGTCCGCACGGGTATCGTCAAATTTCTTTATGCACCGGGGTTCTTTCAGAATAATAATTTTTGAGGCTGTCTGCTGTTTCACTTCGGCAGCCACATACTCAATGTTGTCTCCGAACGATGCAAGCATAACAGTTTTCTTTTGCAGCGGCATCACTTTAAAAATATTGAAAAAGATCCGGAGTACAGTCAGATAAAGAAAGATAAGACCTTCTTTAATCATTTTTCTGTTTCAGCTCATCTTTGATTTTAGTCGTTGATATTCCGCTTGTTCTCGGCAGGTAAACGACTTCGCAATGCTCTTTCAGGAAATCGAACTCTCCTTCCCAGTCATTTCCCATAACAAAAGTATCTATACCGTATTTTTGAACATCTTTTACTTTCTGATCCCAGTCATTCTCACCAATTACTTCATCTACGTATTTAATAGCTTCTAGAATCTGTTTACGTTCCTCGAATGAATGATATGCTTCTTTGTGCTTTAAAGTATTGAACTCATCAGTTGATACCGCAACAATTAAATAGTCCCCCAAACCTTTCGCACGTCGCAGAATATTAATGTGACCTGTGTGAAGCAGATCGAATGTGCCGTAAGTAATTACTTTTTTCATGATAATTTGCCCCCGTTAAAGCATTATTATAGTATTTTGTAGTATTATGAATTATAGCATAAGATAATTATGAAAACTTTGCAGGTGTGGTGGATATGAAAAAAATTAAAAAATTAGCATTAAAATTATATAAAATATCATTCTGGCTGTGCGGCAAGTCTTTTAACAAAGACCATTCGCTGATTGTCTTTGAGAGCTTTCTCGGCAAACAGTTCAGCGATAACCCGAGGGCACTGTACGAATACATGTCGATACATTATCCGGAATACAGATTTTTATGGAGCGTGGACAAACGTTATGCCGATGTATTTGAACGGTACGATATTCCGCATATTAAACGATTCTCGCTCAGCTGGATGATTTATATGAACAAGGCAACATTATGGGTGTCAAACAGCAGACTGCCGCTGTGGATACCAAAACCAAAAGGAACGACTTATTTACAGACGTGGCACGGCACGCCTCTGAAGAAACTTGCTGTGGATATGGAAGAAGTGCACATGCCGGGAACGGATACGGAGCGCTACAAGAGAAACTTTACGCGTGAATCGGCGAAATGGGACTTTTTAATCTCACCGAATGAATATTCAACGGAAATATTTAAAAGAGCGTTTAAGTTTGAAGATAAAATGCTTGAGACCGGTTATCCGCGCAATGACTTCTTATTTACGAACAGCGATGACGAAGCAATTAGTAATCTGAAGAAAGATCTCGGACTGCCTGAGGACAAAAAGGTGATTTTATACGCACCGACATGGCGTGATGACTCATACCATGCGAAGGGCAGATATAAGTTTAATCTGGAATTTGATATGAAAAAAATGTACGAAACGCTTTCTGATGAATATATCATTATATTGAGGCTGCATTATCTTGTAAGTGAAAATCTGGATATCAGTAAATATGAAGGGTTTATTTACGATTATTCCAAGTACGAAGAAATCAGGGATTTATATGTAATTTCGGATATGCTGATTACCGATTATTCGTCGGTCTTCTTTGATTATGCGAATCTCGAACGCCCGATGATTTTCTACGTCTATGATATTGATAATTACCGCGATAAACTCAGAGGTTTTTACTTTGACTTTGAGAAGAAAGCCCCGGGCCCGCTAGTTACTACGACTGATGACCTGCTCGCGGCAATCGGGGAAACGGAAACTGAAGACTTTAACGAAATATACAATACAGCGGAATTCCGCAGCAGATTCGGTGCACTTGAAGACGGCAAGGCATCGCAGCGCGTAGCAGATGAAGTTATTTGTTATTTAAGAAACAAAATTGTATAATTCACCATTGATGAAAATTGAGGTTGTGAGTAACTAATGAAATCCATGTGGAAAGTATTGCAGGAACAGATTGCACACTTTTATTTAGTAAGGCGTCTGTCGCTCTATGATATGAAAAGTAAAAACCAGAATAACTATTTAGGAATTGTCTGGGAAGTGCTGACGCCGGTAATCAGTATTCTAATATACTGGTTCGTATTCGGTACGCTGCGTTCCCGTGCACCGATTCAAATGGATGGTATGGAAGTGCCGTTCTTCTTCTGGCTGTTTATAGGATTTGTCGTCTGGACATTTTTCTTCCAGGCAAGTATTGAAGCATCGAAGTCCATTTATACAAGACTGAAGATGCTTGCAAAAATGAACTTCCCATTAAGCGTCATACCGAACATACCGATATTCTCAAAGTTTTATACACATCTGATTATGCTGACGATTGCATTTATTGTATTTCAGCTGGCGGGGTATTACGTCAGTATTTACTTTATTCAGATTCCGTATTTCATCTTTGCAACGTATGTATTGATACTGGCGTTTGGACTGATTACATCGACACTGTCGACACTGGTTCGGGATGTGCACCTGGTGCTTAATTCATTTCTGCGTATGGGGCTTTATTTATCAGGTGTGCTGTGGCCGCTGTCCATGCTTGCGGATTTCCCGAAACTGATGATTGTTATGCAGTTGAATCCGCTGGTATATTTAATTGAAGGGTACCGTGCTGCATTTTTCGGTACTGAATGGTTCCTCGTTACAGAATGGAAGTACTCCTTATATTTCTGGGGACTGATGCTCGTTATGCTGTTTATCGGTTCGGTGCTGCATATTAAATTCAGACGTAATTTTATCGATTACTTATAATGGGGTTTAAAAATGACTAAAGCTATTATTACTAAAAATGTCGTAAAAAAATACAGGCTGTATGAAAACCAGAAAGAGCGCATGATGGACCTGATCAGTCCGAAAGAATACGGTGATGATTTTTATGCGCTGAACGGTGTGAACTTCGAAGCGGATAAAGGTGATGTTGTCGGTTTTATCGGCATTAACGGTTCCGGGAAATCCACACTGTCTAACATTATTGCAGGAATCGTGCCGGAAACGAGCGGTGAAGTTCAGGTGAACGGACAGCCGGCACTGATTGCTGTCGCTGCCGGTTTAAACGATGATCTGACAGGCCGTGACAATATCGAACTGAAATGTTTAATGCTCGGTTTTTCAAAAGAAGAGATAAAAGCGCTTGAACCTGAAATTATCGAATTTGCAGAACTTGAAAACTTTATCGACCAGCCGGTGAAATCTTATTCAAGCGGAATGAAATCGAGACTCGGCTTCGCCATCAGCGTTAAAGTCGATCCGGATATACTGATTATCGATGAGGCGCTGTCGGTTGGGGACAGGGCATTTGCGGATAAAAGTCTAAAGAAAATGCTCGAGTTTAAAGATCAGGGGAAGACGATGATATTTGTCAGTCATTCCATCGGCCAGATGAAAACATTCTGCGATAAAATTCTCTGGCTTGAATTCGGCAGAGTCAAAGCGTTCGGAGAAGTTAAAGATGTGCTGCCGCTGTACGAAGCATTTCTTCTGAAGTGGCAGAATATGCGTAAAGAAGAAAGAGAGTTATACAGAACAAAAATAATGTCGAAAGATCCGAGTGAAAATAAATATAAAAAGCTCGGTGACTTAATGGTACTGGATGATGAGGAGGAACTTGATGCTTCTCACACTTATTCAGTGCGTCAGGTCAGCAGACTGGCGCATTTAAAAGCTTATACGACGTTTATCTATTCTTCGCCGAATGTGGAAGAAGATAAACAGGATGCACAGCATTTAAAAAACAAAGTGTATTATGTTAAACGGGAAGCAACATACCAGTTTGAAAATTATTATCTCCTGAGTACGAAACCGAGCGGTGAAGAAGGTGTCATCGGCTGGATCAGGGGGATTGAAACATCTTCGCATGTTCATACACTGGTGGACAATGACAAAAAAACATTTTATTTAAAAGGCCGCGGTTACGCATCGACAGAACCGTGGGGCGGAAAGCGCCAGTATATTCATGAATCACTGGAACATCACGGCGGACTGTTATTTAATGTGGATGAAACGATACTGGTCGGAAATAATATCTGGTACAGAGGTATTATCGAAGGTGAAAGAGAAGCTGCATGGATACACAGTAACAACGTAATCAGTGAGATTGAAGAATTGAATGACAGTGAAACAAATTAAGAGGTGCACGGGCACCTCTTTATTTGTTTAATATAATGTTTCAAGTGACGTGAAGACGCCGTCTGCACCAAGTTTAATCAAGCGGTCTTTTTCCTTTTGGTTTTTAACAGTATAAGGGTATACTTTTAAACCGTATTTATGACATTCTTCGATAAAGGCCGCATCGGTAATTTTTTTAAACGGATGAACGCTGACGGCATTCAGTCCGGTCATACTGACATATCTGCCGGCATTAATCATCGGATAATGCATTAGGAATCCAAGTTTAATATCAGGATTACATTTGGAAATTTTAAGCAGAGCAGTATGGTCAAATGATGACACGATAATATTATCGAGATTATGATGCTGTGCTGCGAGTGCTGCGACTTTAGGTTCTATGCCCTTATGGGCAACCGGTGAATTCTTAATTTCAATATTGATAATAATGTCTTCAGGTATAAATTGAAGTATATTTTCTAGCGATGGTATTTTTGCTCCTGCAAATTGTTTATCAAAGTAACTGCCTACATCGATCTTTTGAAGTTCATCAAATGTATATTGGTTGACTGCGAGCTTCGCATCTTTGTTATAGCGCTTCAGTTTATAGTCATGGACGACTACAGGGACATCGTCTTTTGTCAGCTGTACATCGAGTTCAATCGCACGGGCACCATGTTCCAGTGCTGTTTTAAATGCAGCTTCAGTGTTTTCCGGCGCGATGGACTCCGCTCCGCGGTGTGCAAATACGAGAACCATAAATTTCACTCCAATTTTCATTAGACTTTAATATTTCTAGTGTAACATCTAAGAGTAAATAAATTATTAAGATTATGTAAGAAAGGGAGGATTAACGTGACGGTAAAATATAATAAAGTTAAATTGATGGATATCGATTTTATAAATATATCCAGATATTCGTTTCTTAAAAAAATAATCTATCCGTCGATTGAGCAGGAAAAAAAATGTTTTATCGTCACAGCCAACCCCGAAGTTGTTATTGCAACGAGGGACGATCCCGACTTTAAAGTGACAGTTCAAAGTGCTGATTATGTACTCGCCGACGGTATAGGCGTCGTTAATGCATCCCGCCTGATAAATGACCCGATTAAGGAACGTGTTACAGGTGTGGATCTTATGTACGATCTGCTGAAGTATGCGTCGGATAATAAGAAGCGCGTTTTTTTCCTCGGTGCGAGCGAAGAAGTGAATATTAAAGTGATAGACATCGTTAAAAGAGATTATCCGGGAGTTGTAATTGCCGGTCGTAAAAACGGTTATTTTAACAAATATAATGATAAGATTGCAGATTCTGTTGCGGCAACAAAACCGGACATTATTTTTGTCGCTCTTGGAGCAAAACGCCAGGAAGGCTGGATTCATCATTATATGGACAAGTTTGAGAAAGGGATTTTTATCGGTATAGGCGGAAGTTTTGATGTGCTGAGCGGACATGTTAAACGTGCACCGAAAATATGGATTAAAATGCAGCTGGAATGGCTGTACCGTTTAATTAAAGAGCCGCACCGATTGAGAAGGGATTTAAAAGTATTTGAATTTATGCTGCTCCATGTGCCCGTCATTAAAACGGTAATGAAGTGGCTTGGGTTTTCCAAGACGAAACCGAGATCAACCCGGGACGGCATACGTTAGCAGAAAGATATAAATTGAATATCCGGACAGGAGTTATTTTTAATGCTTAAACGAATACTATTGACAGGCGCTTTACTGATATCGGTTTTTGCAGTATCGGCATGCGGCGGGGCAGGTGAGAACGCCCCGCACGGGGCTGAAGAAGCGAAAAGTATGCTGACTTCAGGTAAGTACGAGAAGAAAGAACAAAGCGGGAAAACGACTGCAGAACAGTCGATTGCTGCGGCAGACGGCATGAATATCATCTCATATACAGCAGAAAATGATGAGAAATCCGTCGCCATGTATTACCCGGAATTTCAGCTGAAAAATGTAGATGAACAGCTGGACGAATATAAAGCGGCAAAACTTAATATATTTAATGAGCTGATCAGGTCGGAAGATGTTTCAAAAAAATTTGTGCCTCAGCTTAATATGACATTTGATGCAAACATGCTCGCTGAAAATATATATGCACTGCAGTTTGTAATCGATACATATATTTCAGAAGATAAGACATTTTCAGAAACCGAAATCGTCATGGTGAACGCCGGAACCGACAGTGTCTTAACCGGTGAATCGCTGTTTTCAGATAATCTGAACAGCCGTGACCACTTATATAATACACTGCTCGGGAGCATGAAGTCCGACGGGGGCATTGCACCTTATCTCAATGAAGAGAAGCTCGGCAGATGGGTATTTGATGAATCAAACGATTTCAGTAATGTGCGTTTTTCAGATAATGTGCTTGAATTTACATTTGAACAGGGTGAAATTGCGTCCAGGGCAGCAGGGAGTCCCGTTGTCTCATTACAAATGTCCGAGTTGCTGAAAGCCATGCCTGAGAGTATTACCCGGCTGATTGACGGGGAATATATTGAACGGGATGAACCGGCTTTGAAAGAACGGGGAAAAGAACCGGAGCCGTCTGCATATAAAGTGAGGAAACTCGATGAAAGTACCAAAATGGCGGCATTAACATTTGATGACGGGCCGGATAATGTACTCACACCGCAGGTACTGTCTCTCCTTGACAGGTACGATGCGAAAGCGACCTTCTTCCTCCTCGGAACGAAAGTGAACCTGTTCCCGGCTATCGTGGAGGAAACGGTTAAGAGTGGTCATGAGGTTGGAAATCATACATGGAGTCACAAAGATTTAACGACGATTTCATTTAATGAAATCACGGAAGAAATTGTCCGGACGAATGAAGTTATCGGTAAGTCTTCAGGTGCAAAACCTGCGGTATACAGGGCACCGTTTGGGGCAAATACAGAAGCGGTTGACCAGTTTGTACCGATGACTGAAGTAGATTGGGACATCGATACGGAAGACTGGCTGACGCATGATCCTGTTCAGATTAATGAAATGGTCAGAAATAATATCAGTGACGGAGATATTATACTGATGCACGATGTGCATGAAATGACAGTGCAGTCACTCGCCGATATGCTGGATTATTTAACAGATGAAGGTTATCAGCTTGTGACAGTATCTGAAATTTTACACTATAAAGAAGATATCAGGACAGAGTAATCTGTCCTGTTTTTATATGGAATAACAGTCTTTTATGGTAAAATATTTTTAAGATTCAGAACACCATTGCAGCGGGGGAGATTGAATGACCGGAGAAATGATTTTTGTCGCAGTCATCATCGTATTAATGTTAATAGGTTTATCATTTGAGGTTATTCGTGCTGATTTTTTAATATTTCTTGTCCTGGTCATATTTTTAATTACCGGAGTGATAAGCAGCAGCCAGGCGTTAAGCGGATTTTCGAATGAGGGGATGCTGACGGTGCTGCTGCTGTTCATCGTAGCGGGTGCGATTCAAAAGCACGGTATTATTGAACTCGCAGTATATAAACTGCTCGGGAAATCGAGGAGTGTCAAATCCAGTATGCTTAAAGTACTGCTGCCGGTCGGATTGTCTTCAGGATTTCTGAACAATACACCGATTGTCGTTGCATTGACACCGATTATTAGGGATTGGGCGATTGACAATGGTTACAGTCCTTCGAAGTTTTTAATTCCTTTATCCTATATTACAATACTCGGTGGAACAATTACTATGATTGGAACATCGACGATACTTGTTGTCCACGGTCTCTTAATCAGTGAGAACCTCGACGGATTTTCTTTCTTTACGCTGGCAGTTGTCGGTGTACCGATTACTATGGCCGGATTGTTATATCTGCTTACCATCGGGTATAAGCTGCTGCCGGAACATCTTGGTGCAAAAGATCAGATCAGTACGGAAACAAAAGAGTTTCTGGCGGAGGCAATTATTGAAGAAAACTTCGAGTATGAAGGTCAGACGGTTACAGAGCTTGGGCAAAATGTGCTTGACGGTATATACATTATCGAAATTATTAGAAATAAAAGCAGAGTATACCCGGTTACAGGGCATACAAAAGTTATCAGCGGAGATCATATAATTTTTTCAGGCTCGCTGAATACAATCGGAAAAATTCAGAAATTCAAAGGTGTTACGATTAAGACGGGCACCGAGCTGACGCTGGATGACGTGGTTAATGAAGGCAGCACTCTCATTGAAACAGTTGTCTCACATAACTCGTCACTGTTGAATAAATCACTGAAACAGACAGATTTTAAAGCAAGGTATAATGCCGGTGTTATTGCAATTCATCGTAACAACCAGCGGATTAAAAGCAGGGTCGGGGATATCGTTTTAAAAACAGGGGATACACTTCTCCTGCTTGCAGATAATGAGTTTATCAACAGGAATAAATACTCGGCAGACTTTTATCTCGTTACCGATGTTGCACCGCCTGAAAACCTGAACCAGGATATGCGTAAAGGCTGGGTTGGTTTAATTGCACTGATTTCTATGATTTTGGCCGTGACAATTGGTTTCGTGACGATGCTGGAAGCGATGCTCATACTCGTAGTACTCTTAATTGCTTTTAAATTTATCACACCAATTGAGATAAAAAAATTCATCCAGTTTGATGTTATTCTGCTGATTGCCAGCGCCTTTGCAGTCGGAGCAGCAATGACAGAGTCGGGACTGGCACAATATATAGCGGGCGGACTGGTATCACTCGCCACACCGCTTGGCATACTCGGTGTAGTTGTCATTATTTATATAGTAACGAACATATTTACAGAAATTATTACGAACAGTGCAGCCGCAGTACTGATGTTTCCAATTGCGCTTGAGGTGTCTGAAGTGATGGGAATTAATTATATGGGGCTGATTGTTACTGTTGCAGTCGCAGCATCGGCAAGCTTTATGACACCAATCGGGTATCAGACCAATCTGATCGTCTATGGCCCGGGCGGTTATAAGTTCAGCGACTATATTAAAGTTGGTGCACCGCTGTCACTCCTGACGATGACAATTGCCTCATCTGTTATTTATTTTGTCTGGTTTGTCTGACAAAAAGTACGGCGGAAGAATATATTTCAACAAGGTTACAACTGTGTTACAATACTTTATGAACGAAATGAAAAGACATTGTTTGTGAGGTCCTAACTTGAGACAAATACTATTATCGATATTTGTATTATTTCTAATCGGATGTAATCAGAACGATAAATTTTCAAAAGCTGAAGATTTATCGGCAGTAGTTAAAACACATTTCACTGCAAGTAACCTGGTTATATCGACATCAGGAAATACTGCAAATATAATATCGAATACTACAGCCGGGAACGGCAATTACGATACTGAAAACCTAATGAAAAATCATATGAGTAACGAGGACAGTAAATTACTGGAGCCTCTGCTCGGACAAATTGATGAGACTCATAACGACATTTCAACTGTCTGGGACAACGAATTTATTCCGCTTTACAATGCATATCAGTATAATAATCTGGAAGTGGATTATGCAGCGGACGAAATTACGAACCTGAATGAAAGTTACGGGGAGCTTCAAAAAGAGGTCGAGGGTATTTCCATACCGGAAGATCTGCCGTTGAATGAACAGATGCGCATACAGGAAATTAAGGACGATCTGCTTCTTGCAATTTCTAACCGGACGCTCGCGGTAATTGAATTTAAATCAATGCTCGGCAGCGATGATATGACACATCAGGCATTTATGGATATTCATATTAACAACAGCGACCGGTATTTGAACGAAGTAAAGATAGTGAATTCCGAGCTCGCACTTAAAAATGAAGATCTGGTTACGGCAAAATAAGAAGACTGTTCAGCACCGCATTGCGGTGCTCTTTTTTATGTTTAGTTCCGGAGAGAATCGGGAAAAAGACGGATTAGAATGAAACTTACAGGAGGAATTAATTTATGGCAAAAAAAGTAGCTGTTATTATGACGGACTTGGCAGAAGATATAGAGTACACAAGCCCGAAAGAAGCAATCGAAGAAGCAGGTCATGAAACGGTGCTCATTTCACCGGACGGATCTGCAGTTGAAGGTAAAAAGGGCGGTAAATTCGAAGCGGAAAAAGCTATCGGAGACGTTACACCTGCCGACTACGATGCTTTATTAATTCCCGGAGGATTTTCACCGGACATTTTACGCGGTGATAAAGAAGACCGTTTCGGTAACTTTGCGAAACACTTCCTCGAAGAAGACAAGCCGGTATTTGCAATTTGTCACGGTCCTCAGCTTCTTGTAGACACAGGGCTGTTAAAAGACAGAAAAATTACGAGTGTAAAAAATGTTAAGAATGATTTAATCAATGCGGGAGCGAAATGGGAAGACAGCGCGCTGGCAGTTTGCAGTAATCTCGCAACGAGCCGTACACCTGCCGATTTAGATCAGTTTAATGCTGAAATTAAAAGACAGTTAGGTTAAATAAAAAAGGCTGCAGCGGAATTCGCTGCAGCCTGTTCATTTACATTTTACTGTACAGTTACCGTTCTGGCATCTGCAGCCGGATCACCAAAGCTGTCAAATACAGCATAGGCAATCGTGTATTCACCGGGAGTCTCGGTATCAACTTCACCGGAAATATAAAGCAGGTTGCTTATATCGGTACCGTCAATATCGAGTACGCGGACGCCGTCTTTAGGATCAAACGATTCGCCTGTTGTAATTGTTAAGTCTCCGGTGCCGCTAAAGACGACAGAGTTATTCGATTCTTCAGCTGATGGTGTATCCTGGTCTGAGCCACTCTCGCCGAGCTGTGCGGCAGTAGGAGGAATAAGCGGTACCGGATCACTGTCTCTGTCCGAGACAGTAACCTGGCGAACGTGTTCATAATACCCACCGCGGTTATTTTCAACACGGTAAGTGATACTGTAAGTTCCGGGTCTGTCCGTATTCACACTGTTGCTGGTTACTTCTATATTATCGGTTATATTTCCATCCTGGTTATCCAGCGCATAAACACCGGCCAGAGGATTAAAATCACTTCCGGTTTTAACATTGATATTGCTGACCCCTTTAATAGCAGGAATGTTGCCGCTGTGACTTTCGACTTCCTGTTTCATAGTCGGGCCGCTGTAATTTTCATAAGCCTCATCCGGTCCGTCTGACACAGGTTCGATGTCTGTATTGACAAAATCACCGACTATCGGAGCAACGGGCAGGGCGCCAATCATAAATTTTATGAGCGTATTTGCTTTCATTTAATTACACCTCTGGGTTCACAATACTTTTTTTTATTTTATCATACTATTTACCGGGTGACCAAGAATAGTAGGGAGCAGGGAGAGAAGAATATTGACTTATATATTATTAATTTTCGGCTTTGTCCTGCTGATAAAAGGAGCGGACTATTTTGTCGACGGGGCATCGGCAATAGCGGGGAAGCTGCATGTTTCACCGCTGATTGTCGGATTGACCATCGTTTCGCTTGGCACGAGTGCTCCGGAAGCAGTCGTCAGTATTATTGCCGCACTGGAAAATAACGGTGATATGGTAATAGGAAATGTCGTCGGGAGCAACATTATAAATATTTCCCTGATGCTCGGTGTAACTATATTAATATCACCGATACTGGTTGAACGGGAAACACGTACGAGGGAAATTCCATTTGCACTTGCAGCTGCGGTATTATTATTACTGCTGATGTCCGATCGGTTTCTGCTGTCTGCAAATACAAGTATTATAGGGCGGATTGACGGGATAATTCTCTTGACCGGTATTGTATTATTTCTGTACTATATTTTTGTTAAAGCACGGAGATCGAGAGCAGCAACATTTGATAATGAAGCGAGAAAATCAGGGAATGATTCGGGCTGGTTTAAAAATATTGTATTGTTTGTAATCGGTCTCTCCGGTATTATATTCGGGGGTGATATGGTTGTAGACAGTGCTTCAGCCATCGCTCTGTCGCTTGGAATGAGCCAGGCGCTTGTCGGTCTGACGATTGTTGCCATTGGAACATCGCTGCCTGAGTTAACAACTTCGATATCTGCTGCCAGAAAAGGTGAAGCGGAAATGGCTTTTGGCAATCTGATCGGGAGTAATATATTCAACATATTATTTGTACTTGGTATCTCAGCTGTAATCAGCCCGCTGAGTGTCAGTGATTCACTCTTCACAGACGCCTGGGTACTGATCGCAGTATCACTGGTGCTGCTTATAATTGCACTGTGGAAAAATAAACTGTCACGAAGTGGCGGCATATTGCTGGTTGTATTATATGCGGTTTATTTTATATATATAATTATAAGGGGATAAATTCTCTTGTATATACAAATAAAAAGCTCCCTGCACATGCAGGGAGCTTTGCTTAATGCTTATTTATCTTCGTTGTGCCACTTGGCAGCAAGAAGCGTGTTGTTTAATACCATAGTAATAGTTAACGGACCAACTCCGCCCGGAACCGGTGTAATGTAGCTTGCAACTTCTTTCGCGCTTTCAAAGTCAACGTCTCCGACTAATTTTTCGTCAACGACTGTGTTGCCCACGTCGATTACGATTGCGCCTTCTTTTAAGTCAGCTCCTGTAATCAGTCCAGGCTTACCAACAGCACTTACGACAACGTCGAAGTTTTTAAGCTGTTCAACCATGTTCTGAGTACGTGAGTGCATCAGTGTTACTGTTGCGTTCTGATCAGTCAGTAATTTGGCAACCGGCTGACCGACGATGTGAGAGCGCCCGACAACTGCGACAGTTTTACCTTCAAGTGAACCAGTATGTTTTAGCAGTTCCATAACACCGAGCGGTGTACAAGGCACAAACGTACGCTGGCCTGTATACAGACGTCCGATATTAATCGGGCTGAAGCCGTCAACATCTTTATGCGGAGCGATTGCTTCAAGCACTTTATTCTCATCTACCTGATCAGGCAGTGGAACCTGAACAAGAATTCCATTTACTTTATCATCATTGTTAAGTTTTTCAACTGTTGCAAGAACTTCTTCTTCCGAAGTATCCTCATCAAGATGTACGATAGAAGACTCCATCCCGATTTTTTCAGCTGCTTTGTTTTTAGAACGGACGTAGCTTAATGAAGCACCGTCGTTTCCAACGATTACTACTGTAAGGTTTGGTACGATTCCCTGTGATTTTAATTTTTCAACTTCACTTTGTAATCCGGCACGGTAATCCTTGGCGATCTCACGGCCGTTTAATAATTCTGCAGTCATAAAAAAAATCCTCCCTAAAAGTTTGTCTATTTCATTATCTCGAAAAACATAAGAAAAAGCTATAGATATCATTTAATATGTGCATCAGGAAATTAGTAGAGTTTATCTATTTAAGTTATACTGATATTAAGTTCATATTACATAATTGTGACAGTATGAAAGGGGAATAATTATGAACGTTGCAGTAATTGGCAAGGGCGGCAGGGAACATGCCATTGTCAAGATGTTGGCAAATTCTAAAAGTGTTAATAATATTTATGCAATACCGGGGAACGCGGGCATGCGTGAAATATGCGAAGTAATGTATCGAGTCAATGAAGATGACTTCGATGCCATTGCAGGAATATGTATAGAAAAGCAGGTGGACTGGGTCGTCATTGGGGATGCCGGACCATTGTCACTGGGCCTGGCAGATTTTCTGATTGATGAGTACGGCCTGACTGTTTTCGGACCGCGTAAACATGAAGCGCGCATGGAAACGAGCAAGTCTTTCACAAAAAATCTGCTGAAGAAATATAATATTCCTACAGCAGACTTTAAAGTGTTTAACAGTTATGAAAAAGCTGAACAATATATTGAAACGGCAGTACCGCCGTATGTCATTAAAAAAGACGGTCTGACAGAAGGCAAAGGTGTTGTGATTGTAAAAGAGAGCGAGGAAGGCTTAAAAGCTCTGAAAGACCTTGCTGAGTTTTCTGACGAAGGTGAAATGGAGCCTCTCATTTTTGAAGAATATTTAGAGGGCGAAGAGTTCTCGCTAATGGTTATGGTGAACGAGGAGTACACGCATGCCTTCGAAGTAATCGCACAGGATCATAAGAGTGCATTCGGCAAGGAAAAAGGGCCAAATACAGGCGGTATGGGTGCCTATGCACCGGTGACACATATCAGTGAAGCAGTCAGGCAGGAAGCTGTTAAAAATATTATCGAACCGACAGCAGCTGCGATGGTAAAAGAAGGTATGAGTTATTTTGGTATACTTTACCTCGGTGCAATGCTGACAGATGACGGTGTCAAAGTTCTTGAATATAATGCGCGCTTCGGAGATCCGGAAGCCCAGGTGCTACTGTCAATGATAGACAGTGATTTTGCATGTATTCTTGAACATGTGCAGCGGAAAGAACCCGTTAAAATTAACTGGAAAGCCGGTTATACAGTTGGTATTATGCTCGCAACCGAAGGCTATCCGTACGAGTATAAGCGGGGCATTGGTATTGCGTTTACCGATGAAATTATGGACCGGAGTTTTATAAGCGGACTGGCACAGACGGAAAACGGGGATTATATCTCATCAGGCGGCCGGATTATGCTCGTAACAGGCACAGGCGGCACAATCGAAGAAGCGCTCAGCTCCGCATACAGCGGTGTTGAGCGAATTGAATTTAATAAAAATGAAGTGTTTTACAGAACTGACATTGCACACCGTGCACTGTAAAAAATTAAAAGAGGTTAGCGGAATGCTAACCTCTTTTGCATGAGTAAAGAACAATTAAATGATATAATTACTCCTTATCATTCATGTTGAAATCTTAAGTATATTAGTCGTTAATTGTCGGCTGATATCATTAATTATATTATTATCTGTTGGTTAATATATATCCGGATTTCAGAATAGTAAACATAAATATGCGGAAGAATGATTTTTATATGTGAATTTTATATAATGGAGAAGATTGAGGTGACACGATGATAAGTAAATTAAGAAATCGCAGTGAAGTGATTATAAGTTTTGTACTCGGTGTATTTTTTATTGTATTAGGTCTTTTTATTTTATTTAACACCGGTCAGATCAGAAACGAAGAAGAACCTGTGGAAGAAGATAAGATTGAAACCATATTTGATTTAATCAATGCATTTTTCGTTGAAGTATCAAATATGCTGTCGGTAATGATTGGCGGATTTCCTATTCTGGCAGGAATCCTGATTATTCTGTTCGGGCTGTTTATGTTTAAAGTGGGGTCGTGGATTAATACGACGACCAAATACGATGTGCCCCTGACATTTTTCTTTATCGGGCTGTCACTGGTGCTGTTTATCGTCACAACGGTATTAATGACACAGGCATACGGATTATGGGCACTCTTATTCCTTGCAGCATTTATTATACACTTACTGTTCAGTATTTTTAATGAGTATTTAAATCCTGAACACCGTAAAGAACATTACATGATAATACTGCTGTTTTACGGTATTGCATATTTCTTTACGCAGAATGCGGTGTATTCAAATATAGAATCGACAATTACACCGACGGATGTACTGTCGATTAATTTATTCTTTGCACTCGTCTGGGTATCATCATTTATGGCACTCTGGGTTGGAGTGTTCATGCTTAAGGCGAACAACCTCCTGAAAAAACCGGCAGCTGCAGAACCGGAAAAATTATCGAGATTAAATAAGAAAAATAAAAAGATGAATTTTACCCCGGATAAATATCTGGGATTCTCCGGAAAGTTATACGATTTCCGCAATACGATTCTCGATAAGCTGAAGCGGTTCTTTGAAACAGATTTGCCGTCATGGTTTAAAGTCAATTACCTCGAAGTACTTTTCGGCATTATCGTATTGATATTCGTCTTTTTGGAATTTAATAACCGCAACGGCGTCTTTGTCGAAGGTTATTTCCGATTGAACCAGATGCAGACGATATACGAGTGGGTAAATCTGTTTATTACACTCGTGCTTGCCGTGCTGTATTTAGTGTTTACGATAATGAATCTCGTGAAAAATAAATACTATCACCGCCAGATGATCGTTATTTTCGTTCTCTGGCTGAATGTAACGGTAAGTCTGTATATAACTCTGTTTAAGGATGTGGAGTTATCTCTGTTTATTTTACCGTTTAACGTGTTTCTGGTATTACTGCTGACACCGCTTTTACTGATCAGCATATTTAAGGAATTTAAAGGGGAAGATAAAAATGAACCGGACAGAAAAATTTAACTACTCGGGCCGTACGGATGATGCGTCAGTGCATGAGAGAGTGCATCAGATTATTAAGGAATACGGCGGAGAACAGGGTGTACATGTAATTACAGGATTCAGTTCCGATGAAGGCGTCAGGCGGAACAAGGGAACGCAGGGGGCAGCAGAAGGTCCGTTTAAAGTACGTGAAAAGATGGGCTCTTATGCATTTACCGGTGAGCTGTACGATGCAGGTACAGTAATCGGCACTGAGGATCTCGAAGGTTCCCAGCAGAATCTTGGAAATGTGCTGGCTGAAATTTATAACAACGGCAGTTTCCCGCTTATTATCGGCGGAGGACACGAGACCTTTTACGGCCACTATCTCGGAGCGAGACAGGTGTTCTCAGGGAAAATAGCGATAGTCAATTTCGATGCGCATTTTGATCTGCGCAATGAGAGACCGTCATCCGGCACGATGTTTTATCAGATTTTATCTCAGGATAAAAAAGCAGATTATTATTGTCTTGGGCTGCAGCCGCAGGGCAATACGAAAACACTTTACGACACTGCTGATGAATTTGGTGTTAAGTACTATTCAATTGATGAGATTCGTGAAACCGACGCAGCGGAAGAAATATTGGAAGCACTGAAAGGATACGATGCAGTCGTCATGACACTGTGTATGGATTCACTCCAGCAGTCGATTGCTCCGGGGGTCAGTGCACCGAGCCCGAACGGTTACACGGCAGCTGAAATTCACAATCTTATAAAGAGATTTGCCGCCCTCCCGAATCTGAAAAGCTTCGATATTTCGGAAGTTTCACCGCCGCTTGACGAGAATGACCGGACAAGTGCGATGGCAGCAAGCATTCTTTATAAATTTTTAACCGTCAGGCAGTCATATTAAGTTCGAAAAATAAAAAAACGGGTATAGCATATAATATCACTTTACAGACAAAGGAGTATTGACTATGGCCGGACCATTAACACACGCACAAATAGAAGAACGTACGAAAGAAGCACGTGCGCTTGTAAAATCAAAAGCCGGTACATCAGCATTGGCAGCTGCATTACCGATACCGCTGCTTGATATCGGGACAGATATGAAACTGCTGAATGAAATTACCGGAGAGATTGAAGAGATATTTGGTGTTACACACGATGAAATATCGAAATATACCGATGATATGAAGACGAGAGCTGCAGTAATGATTTCAAGTATGGGCGGTGAAATTATTGCCCGTAAAACGATTGGCTATGCAGTAAATAAAATCAGCAGGAAAAACCGTAAAGAAAGCGGTCGCTTTGGAATGATACCGCTCGTTACCCAGGGATCAACAGCATTAATCAGCTATTTTCTGATGAAAAAACTCGGGCATAACCACATTGATAAATGCGTGGAGTATTTAGAGTCTAAAAATTTAGACGGTTCTGTGCAAGATTCTTAAAAGTGGTGTAAAATAGGTGTAATCACTGTGAAATTCACACTTAAAGGAGAAAACATAATGGAAGCAAAGTCATTTCTAATTATAGATGAAACGGGTATCCACGCACGCCCGGCGACAATATTAGTGCAGACAGCAACGAAATTCGAATCGGATATCGAGTTGGAACATAACAGCAAAAAAGTGAATCTTAAATCAATTATGGGTGTAATGTCACTTGGAGTAGGAAAAGGAGCAGAAGTAACGATTCATGCGGACGGCAAAGACGAAGCAGAAGCGATTGAAGCAATTTCTGAAACTTTATCTAGCGAAGGACTGACTGAATAATGCCGGAAATTATTACAGGTTTAAAATTGAGTGAAGGAATCGGCTTTGGAAGTATTTTTATTTCAACGGAAGCAGATATCGAAATCTCGGAAAGGGAAATCGAAGCTGCTGAAATTGATGCGGAAATATCGTCGTACAAAGACAGTATTCAACAAGCTCATATCCAGCTGCGCAAACTGAGAGAAAATGTAGGTGAACACCTCGATGAGGACAGCGCCGCAATTTTTGATGCGCATATTATGATGCTGGATGATCCAGGCTTTAATGAGCATATTATTAATCATATCAACAATCTTAACAACGCAGAGCAAGCAATTCAGCTTGCCGGAGAGGTGTACATTACTAAATTCGAATCATTGGATTCGGAATATATGAAAGCACGTGCACTGGATGTTAAAGATATCTGTATGCGTTTAATAGCGAATGTACAAGGTGTGCAGCTGACTGATTTATCGCGCGTGGACGAACCTGTAGTAGTTGTGGCGGAGGAACTGACTCCATCCGCTTCAGCACAATTGGACAGTAAATATGTAAGAGGTATTATTACTGTAAAAGGGGGCATCACCAGCCATTCTGCTATTATTGCCCGCAGCCTGAACATACCTGCTGTTTCCGGAGCCGGGGATATATTGTCGAAAGTGAATCACGGCGATGATATTATTCTCGACGGCTTTACGGGAGATATCGTACTCGCGCCGACAGAAATTGAAATGGCGGCATACAGCGAAAAGAAAAAAGCGCAGGAACAACGGGAAGAAAAGCTGAAGGATTACATCGGTAAAGAAACGAAGACGCTCGATGGCATTAATATTAGCCTGTATGCGAATATTAAGGGGCCGGAAGATGTTAAAGATGTATCTGACAACGATGCTGAGGGCATTGGACTTTACCGCACGGAATTCCTGTATATGAACAGAATGAACCTGCCGTCGGAAGAAGAGCAGTATAAAGCGTATAAGGCAGTCCTGTCTTCTCAGGGCGATAAACCGGTTATTATCCGCACGCTTGATATTGGCGGTGATAAGGAACTGTCATATTTAAATCTTCCGAAAGAGAGCAATCCGTTTCTCGGAGAGCGCTCCATACGTTTCCTGTTAAAGAATGAAGAAATTTTTAAAACGCAGCTGCGTGCACTGGTCAGAGCAAGTGAACACGGGAATTTAAAAGTAATGTTCCCGATGGTTACGACAATCGATGAGTTTAACCGGGCAAAAGCACTGCTTGTGGAAGAAAAAGAACGCTACGAAACGGAAAACAGCAAAACATTAAATGATATCGCCGCGGGAATTATGGTGGAAACACCTTCTGCTGCGATGATCAGTGATCAGCTGGCAAAACACGTAGACTTTTTCAGTATCGGATCCAACGATTTAATTCAATATACGATGGCTGCAGACCGGCTGAATGAACAGGTAAGTGACTTATATCAGCCTTATCATCCGAGCGTGCTCGGCCTGATTAAAAAAGTGATTGACAGCGGCCGAAATAATGACAAGTGGGTTGGAATCTGCGGAGAAATGGCATGTGATCATAAATCGATTGCACTGCTTACAGGTTTCGGAATCGACGAACTGTCAGTGTCACCTGGAAATATTCTCGGCATCCGTGAATATATTTCAAACATCAAAAAGACCGATATGGAGCAGCTGAGCGAACAGGTGCTGACATGTGACAGTGCGGAAGATGTTTTGTATTTAATCGAGGAACACTTAAACTTAACTTAATCTTAAATATTGTATAGTACACTGGGCATGTAGAAGTTTTTCTGCATGTCTTTTTTTACAAAAAATGAAGGGAAGTTTAATATATGCAGCGACAAAGCCGTAAACCGGCCGTTTTGTTTTTATCACTGCCTGTTCTAGCCTGGGCCTTATTTGATTTTGCCAACACGATATTTTCGGCTAATATTGTGACATTATTTTTCCCGCAATACATAACTGAAATTATTGGTACGGATGCGCGTCTGGAACAGATATCTTCGACGGTTATTGCATACGCCAACGCCGCCAGTGCGTTACTGCTTATTTTATTTTCACCGTTATTCGGAGTATTGATGGACAGAACAGGGAAACGTAAAAAATACATTATCATTTTTACGCTTTTGACAGTAGGGTCATCAATTCTGATGGGGATATTTGGCGGTGTGAATACAGGAACGATATTCGGTATTCCGAACGGACTGTTCCTGACGATTATTCTTTTTGTCTTTGCTAAATTTGCATACAGTTCCGGCAATGTTTTTTACGACGGCATGCTGTCCTCTCTCGGGAATAAAAAAGAGGTGCCTCTTATATCAGGGTTCGGTGTAGCGCTGGGTTATCTGGGCACACTGTTTGGTATATTCTCAGTGCTGATAATTATTGGAGACCACAGTATTCATAACGCATTCTGGCTGAGCGGTATTCTATTTCTGCTCTTTGCGCTGCCATTGTTTTTTATCAACAGAGATCCTGTTCAGAAACCAAAACCGAAACAACAGTTTCTTAAAGGCTATAAAGATATATACAGAACGTTCAGGGAAGCGAGGGACTATCCCTCAATATTCTTTTTTATGATTGCCTATTTCTTTATTAACGATGCGCTCGCAACAGCAATTGCGATGATGCAGCCGTATGCAACAACAGTCGTCGGCTTTGAGGCGGGGGCATTCCTCATCGTCTTTATGGTGGCAACGCTGTTCAGTATTATCGGTGCACTCGTATTTGGTTTCGTAAATCAGAAGTACGGTTCAAAACCTACTTTCAGCATAATCGGTCTGCTGCTCGCATTCGCGATTACAATCGCGGCATTGCCGCTCCCGATGTGGACATTCTGGATTGCGGCGAGTTTATTCGGTATTGCGATGGGATCGGTCTGGGTAGTGTCGCGGACGATTATTATCGAACTGTCACCTGAAGGCAGGGAAGGCCAGTTTTTTGGTTTATTCGCCTTCAGTGCAAAAATGAGTGCAATCGTCGGACCATTTATATACGGCACAATTACATTATTGCTGAGCGATTTCGGTACACTCGCATCCCGTATTGCAATAACGAGTCTGCTTATTATGGTCATTATCGGATTATATTTCCACAGCAAAGTGAAAATACCTCACGATGGGACAGTTTAATAGTTAGAAATAAAAGTATGTTAATTTATTCACAAATATGTCACTAAATTATAGACCTAACCATTTAATAGATGATGGTAAAACAGTTATAATAATAGGTATGAATATGGGGTGAATATAAATGGATGAGGTATTAATTGGACGGGTCCTGACCGGCATGACATTAGGTTTTCATATTATTTTTGCAACTATCGGGGTCGGTGTTCCAATCGTATTTATGGTTCTTGAATTTTTAGGATTAAGAAACAAAGATGCGCAGTACTTAACAATGGCACGCCGTATTGCGAAAGGTTATACGGTAACAGTCGCTGTCGGTGTTGTGACCGGTACGATTATCGGTCTGCAGCTGTCGTTAATATGGCCTGACTTTATGAGGCTCGGCGGTCAGATTATAGCGCTGCCTTTGTTTATGGAAACATTTGCGTTTTTCTTTGAGGCTATTTTCCTCGGAATATTTTTATATACGTGGGATCGTTTTAAAAACCCTTGGTATCACTGGCTTTTAAACATACCAATTGTTCTCGGTTCTACTTTATCAGCAGTGTTTATTACAACTGTGAACTCATTTATGAATACACCGGCCGGATTTGATTTTGAAGGCGGAGAGTTTTTAAATATCGATCCGATTGCCGCGATGTTCAACCCTTCCACATGGGTCAGAGTATTTCACGTTGTCGTTACGGCGTATATGACAATTGCATTCCTAATGGCGACAGTCAGTGCAGTTAAACTGCTGCGTGCATCGCATAAAGAGGATAAGACATATCACAAAAAAGGCTTAAAAGTGATGATGTCAATCGGTATCATTATGGCCGGTCTGACGATTCTGGCAGGTGACCTGTCTGCTAAGTTCCTGCATGAGCATCAGCCGGAAAAACTTGCCGCTTTTGAATGGCATTTTGAAACAGAAGAACGTGCGGATCTCGTGCTCTTCGGTATATTGGATGAAGAAACACAGGAAATTAAATATGAGCTGCGTATTCCATGGGCGCTGAGCTTTTTAGCCGGCAACTCTTTTGACACTGAAGTTACAGGATTAAATGATATCCCGGAAGATGAACACCCGCCGCTCATCATTCATTACTTCTTTGATCTTATGGTGTTTTTCGGTATGTACGGTTTCGGTATTGCAGCGGTGTACTTTATCGTTAAGCTTACGAAACGATGGACGAAAATACATGAGTATCATCCGGGACTCTTATATATGTATGCGCTGGCGGGTCCATTGTCATTCCTTGCAATAGAAGCGGGCTGGTTCCTGGCAGAGATGGGACGTCAGCCGTGGATTGTACGAGGTTATATGAGAGTATCTGAAGCAGTGACAGAGGCGAGCGGTCTCGGTATTACACTGATTGCATTTGCGCTCTTGTATATGGTACTCGGTGTTACTTGTGTTTATGTACTTTTAAGAATGTTTAAAGGCCGGTCAGCGGAGGAAGATAAGCTGAACTGGTACGGTGAGTCCGGTATTGTATCGAAAGGTGAAGGAGGTCGGCTGCCATGATCCTGGATTATGAAATTATCGGTGTCACGGTTCTGTGGACGTTCCTGTATCTGTACGTCATTATCGCATCAATTGATTTCGGTGCAGGATTCTTTAACTTTTATTCAAAACTGACGGGTGACGACAATATTATCAGCCCGATTATCGCACGGTATTTAAGTCCGGTATGGGAGACGACCAACGTATTCTTTGTGTTCTTCTTCGTCGGCATCGTCGGATTTTATCCGGACACAGCGTATTATTTAGGCACAACGCTGTTAATCCCGGGTTCTGTGGCATTAATACTGCTGTCGATTCGCGGTTCGTACTATGCGTTTAACTCGTATAATACCGAAAGCAAATTGTCGTGGTCGGCGCTGTATGGTATAACAGGTCTGCTGATTCCTGCGTCACTGTCTGTCGCGCTTGTTATTTCAGAAGGCGGTTATATTAACGAAACTGCAGCAGGTATTGATTTGAATGTTGAAGAATTGATTTTCAGCCCGTACGGATGGTCGGTCGTGTTTCTTGCAATTATTTCGGTTCTGTATATTTCCAGTGGTTTTCTGACATTTTATGCAGCAAAAGCAGAGGATAAAAAAGCGAGTAATTTAACGAGAACATGGTTTCTCATTTGGACAATTCCGACACTGGTTATTACACAGTTTACATTCCTCGGTCTCAGACAGCATAACTACGAGCACTTCGTGCGGGCGCAGGATTACTGGTATTTATTCGGACTGAGCCTTTTGGCAATGATGACTGCCGTTTTCCTGGTCTGGAAACGCCGCAATTACGGTACCGCATTTATTATGATTATGCTGCAGTACGGTTTTGCATTTTACGGCTATGGAATAAGCAAGTTGCCATATATTCTTTATCCGTATGTAAATATTAATGATGCTGTTGTGAATGAAAATATGGCATTTGCATTGACAGTTGTGTTCGTGTTAGGTTTACTATTATTAATTCCATCATTATTCCTCCTTGCAAGACTGTTCTTGTTCGATAAGGATTATGTAAAAGGGAAGAAAAAATATTAGTTACTTAAAAGAATAGGTTGATACTATGAAAAAAGAAATAGCAGTAATCGGACTTGGCAGATTTGGCGGCAGTATTGTCATGGAGTTAAGCGAAATGGATGCCGAAGTGCTGGTCATCGATACAGATGAAGCGAGAGTTAATGAATATCAGGAGTATTATTCCGAAGGTATTATCGGAGATTCGACAGACGAAGCCATGCTGAAAAGCATCGGGATTCATAATTATGACAATGTCATAGTTGCAATCGGCGATAATATTCAGGCAAGTATTCTGACGACGCTGATACTAAAAGATCTCGGTGTAGAAAAGGTAACCGCAAAAGCACAGAACGCATATCACGGCAGAGTGCTTGAGAAAATCGGCGCAGATATCGTCGTGCATCCGGAACGTGATATGGGACGCAGAATTGCACACAGACTGGTGTCTTCAGCAGTAGTTGAATATTTGGAAGTATCGAGCAGTCATTCAATTATTGAATATAGTGCCAATCTAAAACTTGAGAATAAGAGAATTAACGATCTGAACCTTAAAGACAAGTTCGGTATCAGTATTATTGCCATTAACAGGGATAACGATATTATCGTCAGCCCCGACGGACAGATTACAATACTGACAGGGGATATACTGATTCTTATAGGCAGCGATGCACAGCTGAACAACTTTGAGAATACAATGGAACGTCTTAAATAAGCAGTTATATAAAAGCAGCATCTGTCCGAGACGGACAGATGCTGCTTTTGTGTTATTTAAAATGAATACCGTAATGATCGAGAATATAATTCGGAACAAAGTAGCGTGCAGTTTTTTTCGGGTCGACCACCTGATTGATTTCCGCCTGTCCGGCAAGACTCATCAGCATAGTAAATTCTTCCATACTTAAATCAGTTTTCGGCTGGAGGAGTTCTGCCATTTTACGAACAGAAGTATCGACAGCTGTATCGAGACTTTCATCGGAAACATTGAGGTAGATACCGTCTCTGTTAATGATGACCGGGTGTTCTGTTTTGAGGATTTCGGCTTTCTCAAATGTAACATTGACATTGGCAGTGACCTCAAGACCGGAAACACTGACTTCACCGTCTGCCATTGCAGCGTGAACGTCACCGAGTCCGAACAGAGCACCGTCATGATACACAGGCAGGTACAATGTAATACCCTCTGCCATTTTAAGTGAATCCAGATTTCCGCCGTGAGTATCCGGTGTACCGTTATTTACCGGAGTATCCGGCGGTGCAACTCCAATGACACCAATCATTTTGTTTACAGGAATTGAAAGGCCGTTAAAGTCGACTCTATTATTAGTCGTATCGACATCGTAAATACGCACGAGTGAATTTTCCAGTATATCACCCATAACGCCCATACCGGGACCGGTAACCATCACGCCGGTGTCTGATATGTCGATTTTGTTAATTGTTACTTTTAAAACATCTCCGGCATAAATACCATCTATGTAAATAGGACCTGATGCGGGATTAATTCTTTCCCAGTCGAGTCCGCCGAACGAACTTTCCTCGTCTGTAATTTGGCCTGTAAAGCAGTCGTGTGTTTCAATATCGACAGTATCCCCGAGGCTGACTTTTAATGCTGGTTCATTATCTTTGCTCATTGCATAGAAAAGATTATCTTTTGAAAGCTTGTGATGTGACATTGAAGTTCCTCCTCCATAATATGTATTCATCTTTCATTATAGAGTAAACAAAATTAAAGACAAAAAAAGCACCGGAGGACCGGTGCTCTGAATATATTATTTATCGTCGTTAACTCTCATAATAATTGGAAGAATCATCGGACGGCGTTTCGTTTTGTTGTAAAGGAAGCCGCTTAGTTCTTCAATAATCAGCTGTTTGACGTTGTACCACTCAACATTTTCTTTCGAATCGAGCAGAGTTCTGACTTCGTCACGGATTTTTTTCTCTGCGCTGCGGATCAGTCCGTACGATTCTCTCATATAGACAAAACCGCGGGAGATAATATCCGGTCCGCTTAACAGTTCGCCGGTTTCAAAATCGATTGTCAGGACTACGATTGCAAGACCTTCTTCAGACAACGATTTACGGTCGCGGAGAACGATGTTACCAATATCCCCGATGCCGTTACCGTCGACGAATACCGTACCTGCAGGAACGCGGTGTGAGAATCTTGCACTGTCTTTTGTCAGAGCAAGGACATCACCGATTTCAAAGACGAAAACATTTTCTTCTTTGACACCAGTAGATACTGCGAGTTTCTTATGCAGATCGAGCATACGGTATTCACCGTGAATCGGCATAAAGTACTTCGGCTGAATCAGGCGGAGCATTAATTTCTGCTCTTCCTGTGAACCGTGTCCTGATGTGTGGATGTTTGAAAGTTTGCCATGAATAACATCTGCGCCTGCTTTGTATAAAGCGTTGATCGTTTTGTTGACACTTAAAGTGTTGCCCGGAATCGGAGATGAACTGAAGACTACAGTGTCATCCGGAATGATGCTGATCTGTCTGTGTGTACCGTTTGCAATACGGGACAGGGCAGCCATCGGCTCACCCTGAGAACCGGTACAAAGAATCATAACTTTATGCTTTTCAATCTTGTTAATCATCTTGGGTTCGATAAACGTCTCCGGCGGAGCAGTGATATAGCCGAGTTCCTGACCAATCTTAATGTTATTTTCCATGCTTCGTCCGAAAATACAAATTTTACGGTCAAATTTCACCGCTGCTTCAATGGCCTGCTGAACACGGTAAATGTTCGATGCGAATGTTGCAAAGATAATACGGCCGGTACATTTACGGAAGATATCCTCAACGTTCTGACCGACTTCTTTTTCACTGATTGTGAAATTAGGAACAGTGGCATTAGTCGAGTCGGAAAGAAGTGCGAGCACGCCTTCTTCACCAAGTTTAGCCATTTTTGCAAGATTTGCGGGTTCGCCGACCGGAGTGAAGTCGAATTTGAAGTCTCCTGTGTGAACGATGTTGCCTTCCGGAGTACGGACAATAACACCGTAGGCTTCAGGGATAGAGTGAGTTGTTAAGTAGAACTCAATATCCATGTGCTTAAATTTCAGAACTGTCTCTTCCTCGATTGGAATTAACTCAGTCTGATTAAGGAGGTGATGTTCCTCAAGCTTGTTGCGGATTAATCCTAACGCAAGCGGTCCCGAATAGATAGGCACTGAAATTTGTCTCAGCAGGAATGGAATACCGCCGATGTGGTCTTCATGACCGTGTGTCACGATAAGTGCGCTGATTTTATCTTCGTTTTCTTTTAAGTAAGTGTAATCAGGAATTACGTAATCGACGCCAAGTTCATCATCTGTCGGGAACTTGACCCCCGCATCGATAATAATGATTTCATCTTTGTATTCGACACAATATGTGTTTTTCCCGATTTCTCCCAGTCCCCCAAGAGCGAATACACCTACTTCATTTGATTCAAGTGTCATTACGCGATAGTCTCGACTTTGAAATCGTCGTTGTTGTTCTGTTCGTATTCCAGATGCGCGGGACTAAGTGCCTGGATAAACTCGATGTTGTTATTGTTCGCTTTTAAATATTTACGAACTTCTTCTTCTGTTTCTGCTTCGACATAGCGGATCTGCGTGTCTTCTCTAATGATACGCGTGTCCATGTCTGTTTGGAAAAATACTTTAAATACTGCCATAATTTATGACTCCTTTATTAGTTATTATCATTATTAAATTAAACGTAAAAAATAAAAATATGTGCCTAAATATTTAAGCACATTATTTAGGGAACTTATTTACCCTTCATATATTCATTGCGCAATAAACCTTTTCTGCCCAGGATGCTTTTCAACTTTTTCATCAGTTTCTCTCGTAACCTTTTCAGCATACTATCACACCCTTATATACTTACTATCATTTTACAATATAGACTCTGTACTTGCAAAGACTTTATAATAGGAAGAGGGGAGGGGAAACTGTGAAGATAGAACAGATAATGACAAAGGTTAAAAATGAGAAGATGCGAAGCGATAAAATGTTCACGGGTATAGAGTTCAATGTGCGGGATGAACAGGTGGTCATGAACTATGTTTATGCGGACTACGGAAGCGGTGAGGGTACGAATACCGAGATGTACATGCCGCACGGTGGGGACCCGGAATTTATCAGTGAGGAAGAAATGAATATGCTCATTGAGAAACTGCGCGATAAAAATATTGGATATAATATCAGAAAAGACGATTTTATTTAACAGAGCAAAAGACGGCACCCGGTAAAGGTGCCGTCTTTTATACTGTCATTTTACTCGAGCGGCTGTGCGTCGCCGGTCGGATCGAATGGTGCTTCTTTATTAATGTGATCGTAGAACATAACCCCGTCAAGGTGATCGAGTTCATGCTGCAGTACGACAGCCAAAAAGCCTTTGGCTTTAATTTCGACTTTTTCACCGTCAATCGACAGCCCGCTGACGCGGATGCGCTTCTTACGCTGTACGATGCCTTCAATTTCCTTATCCACACTCAGACAGCCTTCGCCGCCCGGTAAATAAGTTTCATTAACAGAATGACTGATTACTTTCGGATTGATCAGCATATAATCATATTCCGGATCTCCGTTCTCATCTGTCACGTAGACAGCAAGCATACGCTTGTCGAGACCAATCTGCGGCGCGGCAAGTCCGACACCGGCTCTCAGTCCGTATTTTTCACTCAACTCCGGATCCTGTGAATTGATAAGGTATTCCCTCATACTTTTCAATTCTGATATAGTCTGTGGGTCAATTTCAGCCACTTCTCTTACTTTTTTACGCAGTATCGGATGACCGTCGCGTACAATATTTTCCATAGTCAGCACGATAAAACCTCCTCCGTTTCAAACACTCGGTTTATTATACAATATATTTGCGTTAAAATGGTATTGGAAATACTGTTAAACAATTAAATTAACATGGGGGTACATTTTAGGTGAAGAAACTTATTTTAATGCTGGGCGGAGCGGCACTGTTTTTATCTGCGTGCAGCAGCGCTGAGGCGGAACTGAACGAATTTTATGATGCATTCACGGGGAGCCTGAGTGAAGAACAGGGACTTGGTGAACTGAATGACCAATATAATGAACTTGAAGGTAAGAAAGCATCACTTCAGGAAGATCTGAACAATGCTGACATTGAAGCAATTAATAATATCAGCGGTGAGCTTCAGAGTAACACGTCGGAACGCCTTGACCTGCTCGAAGAAGAACGCGGTCTGATTGCAGATTCAAAAGAAGCTTTTGAAAAAGCACATGAAAAAGCGGAAGAGATTTCCAATGAAGAGTATAAAAAAGAAGCAGACTCTTTAGTCGCAGCGATGAATGCGCGTTTTGAGGCGCATGAAACGATGACTGATACATATACAGAAGCACTTGAAGCAGAACAGGCACTTTTCGAGTATTTAGGTGAAGAAGAGATTACTCAGGATGCAGTCGACGAGCATTTAAACAAAATTGCAGAGTACAGCGAACCGATTAACGAAGCGGCAGAAACATTTTCGGCAGAAACGGAAAAAATTAATCAGCTGAAAGGTGAAATTGAACAAATCCTTGAAAACAACTAAGAATTTAAAAGTGTTACTATAACAGTTATAACTGTACTACTACTGAAAATACTGACATATCAACTCTGTTCCAAACTGTTATACCTTAGCTTGGTTTACTGTTAGAACAGTAGTGTGATAAACTGAAGGTAATAACAAACAAATTAGAAGGGATTGTGAACACACATGGCAGCAAACAAGAAATTGAATCCGGTTGATGTTCTTTCTGAAATCGAAGCGAAATTTGAAATGCTTCAGGTTCTGAATGAAAAAGGCGAAATCGTCAATAAAGACATGGATCCAAAATTATCTGATGAGGAACTCGTTGAGTTAATGACGAGAATGGTTTGGACAAGAGTACTGGATGAACGTTCGACGGCACTTAACCGTCAGGGGCGTCTTGGATTCTATGCTCCGACAGCAGGTCAGGAAGCTTCTCAGATCGCAAGTCACTATGCATTATCTGAAGGGGATTACGTACTTCCGGGATACCGTGATGTACCACAGCTTATCTGGCACGGTCTTCCGCTGACAAAAGCATTCTTATTCTCCCGCGGACATTACAAAGGAAACCAGTTCCCTGAAGGTGTAAACGCGCTGAGCCCGCAAATTATCATCGGAGCACAGTACGTACAAAATGCTGGTGTGGCACTTGGGATTAAAAAACGCGGCAAAGAGAACGTAGCAATTACGTACACTGGTGACGGCGGTACTTCACAGGGTGACTTCTATGAAGGAATTAACTTTGCAGGAGCATACAATGCACCGGCAATCTTCGTTATCCAAAATAATAACTACGCTATCTCTACACCGAGAGAGCTGCAGAGTAAAGCTGCAACTCTTGCGCAAAAAGCAGTATCAGCAGGTATTCCAGGCGTTGTCGTAGACGGTATGGACCCGCTTGCAGTTTACAAAGTTACAAAAGATGCACGTGACCGTGCAGTTGCGGGAGAAGGCCCGACACTCATTGAAACAATGTGCTACCGTTACGGACCGCACACAATGGCCGGGGACGATCCGACTCGTTACAGAACTTCCGACGAAGACTCAGACTGGGAGAAAAAAGATCCGATCGTACGTTTCCGTACTTATTTAGAAGGCAAGAAGCTATGGTCTAAAGAAAAAGAAGAAGAAGTGATTGAGCAGGCTAAAGCAGATGTGAAAGCTGCACTTAAAGAAGCCGACGCAACTGAAAAACAAACAGTAACAGGACTGATGGATCTGATGTACGATGTAAAACCATCTAACCTGAAAGAGCAGTATGAGTACTATAAAGGAAAGGAGTCTAAATAATTATGGCACAAATGACGATGATTCAAGCTATTACTAATGCTATGGCAACAGAACTTAAAAATGATGAAAACGTTCTTGTTTTTGGTGAGGACGTTGGTGTTAACGGCGGGGTATTCCGTGCAACAGAAGGTTTGCAGGAAGAATTCGGTGTTGACCGCGTATTCGATACACCACTTGCAGAAAGTGGTCTGGTGTCATTAGGTTTAGGCTTAACTTTAGAAGACTACCGCCCGGTAGTTGAAATACAGTTCTTCGGTTTCTTATTTGAAGCGATGGATGGTATTGCAGGACAGATTGCACGTCACAGAATCCGTTCAGGTGCATCGAAGTCTGCTCCAATCGTTATCCGTGCACCATTCGGCGGCGGAGTTAATACGCCTGAACTGCACGCAGATTCACTGGAAGGTCTGATGGCCCAGACTCCAGGTTTACGTGTTGTTATCCCGTCAAACCCGGTAGATGCAAAAGGTCTGCTAATTTCAGCGATTCGTTCAAATGATCCTGTCATTTTCCTTGAGCATATGAAGTTATACCGTTCATTCCGTGAAGATGTTCCTGAAGAGGACTACGAAGTGGAAATCGGTAAAGCAAGCGTTAAACAGGAAGGTACTGACATTACACTGATCGCTTACGGTGCAATGGTCCAGGAAGCAATGAAAGCTGCAGAAGCGCTTGCTGAAGAGGACGTGAGTGCGGAAGTTATCGACCTTCGTACTGTTTCACCTGTTGATTACGAGACGTTAATCGAATCTGTTAAAAAGACAAACAGAGCAGTAGTTATCCAGGAAGCACAGCGTCAGGCCGGTGTTGCAGCAAACGTCGTATCTGAATTATCAGAGCGCGCAATTCTGCACCTTGAAGCACCGATTAAACGCGTTACTGCACCGGACACAGTATATCCATTCACTGCAGCTGAAAGTGTGTGGCTGCCGAACAAAGATGATATCATTGAACGTGCAAAAGAAGTGCTGGATTTCTAAAGTCTAATAAATAGGAGGAATAGTTATGGCATTTGAATTTAAACTCCCGGACATCGGTGAAGGAATTCACGAAGGGGAAATCGCAAAATGGTTAGTAGCCGAAGGCGATAAAATTAACGAAGATGATGTATTGGTAGAAATTCAAAATGATAAAGCAGTCGTAGAAATTCCATCTCCGGTAGATGGGACAATTTCTAAAATCCATGTCGAAGAAGGCGAAGTTACTACTGTCGGGACGACAATTGTAACGATTGATGACGGCAGCGAAGATTCAGGTTCTGATGAAAAGTCAGAAAACAAAGCTGAAAAACCTGCAGATGATGCAGCGAAACCTGCTGAAGAAGAGAAGGTTTCTGAAGAAACTCCGAATAAAGAAGACAAAAAAGCAGATACTGATGCAGCAGACAGCGATAAAATTGTTATTGCAATGCCTTCTGTACGTAAATTTGCACGTGAAAACGGTGTAAATATTAAAGAGGTTGCAGGTACTGGTAAGAACGGCCGAATCCTGAAAGAAGATATCGAGAACTTCGGAAAAGAATCTGTTAAACCTGCAGAGGCTGAAACTGAATCTTCAGAAGAAACTGCTGAACCAGCAGCTGAGAAGAAAGCACCTGCCAAACAGGCGACGGGCGATCTTGAAACACGCGAGAAGATGAGCGGTATGAGAAAAGCGATTGCGAAAGCAATGGTTAATTCTAAACACACATCTCCTCACGTTACACACATCGACGAAGTGGAAGTTGATGCACTGTGGGATCACCGTAAGAAGTTCAAGGAAATTGCAGCGGAGCAGGGTGTTAAATTAACATTCCTTCCTTATGTTGTTAAAGCACTTGTATCAGCACTTAAGAAATATCCTGAACTTAACACTTCAATTGATAATGAAACATTTGAAGTCATTCAGAAACATTACTATAATGTAGGTATTGCGGCAGATACTGAAAAAGGTTTAGTAGTACCTGTTGTAAATGATGCTGACAAACTTTCAATGTTCGAAATTTCTGATGAAATAAACGAACTGGCTACAAAAGCACGTGACGGCAAACTTTCATCAGATGAGATGAAGGGCGGTTCAGTAACGATTTCGAATCTTGGTTCAGCAGGCGGTAAATGGTTCACACCTGTTATCAACCAGCCGGAAGTTGCTATTTTAGGAATCGGACGCATCGAAGAACAGCCTGTTGTCAAAGACGGAGAAATTGTCGCAGCGCGTGTTCTCGCACTATCACTAAGTTACGACCATAGACAAATTGATGGCGCAACAGCTCAAAATGCTTTAAATCACATTAAGCGTCTGCTTAATAATCCGGATTTATTATTAATGGAGGGGTAGTAAAATGGTAGTTGGAGATTTTCCTATTGAAACAGATACAATTGTAATTGGTGCAGGTCCCGGCGGATATGTCGCTGCGATCAGAGCTGCACAGCTTGGCCAGAATGTAACACTGGTTGAGAAAGGCAACGTGGGCGGAGTATGCTTAAACGTCGGATGTATTCCTTCAAAAGCAATGATTTCATCAGCTCACCGTTACCAGGAAGCTCAAAACTCTGAAGACATGGGTGTTATTACTGAAGGCGTTAAATTAGACTTCTCTAAAGTTCAGGAGTTTAAAGACAGCGTAGTAAACAAACTTGTCGGCGGTGTTGACATGCTCCTTAAAGGAAACAAAGTCAACGTTGTTAAAGGTGAAGCTTACTTTGTAGACAGCAACAAGCTAAAAGTTATGGATGACAAGCAGTCACAGACTTACGAGTTTAAAAATGCAATTATCGCAACTGGTTCACGTCCGATTGAAATTCCAGGATTTAAATTCGGCGGCCGTATTTTAGATTCTACCGGTGCACTGTCACTTGAAGAAGCGCCTGAGAAACTAATCGTTATCGGCGGCGGATATATCGGTACTGAGCTTGGTTCTGCTTATGCCAACTTTGGTACTGAAGTGACAATTCTTGAAGGAACACCTGATATTTTAGGCGGTTTCGAAAAACAGATGACTCAGCTTGTTAAGAAAAACCTTAAATCTAAAAATGCTACGATTGTAACTAAAGCAATGGCTAAATCTGCTGAAGAAACTGACAACGGAGTTAAAGTAACTTACGAAGCTAAAGATGAAACTCATGAAGTTGAAGCTGACTACGTACTTGTTACTGTAGGCCGCAGACCAAACACTGATGAACTTGGTCTTGAAGAGTTAGGAATTAAAATGACTGACCGAGGTTTAATCGAAGTTGATAAACAGTCACGTTCAAGCGTATCCAATATTTATGCTATCGGTGATATCGTTGACGGACTTCCACTTGCCCACAAAGCAAGTTACGAAGGTAAAGTTGCTGCTGAAGCAATCGCAGGCGAAAAATCAGAAGTTGATTACATCGCTATGCCAGCAGTATGTTTCACTGAGCCGGAACTGGCTACAGTGGGTTACAATGAAAAACAGGCTAAAGACAAAGGTCTTGAAGTTGTTACAGGCAAGTTCCCGTTCCAGGCTAACGGCCGTGCACTTGGACTTAACAAAACAGACGGTTTCGTTAAAGTTGTCGCACGTAAAGAAGACGGTCTCGTGATCGGTGCTCAGGTTGCAGGTAACGGAGCTTCGGATATTATTTCTGAACTTGGTCTTGCAGTTGAAACTGGTATGACACTTGAGGATATCGCTCTAACAATCCATGCGCACCCTACATTAGGTGAAATTCCTATGGAAGCAGCTGAAGTTGCTTTAGGACGTCCGATTCACTCAATGTAATTTTATAAATTTTAAAGGTCAGGGTTAATTACTCTGGCCTTTATTTTATTTGGAGGTAATTATAATGAATAATGAATATTCGTATCCGCTCGATTATGACTGGAGTACTGAGGAAATACTGCATGTAATGTCGTTTTATCAGGCTGTTGAGATCGGTTATGAGGAAGGTGTGCTTGCAGGAAAGTTCGAGGAAGCATACAGGGATTTTAAAGAAATCGTCCCGTCAAAATCAGAAGAAAAAACACTGTTTAAAGAGTATGAAAAAGTCAGTGGCATGGTCCCGTATCTGCTGATTAAACAGCTGAAAGATGCAGCACCTTCAGATATAATTAAGCCTTAAAAAAAGATTGTCATACTGCAGCGTCCTCGCATATAATAAATTGAATGATTACAGGGGAGGTCAGCTATGACAGTTATTAAGCTTCACAATATTACGCAATCATATAATGATAATAAGATACTGCATAATATAAATTATACGTTTCAAAATAATAAGTTTTATACAATTCTCGGTCCTTCGGGCTGCGGGAAGACAACTGTATTAAAGCTCATCGGCGGTTTTATTCATCCAACCGGCGGTGAGATTTTTTTCGGCAATACAAAAATGAACGGTGTCGGTGCGAACAAAAGGAAGGTAAATACGGTCTTTCAGGATTACGCACTGTTTCCCCATCTGAATGTATACGAGAATATCGCATTCGGCTTAAAAGTTAAAAAAGTAAACAAAAAAATAATCGATGAAAAAGTACTGGAAGTATTAAAGCTCACAAACTTAACGGAATATAAATACCGGGACATCAGTGAATTATCCGGCGGTCAGCGCCAGCGTGTTGCAATTGCACGGGCAGTCGTAAATGAGCCGGACATATTGCTGCTCGATGAACCGCTGTCAGCACTTGACCAGAAACTGCGTGTGGATATGCAGTATGAACTGAAGGAAATGCAAAAAAGACTGGGAATCATATTTATTTTTGTGACGCATGATCAGGAAGAAGCGCTCGCTTTAAGTGATGAAATTATCGTGATGCAAAAAGGGAATATCGTCCAGGCCGGTACACCGAAAGATATATACGATGAACCGCTTAACAGATATGTTGCGGACTTTATCGGTGAATCAAATATCGTCAGAGGCACGATGGTGGAAGATATGAAAGTAGATATATACGGGAAAACATACGGATGTATTGACGGGGGCATTAATCCCGGTACTCCGGTCGATGTAATGATTCGTCCCGAAGATATTTTTATCGTTAAACATAATGAGGGAAAGCTGAACGTGACTGTCGATTCAACATTGTTCAGGGGTGTACACTATGAAATATGCTGTATCGACGAAGATGGATATGAATGGGTGCTTCATTCGACGAAAAATGCAGAAACAGGCAGCAGGGTATCGCTGAATTTTGAGCCGGAAGATATTCATATAATGATTCCGGGTGAGGACGAAGATGAATTTAATGAACGGCTTGAGTCATTCCAGGAGGAACAGTAGATGAAGCGTTTAATAGCCGTTCCTTATTTTATCTGGATGCTGCTGTTTGTTATCGTTCCGCTTCTGTTAATGACCGGTTACAGTTTTATTGATTTATCCGGAAATATTACGCTTGGAAACTATGCTGCATTCCTGTCTGAAAATTATATAAAAATGACCGTTTCATCTTTCTGGTATGCATTTTTAATTACGCTGTTTACTCTGCTTGTCAGTTATCCGCTGGCTCTTGTAATCAGCAGCACGAAAAGAAAAGCGATGTGGCTCCTGATTATCATACTGCCGACATGGATTAATCTGCTGTTAAAAACGTATGCATTTATCGGTATTTTCGGCCGCAGGGGTGTCGTGAATGATATTGCCGCATATATCGGGCTTGGTGAATTTCCGCTTCTGTTCAGCGATGCAGCTTTTATCATAGTGAGCGTATATATATTTATGCCGTTTATGCTGCTGCCTGTATTTAATGCAATTGATGATATCGATAATAATCTGCTCAGTGCAGCAAAAGATCTTGGGGCGAACAGCATGGAAGTGCTGTTCAAAATGATTATGCCGCTGTCTTTGGAAGGTGTAAAAACCGGCGTCCAGGTTGTATTTATACCGTCACTCAGTCTGTTTATGATTACCAGACTGATTACCGGCAATAAAGTAATCACTCTCGGCACAGCAATTGAACAGCAGTTTTTAACTAACGAAAACTGGGGAATGGGTTCGACAATCGGTGTATTTTTAATTTTAATTATGCTGATTGTTATGATCTTTACCGGCGGCAGCAGAAAGCAGGCGGGTAAGATATGAGGAAACTTTCAAATTACTATCTGACACTGGTTGTAATTCTGCTGTATTTCCCGATTTTTTACTTAATGTTTTACTCTTTTAACAGTGCCGGCAGCATGAGCAGTTTTGATAGTTTTACTGTCGAACACTACCTGAATATATTCACCGATACGCGCCTGATTGTGATTATTCTTAATACACTGGCGGTTGCATTAATTTCAAGTGCAGCTGCAGCATTAATCGGCCTCGGCGGTGCATTGTTTTTATACAATGTGAAACACAGTACGAGACATCTGCTGTTAAGTATTAACAATATAATGATCGTGTCGCCGGATGTGATAATCGGTGCATCTCTGTTAATTCTCTTTACAGTTCTCGGTATTTCACTGGGGCCGGTTTCTGTAATACTTGCGCACATTGCATTTTCGGTACCGATTGTCGTGCTGATGATACTGCCGAAGCTCTACAATATGAACCGTTCACTTGTCGATGCAGCAAGAGATCTCGGTGCGGATTCAAAGACGATAATACTAAAAGTAATTATTCCTTTTATAAAGCCGGGTATTATAGCGGGATTCTTTATGGCACTGACATATTCACTGGATGACTTTGCCGTGACATTTTTTGTGACGGGAAGCGGATTTTCCGTATTGTCAGTTGAAATATATGCTATGGCACGGAGAGGAATCACACTGGAAATTAATGCGGTATCCACGCTGATATTTATATTTGTCCTTTCTCTCGTATTTATATACTATCTACTGAGTACGCGTAACCAGATGAAAAGAGGTACGGTGAAATGAAGACATTTATCAGCTTAATTACAGTCTCCGTTGCAGCAGGATTACTGCTGTTTGCTGCTGCAGATATGCTTGAACAGTCTGAAGGAAGTTCAGACAATACATTGTATGTTTATAACTGGGGAGAATATATCGATCCTGAACTGCTGGATGCCTTTTATGATGAAACCGGAATTCGCGTCGTCTACGAAACCTTTGATTCAAACGAAGCAATGATGGTTAAGGTGAATCAGGGCGGTACACCTTACGATGTCATTTTTCCGAGTGAGTATACTGTTGAGAAAATGGTTAAGGACGACTTAATTATGAAACTCGATTACAGCAGGCTTCCGAATGCTGCAAATATCGATCCGGACATTGCAGCGCGGATGCCTGAAGCGCTTATCGAATATTCTGTACCGTATTTCTTTGGTACAGTCGGGATTTTATATAATGAAAACACTGCATCTGACCTTGATTTTTCAACCTGGAACACATTGTGGAATGAATCTCTGAAGAATGAAATTCTAATGGTGGACGGAGCGCGCGAAGTGCTGGGTATGTCCTTAAACAGCCTGGGGGAATCACTCAACGAAACAGATGACAAAAAGCTGACTGCAGCTACGGATAAACTGCTGGAACTTTCGCCGAATATAAGAGGTGTTGTCGGCGATGAAATTGCTGCGATGATGACGGAAAACGAAGCAGAAGTTGCTGTCGTATGGAGCGGTATGGCGCAGGATATTATGTGGGAAAATGAAGATTTGAATTATACAATACCGTCTGAAGGGTCGAATCTCTGGTTCGATGCGATGGTGATTCCGAAAAGTTCGACCAATCAGGACGGTGCCTATCAGTTTATTAACTTCCTGCTGGACAGTGAGAATGCGGCACAGAATACGGATTGGGTCGGCTATGCGACACCGAATGCAGCCGCGCTGGAATTGATGGACGAAACGGTACGTGAAGATGAAAGATTCTACCCTGCAGATACGCAGCTGGAAACTTTGGAAATGTACAAAGACCTCGGTCCGGAGATGATCAGCCGATACAATGAACTGTTTTTACAATTTAAAATATCACTTGATTAAAGAAGGTTCAGTATGGGTATTAATCAATAAAGACAAATTAGGAGGATTATTATGGCAAAAGAGTACACACAAACAGTAAAACCTGTCAGCCGTATCGCTGAAAGAATTTTCGGCTGGCTCGGCTGGCTTCTGCTGCTGGCATTTACAGCAGGAATATTGTTTTTCTCATTAGTTACTATGAATGATCAGGCAACAATTGACAATGTTACAACACAGTTGGAAGCGGAACTTCAGACGATGGAACTGCAGGGTGCCGATCCGCAGGCTGTTATCGATATGACACTTGGCTTCCTCGGTAATTTCTGGATGATTTCATTGTATCTGGTACTGCCTTTAATTATTTCACTAATCGGTTTACTGAATATGCGACGCAGAATTTTAGCAGGAATACTGTTGCTGCTCGCAGCAATTTTAGCAGCACCGTTAGTAGTGACGTTAATTTCTTCACTGTTCTTCGTTATCGCAGCAATTCTGCTGTTTGCACGTAAAGACCTTGTAGTGAAAAATGAACATCCTGAAGATGCTTATCCGCGTGATGACCGCGGGAGAGGTAATGACTACAATGCACGTGATGACTATCGTCATGAACAGAGCCACAGACATGAGGAACGCCGTACAGCAGTTCCGGCTGACGATGATGTTAAACTGCATGAAAAAAGAGATTCTGAATACGGCTACGATGATAAATCAAGTCATGATGATATTGAAAGTACACGCAAGTTCAGCCGTATCGACGAAGATGAAGTGAACGCAGTGGATGATAACATTGACTCTCGGAACATTAACCGTCCGGTAACCGAAAATGAATATAACCGTAACAGCGGTGTGGATTTTGACGAAGCGGACAGGGAAGACCCTGCACGTACGAGAAGAGATAACGTAGACCGCAGAAACCGTAATTAAGAATTATTTTGACCGGAAGAGTTTAAAAGCTCTTCCGGTTTTTTATTTTGTAAAATTTTACACATAATTATAAAAGTGATATGTAAACGTTAACAACATGATTGTTTCAATAGTTGAAGAATATTATATTTATTATCAGTTGTCTGAATTTATTAAATAATCAAATATCCGAGTTCTAAATTTTGAAAATTTCTGTTATGATACCTGTTATAACTAAATAACAATTGAAAATGGAGTGATTCATGTGAAAGCTTTAATCAAATTGAGTACATTTATCGGTAATACGTTCGCTGTCTGGGTCATTTTATTTGCAGCATTGGCTTTTGCTCTGCCTGGAGGTTTTACGTGGATTGCACCATACATAAATCTGCTGCTTGGGATTATTATGTTCGGCATGGGCCTGACTTTAAAATTCCGTGATTTTAAACAAGTGGTCAAAGCACCGAAAGAAGTGATTACACTCGTAATTGCGCAGTATACAATAATGCCGCTTATTGCACTCGGCCTGGTACTTCTATTCCAGCTGCCGGCGGAAATTGCCATCGGTGTCATCCTTGTCGGATGTGCACCCGGCGGAACATCAAGTAATGTAATGACGTTCCTGGCAAAAGGGAACATGGCGCTGTCGGTTACGGCAACATCTGTATCGACTTTACTAGCACCTGTTATAACTCCGGCGCTGACGCTGCTTCTTGCAAGCGCATGGCTGCCGGTTTCGTTCTCGGCAATGTTTATATCGATTATTCAGATTGTACTTGTGCCGATTGCCCTCGGTGTAGCAGTACAGTATCTGCTCGGTTCCAAAGTGGAGCAGGCTGTCGGCGTGCTGCCGTTGATTTCAGTAATCGGTATTATCGGTGTAATTACAGCTGTAGTATCAAATAACGTTGAAAATATACTGACGTCAGGACTGCTTATCTTTGCAGTAGTCGTACTCCATAATTTACTGGGCTACTTAACAGGGTATCTGCTGGGGAGAGTGTTCCGATTTGATCTGAGAGATACTAAAACTTTATCTATTGAAATTGGTATGCAGAATTCAGGGCTCGCAACAACACTTGCTGCGACGCACTTTTCACCGATAGCTGCAGTACCGGGTGCACTGTTTAGCGTATGGCACAACATTTCCGGCTCACTTGCAGCGAACTGGCTCAGTAAGCTTGGAAAAGGTCAGGAGCTGACAGAAGAAGATAAAGCAACAATTGAACAGCATAAAGAAGTAAAAAAATCAGAAATTTAAAAGATTAAAAAGGCGGGGGAAATTATGACAGAGAAGAAAGATATAAGAATTCGTTCACATGTATATGATGATACTGGCTTAAAAGCACCAAACAGAGCAATGCTCAGGGCTGTCGGCTTTAACGATGAAAGTTTTAAAAAGCCGCAGATCGGCGTAGTCAGCAACTGGGCGGAAACGACACCATGTAATGTTCATTTAAATGATCTGGCACAATTTGCTAAAGAGGGTGTATCGGAAGCCGGCGGTGTGCCGGTGCAATTCAATACTATTACTGTAGCAGACGGTATTGCCATGGGAACACCGGGTATGAGGTTTTCACTGCCGTCAAGAGACATCATTGCAGACTCAATTGAAACAATGGTCCAGGGACAGAACTTTGACTCATTTGTAGCTATTGGCGGTTGTGATAAAAACATGCCGGGCTGTGCAATTGCCATTGCGAATACTAACATTCCGGCCGTATTCGTATACGGGGGAACGATTGCACCGGGCCGTCACAACGGCCAGGATATCGATCTTGTATCAGTGTTCGAAGGCGTAGGCAAATGGAACAACGGCGACATCGATGATGCAGAATTAAAACGGGTGGAATGTGCAGGATGTCCGGGTCCGGGTGCCTGCGGCGGTATGTACACAGCAAATACGATGGCTGCAGCCATCGAAGCGATGGGCTTAAGTCTTCCGGGATCAGCATCAAATCCTGCGGTTACGAAAGAAAAAGAACAGGATGTCTACGAGGCGGGTAAAGCTGTACTGAATCTTCTTGAAAAAGAAATTTATCCGAAAGATATTTTAACGAGAGAAGCTTTTGAGAATGCGATCACCGTCGTTCTTGCACTTGGCGGTTCGACAAATGCAATTCTTCATCTACTTGCAATTGCACATGCAGCGGAAGTCGAGCTGACTATTGACGACTTTAATGACTTCCAGGAAAAAGTACCGCATCTTGCAGATTTGAAGCCGTCCGGTAAATACGTCTTCCAGGATCTGTTTAATGTCGGCGGAGTACAGGGTGTTATGAAGTATCTGTATGAAAAAGGATATATTCATGGAGACTGTCTGACAGTTACCGGCAGAACGGTTGCTGAAAACCTTGCAGATGTTGAACATTTAAAAGAAGGACAGGATGTCATTCTTCCACTTGAAAATCCAAAACGTGCCGACGGTCCGTTAATTGTCCTTAAAGGAAACCTGGCACCTGAAGGTGCGGTGGCAAAAGTGTCGGGAGTTAAAGTGCGCCGTCATGTCGGCGAGGCTAAAGTATTCGATACGGAACAGGCTGCAATCGAAGCGGTTATGGCTAATGAGGTTGTTAAAGGTGACGTGGTTATTGTACGTTATGTAGGACCTAAAGGTGGACCGGGGATGCCGGAAATGCTTTCATTATCCAGTTTAATTGTCGGCAAGGGTCTCGGTGAGGATGTCGCACTCTTAACGGATGGCCGATTCAGCGGCGGAACCCACGGACTTGTAGTCGGGCATATTGCACCGGAAGCGCAGGACGGGGGGAATGTTGCCCTGATTCAGACAGGAGATATCGTTACCATTGATCAGGATACTAAAGAACTGTCGTTCAATGTTTCTGATGAAGTGATTGAAAAACGCCGTAAAGATTTAGTATTGCCTCCGCTCCACAGTAAAGGCGTACTTGGTAAATATGCACATATCGTATCTTCATCATCGAAAGGTGCAATTACAGATTTCTTCAATCGTGATGATTTGCCAGGAAGAAACTAATCAATTAAATAAAATTACTCCTAAACCCGTACATAAAACATTCCAATGAAAATTATGTACGGGTTTTTATATTTTTATAAAGAAACCTGGAAAGGTGTAAAAAGTAATAAAAACATTGATTTTATGAGAAGACGGACATATCAGCATTGGAAACGATTACATTATCAGAAATGTTAGATTATTTAAAATAATTGGCTTTTTGCTGTTGCTTTTGTTTTATATCCGGGGTATTATACATTCATTAAGAAATTTAAATAATCAAACAATTTAAATAGTTCAGAACTTAAAGCGTTGAAGGGAACTTCGATATTGCAGAGCATTTTCAGAGACCGGGTGGATGGTGTGAATCCGGAATGCAGCAGTTGAGAATCTCATCCCTGAGTGCCCGGCTGAAAAGAAGTAGGCAGGGACGGGTTAAAACTCGTTATTAATTTTAACTGGTTATGCCAGTTGCAGAGGTATGCACAGAAATGTGTGTACAAATTTGGGTGGTACCGTGAAAGCTCCTTTCTCCCCATTGATCATGATTACAATGATCGATAGGGAGAATGGAGTTTTTTATTTTAAGTTTATGCTATAAGGAGGAAATAATATGAAGGTTGAAGTTGAACACTCACAGGAAGTTATTGCGAATATAAAAACAGGTGCTGACTTATTAGTAGAAGCATTAGCGGAACAAGAAGTAGATACTGTCTTCGGATATCCGGGCGGTGCTGTCCTTCCGATTTACGATGCGCTCTACCGTCATGAGAGTTCATTCAAACACATTCTTTGTAGACATGAACAGGGCTTAATCCACGCAGCAGAAGGATATGCAAGAGTGAGCAGTAAACCGGGCGTTGTTATCGCAACGAGCGGTCCCGGTGCAACAAACTTAATTACGGGCATAACCGACGCGATGATGGATTCACTGCCTATAGTGGCATTTACCGGTCAGGTATCTACCAAAGTAATCGGTACAGATGCTTTTCAGGAAGCAGATATCATCGGTTTGACAACACCGATTACAAAGCACAACTATCAGGTAACTGACGTAAAAGATTTAAAAAGAATAGTTAAAGAAGCATTTCATATCGCATCTACCGGCCGTCCCGGTCCGGTCGTTGTGGATATTCCGAAAAACATTTCGGAGGCAGTGGTGGAAGAGGCGGCAGATGATGCAATTCATCTTCCCGGTTACCAGCCGACAACAAAGCCGAACCCGCTGCAGATCAGCCGCCTTCTTGAAGCGCTGCAGAAAGCAGAGCGTCCGGTAGTGTTAACAGGTGCCGGGGTTCAGTTTGCAAAAGCTTCAGAAGAACTTCGTCAGTTCGTTAAACAGTATGATCTGCCGGTAGTATCGACGCTGCTTGGTCTTGGTACTTTTAACGCAGACGATAAAAATTTCCTCGGTATGGCGGGAATGCACGGTACGTACGCTGCCAACATGGCGATTCATGAATCAGATCTGCTGATTAATATCGGTGCCCGGTTTGATGACAGACTGACAGGAAGAATTGCAGATTTTGCACCGCATGCCAGAGTTGCACATATAGATATCGACCCGGCAGAAATTGGTAAGAACGTGGAAACGCAAATACCGGTCGTTGCGGATGCGAAAGAAGCACTTGAAATGTTAAACAGCGGCAAATGCGAGATGAAAGTTATTGACAGCTGGAGACACAAAACACAGGCTGATAAACAACAGAATCCACTCTGGTACGATCGCAGCGAAGATTTAATCTCACCGCAGTGGTTTATCGAACAGGTATATGATGCAACTGCCGGTGAAGCGATTGTAACGACAGATGTCGGTCAGCATCAGATGTGGAGTGCACAGTTCTATCACTTTAACCAGCCGAATCATTTCGTCACATCCGGCGGTCTCGGCACGATGGGCTTCGGTCTTCCGGCAGCCATCGGTGCACAGCTTGCATTCCCGGAAAAAACAGTGGTGGCTGTAGTCGGAGACGGTGGATTCCAGATGACAATGCAGGAACTTGCCACGCTGAAGCAGTACAATCTGCCGGTGAAAGTAGTCATCGTCAACAACGAAGCACTCGGTATGGTGAGACAGTGGCAGGAGAAGTTTTACGATGAACGTTATTCAGAGTCCCTGATGCAGACGAATCCGGATTTTGTGAAACTGGGTGAAAGCTTCGGCGTTAAATCATACAGATTTACTGAGGAAGATAAAGTGTCGGAAGAACTGAGAGAAGCAATGACATCTGATGAACCGGTACTGATTGATGCCAGAGTTGTGAAACTTGACCTTGTATATCCGATGGTCCCGGCAGGTAAGGGGAATCATGAAATGATAGGAGTGAGACAATGCAGCGAGTAATTACACTGACAGTACAAAACTCAAGCGGTGTTTTAAACAGAGTTACCGGTATGCTCGCCAAACGCGGTTTTAACATCGAAAGTATTACAGTCGGTGCATCGGAGGCACCCGGAATATCCAAAATGACCATTGTCGTTGAAATTTCCAACGACAAGAGCTCCGAGCAGCTGACCAAACAGCTGCACAAACAAATCGATGTACTTAAAGTCGATGATATTACGGATTCTAAAATTGTCTCCCGTGAGCTCGCCCTTATTAAAGTTGGGGCAAACAGCACATCGAGAGGCGAAATTCAAAGTATTATCGAGCCGTTCAGAGCACGGGTGCTCGATGTTTCAAGAAACTCACTCATTATAGAAGTTACCGGTAAACCGGATAAGGTGGATGCGTTAATCGAGCTGCTGACACCATACGGTTTGAAGGATTTATCCCGTACCGGTGTAACAGCATTCAGACGCGGACAGCAAAAAGGTATTCAGGATTTAAAAACACTAAGTGTTTAAATTAAATAAATAATATATGTATAAAAGGGAGAAATTAAATTATGGCTAAAGTTTATTATGACAAAGATATCAACACAGCAGGCTTACAAGGTAAAACAGTAGCGATCGTAGGATACGGTTCGCAGGGACACGCACATGCGCAGAACTTAAGAGACTCAGGCCATAATGTAATCGTCGGTCTCCGCGAAGGTAAATCTTTCGATAAAGCGAAAGAAGACGGCTTTGATGTAAGAACTGTCGGAGAAGCAGTTAAAGATGCAGATGTAACGATGGTATTACTGCCGGATGAAGGTCAGCCGAAAGTATACGAAGCGGAAATTAAGGCTAACTTAAAAGAAAACAGTGCACTGGCTTTCGCACACGGTTTCAACGTTCACTTTAATCAGATTGTGCCGCCGGAAAACGTAGATGTATTTTTAGTTGCTCCGAAAGGACCCGGGCACTTAGTACGCCGTACGTATCAGGAAGAAGCAGGTGTACCTGCATTATTCGGTGTATTCCAGGATGTTACAGGCAGTGCAGCGGATGTTGCAAAAGCATATGCTCAGGGAATCGGAGCTGCACGTGCAGGCGTTCTCGAAACGTCATTCCAGGAAGAAACAGAAACGGATCTGTTCGGGGAACAGGCAGTACTGTGCGGCGGACTGACTTCATTAGTTAAAGCAGGATTTGAAACGTTAACTGAAGCAGGCTACCAGCCGGAAGTTGCATATTTCGAATGTCTGCACGAGTTAAAACTTATCGTGGATTTAATGTACGAAGGCGGAATGGAAAACATGCGCTACTCAATTTCCGATACGGCACAGTGGGGTGACTTCGTCAGCGGACCGCGCGTAATTAATGAAGAAACTAAAGCGCGCATGGGTGAAGTACTGACAGAAATCCAGAACGGCCAGTTCGCTAAAGGATGGATTCTAGAAAACCAGGCTGGACGTCCCCAGTACAATGCGATCAACAACAGCGAATATAACCATCCGATTACGGCAGTCGGTCAGGAATTAAGAGATTTAATGCCATTTGTTCAAAACCCGATCAGATAAAATAATAAAACTGAAGAGAGGAAGGTCAATATGACTGATATAACTGATATTAAAATTTTTGATACTACGCTGAGAGATGGTGAGCAGTCACCCGGAGTAAACTTAAATAAGCAGGAAAAACTGGAGATTGCAAAGCAGCTCGAGCGACTCGGCGTTGACGTTATAGAAGCAGGCTTTCCTGCATCTTCAGAAGGTGACTTCCAGGCAGTGAAGCTCATTGCGGATACGATTAAAAAATCATCTGTTACAGCACTTGCCAGAACTAAAAAGCACGATATTGACCGTGCATACGAAGCGCTGAAAAACACGCCGAGTCCAAGAATTCACATCTTTTTGGCAACGAGTCCGATTCACCGCGAGTTCAAGCTGAAGATGGATAAACAGCAGGTGATCGACACGTCTGTAGAAATGGTGAAGTATTCAAAGACACTTTTTAATGAAGTGGAATGGTCAGCTGAGGATGCGTCCCGTACGGAGCTTCCATTTTTAGCAGAGATTATTGAAGCGGTGATCGAAGCAGGTGCATCCATTATTAACCTGCCTGATACAGTCGGCTATACAACACCTGAGGAATACGGAGAGATGTTCAGGTATGTAAGTGAAAACGTACCGAATATCAATCAGGCAATATTGTCGACGCATTGCCATAACGATCTTGGGATGGCAGTTGCAAACTCCATCGCAGGTATAGAAAATGGAGCGACACAGATAGAATGTTCCATTAACGGTATCGGTGAACGTGCAGGAAACGCAGCGCTGGAAGAAATTGCAGTCGCACTTCATATACGCGGAGATGCTTATCCGTATACGACAAACTTAAACCTTCAGGAAATTAAACGTTCAAGTGATGTTGTGGCTAAACTGACAGGCATGACGGTGCAGCCGAACAAAGCGATTATCGGCCGCAATGCCTATGCTCATGAATCGGGTATTCACCAGGACGGCATGTTGAAAAATGCGGAAACTTATGAAATTATATCCCCGGCTCTGGTCGGTGTTTCGGCGGACTCGGCAAATACGCTGTTCCTGGGTAAACATTCCGGACGACATGCGTTTAAAGACAAAGTAAAATCATTTAACGTTGAACTTTCCGATGAAGAGCTGTCAGCAGCATTTAAGAATTTTAAAGCACTGACGGATCATAAAAAAGAAGTCACAGATGATGATATTTATTCAATCATTATGGAGATTAAAACAGATGCATCGAATATTGAACGTTATGTCCTCGACAACTTCTATGTTAATTACGAACAGGACGGACAGACGAAAGCACATATCGATGTCGTCACACCGGCTGGAGAGCCAGTATCGCACGAAGTAACAGGTTCAGGCAGCGTGGAGGCGTTATATAAAGCAATCCAGGAGATACTGTCGGAATCGACAAATCTGCTCGACTACCAGTTAAGTTCTGTCGGCGGCGGTAAAGACGCCCTCGCGGAATCGCGTGTTCAAATTAATATTAACGGTCAGAAATTTTCCGGCCGGGGTACTGCACAGGATGTTCTTGCAGCATCGGCGAATGCATATTTTAATGCAGTCAACCGTTATCTGATGAGTGAACATGCGACAGAACCTGCAATCAGCGTAAATGCATAAAGGGGAGAAACGGCAATGAAAAAACATATAATTACACTTCCCGGCGATGGTATCGGCCCGGAAATTATGAACTCGGCTCACGAACTGCTGAAGGCTGTGGGAGAAAAATATAATCACGAATTTACAGTTGAGTCAAAAGACATAGGCGGGATCGCTATAGATAAACATAACGATCCGCTGCCGGCTGAAACCATTGAAGCATGTGAATCTGCTGATGCAATTCTGCTCGGCGCAGTCGGCGGCCCAAAATGGGCCGACAGCAAAATCCGTCCGGAACAGGGACTGTTAAAAATCCGCAAGCAGTTCAATCTCTTTGCAAACCTGCGTCCCGTAACAATTTTTGATTCACTGGAAGCATCTTCACCGCTGAAACAGCATGTAGTTCGCGGCAGTGATTTAATGATTGTCAGGGAGCTGACAGGGGGACTGTACTTCGGTCAGCCGAGTGAGCGCCGTGACGGTGGTCAAAGCGTCGTAGATACTCTGACTTACACTTACGGGGAAATCGAACGCATCGTTCGAACTGCTTTTGATACTGCGATGTCGAGACGTAAACATTTAACATCGGTGGATAAGGCAAATGTACTCGAATCCAGCAGAATGTGGCGGGAGATCGTCAATAAAGTAAGCAGTGAATATCCCGAAGTGACAGTCGAACACGAACTGGTTGATGCAGCTGCAATGAAGTTGATAACGAATCCCTCTTATTTCGATGTCATCGTCACAGAAAACCTGTTCGGAGATATATTAAGTGATGAAGCATCTGTAATCACCGGCTCTCTCGGTGTTCTGCCGTCAGCGAGTTTAAGTGATAAAGGACTCGGGCTGTTTGAACCGATTCACGGTTCAGCACCTGATATTGCAGGAGAAAATAAAGCGAATCCAATCGGTATGATGTTGTCCGTCGGCATGATGCTGAAATATTCATTCGGGCTGCATGAAGAATCAGCAGCGATTGAAAAAGCTGTGAACCAGGTCCTGGCAGACGGCTTTAAAACGGGAGATTTACAAATTGACAGAGCAGTAACGTTATCTACGACGGAAATGACTGAAAAAATTATCAGCGTTCTGTAAAAAAGTTAAAGGAGAAGATTAACATGGCTCAGAAAAAAACAATTATCGAAAAAATCTGGGAACGGCATGTCGTTCATCAAGAAGAAGGCAAACCGGATCTGCTCTATATCGATCAGCATCTAATCCATGAAGTGACTTCACCTCAGGCTTTTGAAGGATTGCGCTTAAATAACAGAAAAGTCCGCCGTCCGGATTTAACGTTTGCAACGATGGATCATAATGTACCGACAAAAAACAGAGAAGACACACAGGATGCCATCGCCCAAAAGCAGATGGATGCTTTAAAGAAAAACTGTGAGGAATTCGGTATTAAGCTGGCGGATATGTACCACCCGGATCAGGGAATCGTTCACGTCATCGGGCCGCAGCTCGGTCTGACGCAGCCGGGTAAAACGATTGTCTGCGGTGACTCGCATACATCGACACACGGTGCGTTCGGTGCACTCGCATTCGGCATCGGGACGAGTGAAGTGGAACACGTATTTGCAACGCAGACATTGACTCAGTCGAAGCCTAAAACGATGAATGTAAAAGTTAATGGAGCATTAAGTGTCGGTGTAACAGCGAAGGATTTAATTCTCGCTATTATTGCGAAATTCGGTGTTGATTTCGGTACCGGTCATGTTGTGGAATATACCGGACAGGCGATCAGGGACTTAACGATGGAAGGCCGTATGACGGTATGTAACATGTCGATTGAAGGCGGTGCACGTGCCGGTTTAATCTCCCCGGATGAAACGACAGTGGACTTCCTTCGCGGGCGCCGTTATGTTCCGAGAGATGAAGCAGAATACAATGCACTTGCAGAAGAATGGCTGGATCTTCGTACTGACGAAGGTGCTGAATATGATACAACACTTGAAATTGATGCTTCTGAAATTGAACCGCAGGTATCATGGGGGACAAACCCGAGTATGGTCGTTCCAATCAGTTCGACCACTCCTGTTGTCAGCGGCTCAAAAGATGAAGATTCAACGAAGCGTGCTCTGGAGTATATGGGACTTGAAGAGGGAATGGCAATTACAGATATAGAAATTGACCATGTCTTTATCGGTTCCTGCACGAACTCCCGTGTACTGGACTTACAGCGTGCAGCGGATATTATTCAGGGCAGTAAAGTTAAAGAAGGTGTGAAAGCAATCGTTGTACCGGGATCATTTCTCGTTAAACAGGAAGCGGAAGCACTTGGCATAGACAAAGTATTTATCGATGCAGGATTTGAATGGCGGAATGCCGGGTGCAGTGCATGTCTTGGTATGAACGAAGACACTGTACCGCCGGGCGGACGCTGTGCATCCACATCAAACCGCAACTTTGAAGGACGCCAGGGTAATGGTGCAAGAACTCACCTTGTCAGCCCTGAAATGGCCGCTGCTGCAGCGATTAACGGTCGCTTCGTAGACGTCAGAAAATATCAGAGCAGAGTCACTGCATAGGAGGGTAATTATGGAGGCAATTTCAAAGCACGAGGGTAAAGTCTATCCGCTGAACCGTTCCAATGTGGACACGGACCAGATTATCCCGAAGCAGTTTTTAAAACGTATCGAACGTACCGGGTTTGGACAGTTCGTATTTCACAACTGGCGTTTTAATGACGACGGTTCGAAGCGGGAAGACTTCGATATGGATGATCCGAAATTCGACGGTGCTTCGGTACTTGTTGCCGGTGATAACTTCGGCTGCGGCTCATCGAGGGAGCACGCGCCGTGGGCACTGCTTGATTACGGGTACAAAGTAATTATTGCACCGGGATTTGCGGATATTTTCTATTCAAACGCATTTAAGAACGGCATCATCCTAATTAAGATGCCGGAAGAGCAGGTGGCAGAGTGGCAGGAGCAGTCAAAGGACGGAGATTTTACTCTGTCAGTTGATCTTGAGACACAGAAAGTTACAGACAGCAGCGGAAAAACACTGGACTTTGAAATTCCGGCCTATCATAAAGAAAAATTAATTAACGGCTGGGATGATATTGCATTAACTTTATTAAATGAAGAAAAAATAACAGCTTTTGAGGAGCGTGGTCTTTTGGGAATTCGTTAAATAATGATTTAGTCAGAGATGCTATGGAATATCTGCGCGGAAACGTACACAAGACACCGGTGGTAACATCGCAGACTACAAATGAAAAAACCGGCAAGAAAGTTTATATGAAGTTGGAAAATCATCAGAAAACGGGCGCATTTAAATACCGGGGTGCTTCTTACAAATTGTCGAGACTGACTCCGGCACAGCTTGAAGCGGGTGTGGTGACTGCATCTGCCGGGAATCATGCCCAGGGCGTTGCGCTTGCAGCGAAGAAATTGAATGCTGTTGCAACAATCTTTATGCCGGAGGGAACACCTTCAGCCAAAGTTGAAGCAACAAGAGGATACGGTGCTGTTGTTAAGCTTGTCGGACAGAGTTTCCAGGAAGCATACACTGCATCCCTGGAACATAAAAAACTGACAGGTGCAACATACGTTCATCCTTTTGATGACTATGACATCATGGCAGGACAAGGTTCAATCGGTGTTGAAATGCTGGAAGAAATTCCACAGCTGGATACGATTATCGTACCGATTGGCGGCGGCGGATTAATAAGCGGTATCGCGGTTGCAGCGAAGATGATTAAACCATCTATTAAAATAATCGGTGTGCAGGCAGCAAATGCACCTTCGATGTTTAAATCATATTATACTAAAGACGACCATGTGCTCTTGGACAGCTGCAGTACGATAGCAGAAGGAATCGCGGTTAAACAGCCCGGTGAATTGACACAGCAGGTTGTCCGTCAGTACGTAGATGAAATCTACTGCGTGTCGGAAAGTGAAATTGCGTACGCAATGATCTATCTGCTTGAGCGTACGAAATCATTGGTAGAGGGTGCAGGTGCATCAGCACTCGCAGCACTCCTGGCATATAACGACAAAATAGACTCTGAACATACAGGAGTTATTGTCAGCGGAGGAAATCTGGACCTCGGTAAAATGGGGGAAATTCAGGCACTTTCGCTGAAATCAAATCATAAAACAATAACGAAAGAACAAATTACTGCACTGTAGATTTATAGCAGCCGTCACCTTTCTCCGGAAAGTGTCCGACGGCTGTTTTTGTGTTTAAGTTTTCATGACCGTCAAAAATAATTCAGCTGATGAAAAACGCAAAACCTTTACGGTTCTGCGTCAGCAATACTATATTAATTCTGGTGGTAGAACTGAAGAAGGTTTTCCATAACCTGCTCAAGATCTTTTACAAAAACATCGTCAGAACTTAATTCTTCGTCGCCCGGTTTATATACTTTCCCGACTAAAAATTCACCTTTCTTAACGTCGCGCAGTCTGATGAGCCCTTTTTCAAGTTCATCTTCAGTCATTTCGTTAAGCGCTGTTTTAGCAGGCTTCATATGATCCAGTGAAATTTGATAGTCCTGCGGCAGGTTCTCGAATTTGTCCATATTTTTAAGCCAGTTTTCAGCGAGGCGCTGCTTGTCTTTTGATTCGTAGATGATGCCGTACATGCAAAATGCATGACTGTTATATACGCCAATCTGGAAATGCGGCATCATCTTATAACCGCGCGGGTTAGTACTGAATGCAACCCATGTATCATCGGGCGGATTCGTTGTACGGCGTGCGTGTTTTGCGACATGTGCATATGTTTCGTCACCGGTCATTTCAGTTATATAGTCACTGAAGTGTTCACCGAGCTGTTCAAGCTTTGGACGCGTATTTTCAATAAGGGCTGCCATTCTGTTTTCTAGACCGTCGATATTAAAGACATCAAAGTCTGTTTGTGTAAATGTATACTTCATTGAGGTTGAGCTCCTTTCAAAAGGTCTCTCTTATGATAAAATAAACTTGAGTAGCAATCAAATGATTGAGGTGTATTCATGGATATATATAACTTTGGCAAAGAATTAATCGTTGAAGCAGGTAGATTTATCGAAACACGCATGACTCAGAATTTTCAGATCGACAGCAAATCAAATCCAAATGATCTGGTTACGGATGTCGATAAAGAAACAGAGCAGTTTTTATACGCCAGAATACTGGAACGTTTTCCGGAACACCGCATTATCGGTGAAGAGGGACATGGTGAAAATATAAGTGATACTGATGGTGTCATCTGGATTGTCGATCCGATTGACGGTACTTTAAATTTTGTACATCAGGGAGAGAATTTTGCAATTTCCATCGGCGTGTTTATCGACGGTGAACCGTACTGCGGGTTAATCTATGATTGTATGAAGCGGGATCTCTATCATGCCAAATATAAAAGTGGTGCCTTTCTAAATGAAAGTGCACTGCATCAGGCTGAGAACGTTCCGTTAAATCAGTCTCTCGTTGCTGTTAATCCTAAGAGAATTCTCAGAGAAGCGACCCGGGATCCATTTTTTGAAATTATGGCGAAGTCTCGCAGCGTCCGTTCATACGGCTCGGCAGCCTTGGAATTTGCAATGCTTGCAAAAGGCCAGATTTCGGCATTGATGTTTTTCAAACTGCACCCGTGGGATTATACCGGCGGTTCGATAATTACAGGTGAACTCGGATACAAAACAACGGATATATACGGTAAAGACCTGCCGCTCTTAAGCTCGACAAGTGTCATCAGCGGAAATCCGGAAATTCACTCTGAAATTATCGGGCATTTTACAGAAGATAAATCTCTGCATGAGTTCCATGATGCATTTCACGATTTATAATAATACTGCTGGGCGTGTTTTGAAGGCTTTGTAAATAATTTTCCGATGTATTTCAGCAGTGCATAATTACTGAGCGGCACGTTAATATGTTTTTTAATATCCTTTTTACTGTATGGCTGTGTAATGTTTAAGAGATTCAGCATATCAAAGTAATTGGTAAATATACTCTCCAGGTTATGGATGGTATGACAGGCTTCGCATATTACCAGCTTACTGCTCAGAAGTGAGAGTTTAAACTCCATGCATGCGGTGCATTTAAAACCGTGCGTAAATTCATTGGCAGCTGCGTTCGAGACTACCGCACGGTTTTTTAACTTTGCAATCCCGGACGCGGCTGCTTTTTTCTCATGACTGCACTGTGCTCGATGGCCTTTAAATAGTAAGGCAGATTTTTAAGCGATAAAAACTGATCCGACGGACGTTTAACCAGTCTGAACGTCTCATTCATCACGACATGTTTAATAATAATAGGGCGCTGGAATGTTCCATCATCAATCAGTGCTTCTTTAAATTTCTCATATACTTTTTCTGTTCTGTTTAAATCGTAAACTGCTTCGTAACTGCTGTCGATCAGAATGTTGAAAGGGTTAATAAAATGTTCGCCTGCATAATCGTGAAGAATGAAAAGGTAGTAGCAGTACTCCGTAGCCAGAAGTACGTTTATCAGCTCGTGATCTGTGCCGATGATTACTTCGCAATGCCAGAACAGCTCCATGTTTTCCTTATTAATTTTGCTGAGATACAAATCGAAATGCTCCTCCAGCAGATCCATCCGCTGCATTGCTTCGTATTCTTCAGTTTCGTCATCGCTAAAAGGCAACCGGTTATACAGAAATTCGTAGACTTTCAGTTTTTCATTTTTTTGTCTCACGGCAAAGCTCCTTTAATAATGATAGATACATTATTAACCGGTCGTATAATACGGTCAAAACACAGAAACTTAAAAAAAGGCAAAAAAATACAACAGATTTCCCCGTTTCTTCAATACAAATAAGGAAATCTGTTATAATTAACAAGCAGTTAATTTAAAACTGAAGTTAAAGCCAGTCATTCTCACGATACTTTTTTTTCAGTGTAAAACCCGCACCGAAAATAGCGATAAACACCACGACGGACAGTATTGCCATAACTATCATTTCTTCGGCGATAAACACTGAAAATGCAACCATCATTGCCACTGCGAGAACAGCCAGTATTAAAAATACAGCTTTTGATTTTTTCTTTTCCATAAGTAGTCCCCTAAAAGTCATTTGTCTTATTTTGAATTATATCACAAAAAATAAATCTCTGAATGTTCAAACTGGTAAAAAATGTGGTATACTGATACGGTTATAAAGATATTCTATATACGAAGGGAAAATCCTCTTGATGAACCTGAGAGAAAACATTAGAAACATAGCAATTATTGCACACGTAGACCATGGTAAAACGACGCTGGTAGACCAGCTTTTAAAACAATCCGGTATTTTCCGTGAAAATGAACACGTTGAAGAACGTGCCATGGACTCGAATGATATTGAACGTGAACGAGGAATTACAATTCTGGCAAAAAATACGGCAATCGATTATAAAGATACGCGTATAAACATTTTAGACACACCGGGTCACGCTGACTTCGGCGGTGAAGTGGAACGCATTATGAAAATGGTTGACGGGGTAATCCTCGTTGTCGATGCATATGAAGGGACAATGCCTCAGACGCGTTTCGTACTGAAGAAAGCATTGGAACAAAACTTAAAACCTGTAGTAGTAGTAAACAAAATTGATAAACCGAGTGCACGTCCTGAAGAAGTAGTAGACGATGTTCTTGAGTTATTTATCGAACTTGATGCGAATGATGAACAGCTTGAATTCCCGGTTGTATATGCATCTGCAATGAACGGTACAGCAAGTCTTGAACCGGGTCAGCAGGATGAAAACATGCAGTCAATCTACGATACTATTTTAGATTACGTACCGGCACCTGTTGATAACAGTGACGAGCCGCTGCAGTTCCAGGTGTCACTGCTGGACTATAACGACTATGTCGGCCGTATCGGAATCGGACGCGTATTCCGCGGTACGATTAACGTTGGTGAAACAGTATCATTAATTAAAGTGGACGGAACGACTAAAAACTTCCGAGTGTCGAAAATTTTCGGTTTCCTTGGACTGACACGTGTAGAAATTGACAGTGCGAAAGCCGGGGATCTGATTGCAATTAGCGGTATGGAGGACATCAATGTAGGTGAAACGATTACTCCTACTGATGTTCAGGAACCACTGCCGATAATGCATATCGATGAGCCGACACTGCAGATGACATTTGCAGTAAACAACTCACCGTTTGCAGGCCGTGAAGGTAAACACGTTACAGCGAGAAAAATTGAAGAGCGTCTGCACCTTCAGCTGGAGACTGACGTATCGCTTCGTGTAGATCCGACAGATCAGCCGGATGCATGGAAAGTGGCAGGACGCGGTGAGCTTCACCTGTCTATTCTTATTGAGAATTTACGCCGTGAAGGGTTCGAGCTTCAGGTTTCAAAACCTGAAGTAATCGTCCGTGAGATTGACGGAGTTCAATGTGAGCCGTTTGAGCGTGTACAAATCGACGTACATGAAGAAAATACGGGAAGCATTATCGAATCTATGGGCGCACGTAAAGGTGAAATGCTCGATATGGTAACAACAGGTAACGGACAGACTCGTCTGACATTCCTTATTCCTGCACGCGGACTTATCGGATACCGTACAGAATTTATGTCAATGACACGCGGCTATGGTATTATTAACCATACTTTTGAAGAATACCGACCGTTAGTTAAAGGACGTATCGGCGGACGCCGAAACGGTGTACTTGTATCGATTGATAAAGGTGCTGCAAGCACGTACTCAATCCTTGCACTTGAAGGACGCGGAACGAACTTTATGGAGCCGGGTACAGAAGTTTACGAAGGAATGATCGTCGGTGAAAACTCACGTGAAAATGACCTTGCAGTAAATATCACTAAAGTAAAAGCTGCAAACAACATCCGTTCAGCAACAAAAGAGCAGACGACTACGATGAAGAAACCGAGAAGTCTGACTCTGGAAGAAGCGCTTGAATATATTAATGACGACGAGCTTGTTGAGATTACGCCTGAAACAGTTCGTATGCGCAAGAAGATTTTAGAGAAAAACGCCCGTGAAAAAGCGTATAAGAAAAATAAGCAATAATAGTGAAGTGGAGTGAGGCAGTTGTTTAATCCTCTCATTCTCCTGAACACACAAAGTGGGACAGGCTTAACTGAGCGTCTCACTTTCTTTGGGAGATTATATGGTCTGGATTCCAATCCTGAGGCAGGTATGTGGTATTTATTCATTACGATTTTCGTGCTGTGTGCTATCGTGTATCAGCTGGGATTTGCCCGCAAAGTGAAGCTGTGGCAAACGGTGGTTATTTATATACTGATGTTTATCGGTGTAATATTCCTAACGTTTTTCGGAGCATTTTATCCTGTTGCCGAGTGTTTAATTGTTATTGCAATTATTCTTGCCGGCTACAGATACAGACTGCATAAAGAAAGAAAAGAAGGAAACATTGCACAGCCGAAAGGGCCGCCGGCGCAATAAATAAAAAACGCGAACATTATGTTCGCGTTTTTTTTATTGGAACTCAATTTTAGTTACGTAAACCAGACGTTCTTTTTCGATGCCGTCTTCGCCGACGACGAGCAGATCAAATAATCCGTCTTCGTGCAGACGTTTCCCTTTGTTTGAGAAATGTGCATAAAACGTTTCGCGGTCTTTATAGAGCAGTTCTGTTTCACCGTCATTATGTACAAAAACAATTTTAGCATTCTCGTCTTCATATGCTTCGGCATATTCAAGGAATGGTGCCAGACTGATAACGAATGAACTTTCCAGCAGTTCGCGTTTCTTAAATTTCTTTTCGGATTTCAAAGTCGGCGGTTTAGTTTCGCCTTCGATAATCTGGCGGTTCCATTCAGATTCATCGTTAAAAGTGATTTCCTCGCTGTCTTCCCCATGTGACAGTAAATCCTCGAGGACAATTTTGCGGTCATCGAATATCCATGTCGATGGATCCAGGGTAATTTGATAACGGACATTGCCGGTAAGTTGAATAATCATAAATATCGCTCCCTTTGCTTAAAAATTATAGCAAAGTTTTCTATAAAATTATACAATGGAAACATAAACATTCACGATTACGTCCTTGAATGTCACTTGCTTTTTGCCGAACGTTAAGATAAAATTTTATGAAGAGTAAATGAGGGGGGAACCGCGTGTCTGCTGAAAAACAATTAAGTAAAACTGCTTATGATCAATTGGACAAAGACGCCGACAGAATTCTCCAACTAATCGAAGTTCAAATGGAAAATTTAACGATGCCCCAGTGTCCGGTTTTTGAAGAAGTACTGGATACACAAATGTTCGGACTATCGAAAGAAATAAATTTTGCAGTGAGACTTGGTTTGGTTGACGCACAAGACGGCCGTGATATACTGGATCATCTTGAAGTTGAAGTATCCAAAGTACACGAAGCATATATGGAAAAAGAAAAGAATCAAGTCTAAAGAATATTTCTTTAGACTTTTTTAAATGAGGGACCAGCCGTGCAATTTATAAAAAACTTTTTCAACTACGTTAAATCGTATTCCAAGTACGTTGACTTTTTAATATTAATCGCATATGTTGCACTATCGCTCATCGGTCTGGTCATGGTATACAGTGCGAGTATGGTACCTGCACAGATGAACGAGGGTAATTCTGAACATTACTATATCAGACACCTGATGTTTATCATTCTCGGTTTCGGCCTCGTATTTTTTATGACGTACTTTATGAGCGGGAACTTTTTTAAGATGAAAGGTGTCCAGCTGCTGATGCTCGGAGCAATTATCATTCTGCTTTTGGTAACGATGTTTTTCGGTACCGAGGTCAACGGGCAGCGTAACTGGATCAGAGTCGGAGGTTTTGGCCTTCAGTCATCTGAATTTTTTAAAGTCGTTGCGATATTGTATTTAGCGTACATATATTCAAGAAGAGAAAAAAGAATCGACAACGATGAACTGACGAGTATAATTCCACTTGTATTTATTCTCGTGGTTTCAGGGATGGTTATGATTAACGACTTCGGTACGTGGATGGTTATTGCTGCGATTATTCTCAGTATGTTTTTATATATCCGTATTCCGCTGAAGGTAATAGGCTGGACAGCAGCGCTTGGAACAGTAACGCTCGGAGTCATCGCAGGTGTACTCTATCTGGTGAACGGCTCCGTGCTGTCGAATTACCAGATGCACCGTATCGAGACGTTCTTCCATCCCTTTAACGACCCGATGGGAACGGGATATCAGCTGACCAACTCACTGATCGCGATATCCCACGGCGGCCTGTTCGGTACAGGCATAGGCAATGGAATAATTAAACTCGGTTATCTTCCGGAACCGCATACGGACTTTATAATGGCGGTTATCGCGGAAGAACTCGGTCTGATCGGCGTATTATTTATCGTCCTGCTGTACCTGGTAATTATATTGAAGGCATTATCCTATGCCCACCGTTCCACGGATACATTTTACAGAATCATCTGTATCGGTGTCGCAATGTATATTACGATGCAGGTATTTATAAACGTCGGCGGTATTTCAAAAATTATCCCGCTGACAGGAGTGCCGCTGCCGCTCTTAAGTTACGGCGGATCATCATTCCTCAGCGTGTCGATTGCGATAGGTCTGTTGATTATCGCGGCCAAACACGTTAAGCAGAAAGAAATTGAACTGAAGAAATAATTGTAACAAAGCCTCCGGAAATTTTTTTCCGGAGGCTTTGTTATGCCGTTTTATATTTTACCTGTTTTATTATCGAGCTGATTTTGTGTTTTCGGCCATGACCGGCGGCCGTCGTCAACTTCGAATTCCAGGTTCACATCAGCGATATGACTTTGTTTCATAATGACTTCTTCAATATCATCACGTAATTTGTTTGTGTATTCGACAGTTAAGTCCGGAGCGATTTCTGCTACGACTTCTACGTGAAGGTCATCTCCTTCTTTCATCACGATTAGTCTTTGTATATCTTTAATATCATTGTGATTGAAGACGATTTGTGAAATGCGCTGTTCCATCTGCGGATCGCTTTCACCAAGCACACCTGCCGCATTTTCCATAAACACTTTATAAACAATATAGAACATCATGAGACCAATCATTACCGATACGACACCTTCTGCCTGTTCGATGCCTGCGAAACGGCCGAGCAGTATACCGATAATAGCGAGCAGCGCACCGGAAGTCGCTACTGTATCTTCTAAAAAGACAAGCTTGGTTGCCGGTTTGGCACGGTTCATATGTTTATAACTCAGTGTGAGCGGCTTAATTCCGTCATATGGCTGCTCAGCCTGCTGCAGCAGTTCTTTGCCTGCTTTGTAGAGGACAAAACCTTCCAGTATAACTGCGATTGACAGGACACCGAGGTTTATCAGCAGCATTGTTGTGTCGGTCTGTGCTGGGAGCGGCTCGACAATATGGTGAATACCTTCCCTCACTGTTTCGTATGAAAGAATTGCAACGATAATAATGGCGAAGAGACAGACGAGGTTGACCAGTCTGCCGAACCCGAACGGAAATCTTTTAGTCGGTGCTTTCTTTGACAGGCTGGATCCTGCAAACACGAAAAGCTGGTTAATCGCGTCACCGAGTGAATGCATCATTTCGGCGAACATAGCGACGTTTGCCGTAAACAGAAAGGCGAGGCCTTTAAGACCTGCAAGAACAAAGTTTACGATAGCGGCAGTCAGCGCTGCCATACTCCCTTTTTTAAGTAAAGCAAATATTTCTTTCAATAAAATCCCTCTCCTTAATAATAAAGACATTAAAATGCAATACCCAAAAAGAGGGAAATATATGTAAAAAAACCGCCAATTTTAGGATTGGCGGTTTTAACAGTTCTAATCTTTATTTCTCGATAACAGCATAATAAAGTAGCATAACAGTCCGAACAGGAGTGTGATAAATAAAGCATGGAATAATGCGATGAAAATATTAACCATTGTAAAGACTGAAAGCATACCTGTAATTACCTGCATCATCAGCAGAGTAAATGCTATAATCCAACAGTACTTAATCAGCTTCTTGTCACTGTATTTTCTCAGTACATGGATAAGAATCAGCAGCATCCAGATTGCTAAAATTCCAACGAGGAATCTGTGACCCATCTGCACTGACTGATAAAAGTTAGCCGGCATAATTGTACCCGGCATGCAGTGAGGCCATTCCGTACATGCCAGTGAAGAGTCTGTGTGTCTGACAAGAGCTCCGCTGTATATTACAAAATATATGTAGATAGTCAGCAGTATCGTGTTGTACCTTAAGAAAGGACTGACCACAATTTTGCGTTCGTGCTGTCCGTAGGAAACTTCAAAAATAAGTACTGTCAGCAGAAACACCGCAGCAAAACATATTAATGAAATACCGAAGTGGGCTGCAAGTACGAAGTCACCTTCCCATATACCAATAACAGCTGCTGCTCCAATCAGTGACTGAATCAGAATAAAACTGAGTGACAGGTAGATGAGGAATTTCGCTTCACGGACATGTCCAATCTGTTTCCAGGCCATATATCCCAGCGCCAGCAGGAAAATAATAGCAATGCCTGAAACTCCACGGTGTGCGAGTTCAATAATCGTATCGAGCGGCCAGTCTTTCGGAATAAGCTGTCCGTGACACAGCGGCCAGGTTTCTCCGCAGCCGTCTTCAGAACCTGTTTTTGTAACAAGTGCGCCACCAATCTGGACGAAGACCATAATCAATGTCGTAATAACTGCTACAATTTTTAAATTTCTATACAAATGCAACACCTCAAACAATCGCGTTTCTGTTCGCTATACAAATAATAAATATATATCAGTACAGCGTTCTTTGCAATGTGCAAAGTTTTGAATAGCTCTTAACAATTTATAAAACTATGGTAAAATTAATTAGTGTAGAGATTCATACCATACTCTTCTGAGTATAAATCAGATCCCGTATCATAATGAGGCATATTGATGAATAATTCATGAACAATGCAAAAAGTAACAATTTAATTTCAAATATGTATAGAAAATGTGACCGGGATAATCTATTATTAAAGGTAAATGTGTTTGTTTATGAAAGGGGGGCGTATAGATGCACAGTGATGTTTACCAGCAAGAGGTACATCAGACAGCACGCAGTAAAGATTGGAAAGCAGTTAAAACACTCATCAAGGACGGCATAATTAAAGCGAATTTAATACCTGCATTTGCAGCTGGCTTTCTTGCTGTTATGTATTATAACATTTCATTTTTCGAAGCAATACCTGTCATGCTGTTGATGCTGCTCGGTACAACACTAGTCATCGGAGGCGTTTGTGCCCTTAACAATTTCTACGACAGAGATATTGACAGACTGATGAAGTCGAAACAGGAAAGACCGAGTATTGACGGAACATTTTCAGGCAAAGAGATTCTGGCAATCGGATTTACGATGGTCGGGATCGGTCTGGCAATGTTATTTTTAATCAATCCGACTGTCGGGGTTCTAGGGTTAACCGCAGCGTTTGGTTATGCAGTTGTATATTCAATTTTCGCAAAACGACATCTTGTCTCAAACACAATTATAGGAGCGATCCCCGGAGCGATGCCTCCGCTAATAGGCTGGGCTGTTTTTGAGCCTGAACTACATATATTAGCGTGGTCGATGTTCATCGTAATGTTCTTTTGGCAGATGCCTCATTTCTATGCACTTGCCATCAGACGCAGTGATGAGTATAGAGAGGCGGGTATTCCGATGCTTCCTTCTGTGAAGGGGAATGTTCGCACCAGAAACTCCATTATTCTTTGGGTGACACTTCTTTTGTTCACACCACTGATGATGTTTGAACTCGGAACATGGTTTGTTGCACTGACAGCCGTACTTAATATTATCTGGTTTTACTTAAGTGTTAACCGGTTCAAACGGATTACGGACTATAATCGCTATGCCGGGCGAATATTTGTCTTTTCACTTAACTACGTTGTGATATTTTTCGTCATGATCATCGTAGCCGGCTTACTTGTGAATATTTAAAAAGTAAATGAATGAAAGAGGGGTCTAACAATGAATTTAAGTTTTCTTAAAGGTAAGGCACTATTATTAGTTTCAGCTCTTACTCTTTTCCTTGCCGGTTGTGGTACGAATGAATTAAGTACTTTAAGACCTGCAGGTGAAGTTGGACAGGAACAGTTTAACTTAATGATTTTATCAATCATTATTATGGTGCTTGTAATTGCAGTCGTTACTGTACTGTTCACAGTTGCAGTATTGAAGAGCCGCAGAAGTAAAAAAGGTGAGGATTTTGAACCGGCTGATGTTTCCGGTAACCACACACTTGAAGTTATCTGGACATCGATTCCGATTCTTCTGCTTATCGTTTTAGCTATTCCGACTGTTTACTACGTATTTAAACAGGCAGACACTGAAGCAATGACAGATGCTGACGGCAATGTAAACGCTGAAGAAACAGTAATCAATGTCAGAGCATACCAGTACTGGTGGGAATTTGAATATCCAAACGAAGAAGTTGTAACAGCTCAGGAACTTGTCGTTCCAACAGACCAAAAAGTTTACTTCAACCTTCAGGGTGCAGATGTTAAACACTCATTCTGGGTACCGGCAGCAGGCGGTAAGCTCGATACTAATATCGACGGTATCAACAGCTTCTACTTAGTATTCGACGATGAAGCATCTCAGGAAGCGGACCGTTTATTCTACGGCAAATGTGCCGAGCTTTGCGGACCGTCACACGCACTTATGGACTTTAAAGTAAAAGCATTACCTGAAGAAGAGTACAATCAGTGGCTTGCAGATATGAAAGCAGTTGAAGAACCTGTACAGGCTTCATCTGAAGATGCACAGCGCGGAGAGGAAATCTTCAATAACTCATGTATGGGTTGTCACGCAGCTACACCGACAAGCCCGGGTGCCATGGGTCCTAACTTAACGAACTTCGGTGACCGTGATTTAATCGCCGGATTCATGGAACACAATCAGGAAAACCTTGAAGCATGGATTAAAGATCCGGAGTCATTTAAACCGGATAACAAAATGGCAGGTACTTATGAATTAACTGACGAAGAAATTCAGGCAGTAGCATCATACTTAATGGAACTTAAAGTTGAGGAAGGTTCAGGTGACGTTTCGTCATTAACTGAATCAGCTGCAGATGAAGAGTCAGAAGAGGGGGGTAACTAGGAATGTCACAGGCAACAGCACAAAAACGCGGTTTCTTGTCGGTAATCTGGGATTACATGACAACCGTTGACCATAAGAAAATTGGTATACTTTACCTGATTGCTGGTGGATTCTTCTTCGTACTCGGTGGTATTGAAGCAATGCTGATCCGTATTCAGCTTGCAGTGCCGAATAACGATTTCCTTTCAGCAGGACTGTTTAACGAAGTAATTACGATGCACGGTACAACGATGATATTCCTTGCAGCGATGCCGCTCTTATTTGCGTTTATGAACGCTACCGTACCGCTCCAGATTGGTGCGCGTGACGTAGCATTCCCATTCCTGAACGCATTGGGTGTATGGTTATTTATCTTTGGTGGTATCTTCCTTAACCTGTCATGGTTCTTAGGCGGAGCACCGGATGCCGGCTGGACAAGCTACGCATCACTGTCAATTGCATCACCTGGACACGGGATTGACTTCTACGCACTTGGACTTCAGGTTTCAGGGGCGGGTACATTAATCTCGGGTATTAACTTTGTAACGACAATTATTACGATGAGAGCACCTGGTATGACGTATATGAGAATGCCGCTTATGACATGGACTACACTTGTTGCAGGTGTACTGATTGTCTTTGCATTCCCACCGTTAACAGTTGGTCTTTTCCTACTGATTTTTGACCGTATGTTCGGTTCCAACTTCTTTATTGTTGAAGCCGGCGGTAACACGATTATCTGGGAGCACCTGTTCTGGATCTTCGGTCACCCGGAAGTTTATATTCTAATCCTTCCGGCATTCGGGATATTCTCTGAAATATTCTCGACATTTGCCCGTAAACGTCTGTTCGGTTACTCGGCAATGGTATTCGCAACAGTGCTTATCGGTTTCTTCGGATTCATGGTATGGGCACACCACATGTTCACAGTTGGTCTGGGACCGACAGCTAACGCTATTTTCGCATTAGCAACAATGGCAATCGCAGTACCGACAGGTATTAAAATATTTAACTGGATCTTCACGATCTGGGGCGGAAGCATCGAGTTCACAACACCGATGATGTACGCACTTGCATTTATCCCTTCATTCGTAATGGGTGGGGTAACGGGAATCATGCAGGCAGTAGCTCCGGCTGACTACCAGTACCATGACTCGTACTTTATCGTCGCTCACTTCCACTACGTAATCGTAGGCGGGGTAGTGTTCGCATTGCTTGCCGGTCTTCACTACTACTGGCCGCTGATGTTCGCTACTATGCTGAGTGAAAAATTAGGTAAGATAACATTCTGGTTATTCTTTATCGGTTTCCACCTGACATTCCTTATCCAGCATTTCTTAGGACTATGGGGAATGCCGCGTCGAGTGTTTACGTATCTCGATGGACAGGGCTACAACGCAGCAAACATGATATCAACAATCGGTGCATTGTTTATGGCACTGGCTGTTATCGTACTTGTAATCAACATTATTATTACAGTAGCTAAAAACGAAAGAGTCGGCCGCGACCCATGGGGCGACGGACGTACACTTGAGTGGTCACTTCCACTTCCGGTACCGTATTACAACTTTGCACAGATTCCGTTAATCCGCGGACTTGACGCATTCTGGATTGAGAAGAAAGAAGGCAACGGAGAAATGCTTCCGGCTGAATCACTGGATGACTTCCACATGCCGAACAACTCAATCATTCCATTTGTAATGTCATTAGGACTGTTCGTCGCTTCATTCGGTGCGCTCTACTTTGCTTCAGGTAAAGAGTGGGCAATCGATGCAGTGGCAGATTTACCGGTAAGACCTTGGGCGTTCTGGGTACTTGTAATCGGACTTGCAATTACATTTATTTCAATGATTGTACGTTCATTCAAAGACGACCTTGGCTACTATGTAACTAAAGAAGAAGTTTTAAGAGATCTTGAAGAACTTGAAAGGGGTGCAAAATAATGGCTGAAATGAAATATAATGTCCCTAACGAACAGTGGCCTGAGCACCCGGAGACAGCAACACTCGAAGGTAAGAATAAATTCGTCGGTTTCTGGACATTCTTAGGCGGAGAGACTGTACTATTCGCATCACTATTTGCGACTTACCTTGCACTGAAAGACAGCGTGCCAAGCTCGGATCACCTGCTTGCAGCTGACCTGTTCCACCTTGAACTTGCATTTGTCATGACGATGTTACTTCTTACATCGTCACTGACGAGTGTATATGCTGTATACCACATGCGTAACAACAATTTCAGCAAGATGCAGTTATGGTTAGCCGTTACAGTATTACTTGGTGCAGGGTTCCTTGCACTTGAAATTTACGAGTTCTATGAGTATGTTCACCTTGGACATTCATTCAGATCAAGCGCATTCGGTAGTGCATTCTACATTCTGATCGGTACACACGGTTTCCACGTAATTATCGGTCTGATCTGGATTACGGGTCTTATTATCCGTAACGCATCGCGCGGTTTATCAGTATACACTGCAGCAAAAGTTAACACTGCAGCATTATACTGGCACTTCATTGACGTTGTGTGGGTATTCATCTTCACAATCGTTTACCTGTTAGGAGTGATATAAGTGGCAGAACTAGAAGCAAAAACAATGACAGAAACTCAGCTGAGAAATCTTCGACGCCAGAGAACTAAAGAAATGCGTCTGCAGCTTACAGGATTTGGACTTATGATTTTCCTGACATTCATGGCATTCGGCATGGTGGCACTGGACTTTAACGCAACATTCATTTTAGGGATTGTAATGCTTTTCGCATTCATCCAGGTTATTCTTCAGTTCTACTATTTCATGCACATGAAAGATGACGGGCATGATTTCGCCAAACTGTTCATGGTTGTGGGAATGTTCTTTGCAATTGCATTCTGTGTAACATTCATTTATATCGTATGGATCGGTTCACCGATTTAATACAAAAAAAGATGGCCTCGTAAGAGGTCATCTTTTTTTTGGTCAACAGTTTGTCACTTTGTGTGTTTTTATCGTCTTGAGTTATAAAGGCAATGATTTTATAATAGAAGTAATAAGGACAAATTTAAGGTGGTACGGATGGAAAATATAACTTCAATAAAAATATTTGGTTTCATGGCACTTTGGAGTCCATTTTTCCTGGCTTTCGTCATTTTACTGACAGCAGTATTTTTTCTTGTGACGACAAGATGGTACAGGGAATTTGAAGGCGGGCGCCCGCTGACTCAAAAAGAAGGCGCACTGTTTGTAGTCAATATGATTTTACTATATGCGATGTACGGGGCACCAATCGATCTGTTAAGTCATATACTGTTTACATTCCACATGGTGCAGATGGCTTTTGTGCTGTTTTTAATTGCACCGTTAGTGTATTTCAGTATTCCTGAATATTTACAGAAATATTTAGTATCACTGCCGGTAATCGGACCGGTACTGCGTCTTGGAGCAAACAAGCCGCTGTTTTCACTTATGCTGCTGATAGCTGCATTTTCAATTTATCACCTGCCGGTAGTCATGGATAATCTGAAGATGAGTTCCACATTACATACACTCGTTCTCGCGATTATGTTCCTGACAGCAGTAATGGCATTTTACCCGATATTCAATAAGGTTGAACCTGAAGAAAAACACATGGGCGGGCTGTTTAAGCTGCTTTACGTATTCGGTATCGGTGCATTTGTTACACCAGCGTGTGCTCTCATTATCTTTGCGGGATCTCCGATGTATGCGACATTTACTGAAGGAGAAGCGTGGCTGAATGCGATGGCACTTTGTGTACCTGCCGGTATTCTTGACAGCATTGCAGGAGCGGGTATGATCTCCGGTCCTGAATATTTCACTAATACCACACCGTTGATCGATCAGCAGACGGGCGGAATTATTATGAAAGTGCTGCAGGAAGTTTTCTTTGGTGTAATGCTTGCGCACATCTTCTTCAAGTGGTTTAACGAAGAGCGCCAGAATGAAGATCAGATTACAGAACGTGCTTTAGCTAAAGCTCAGGCGCAAAAAGAAATGAACGAACGCTTTAGAGTATAGGAGGCAACAACTTGGACATATATTTTATCCTGCCGACAATCAGTACATCATTTATCGTACTGAGTGCGATATTTATGGCAATCGGCATTTATCATGTTAAAAAAGGAAATGTGCAGACTCATGAGAAGTTCATGACATTTGCTGCAATTTCTGCTCTGGCATTTTTCATTGTTTATATTTCAAAAACAGTGTTCCTCGGTAACACGCAGTTCGGCGGTCCTGATTGGCTTGAAATTTACTACGTAATCTTCCTGATCAGTCATATTATACTGTCGACAACAGGTGGGATATTCGGAGGAATCCAGGTGTTTACAGGCAAAAAGAACAAGCTGCGCCAGCACAGAAAATTCGGTATGACTGCAGCGGCTATCTGGTCGCTTACTGCAATTACCGGAGTTATGGTTTACATTATTCTTTATGTTTTATATCCGGGTGGAGAAACGACAGGTTTATGGGATGCGATATTCCACTAAAATTAAAGAAAACCTCTTACAGTTATGCTGTAAGAGGTTTTTTATGTAGCAGCGATTACTGCTGGTGGTAAGCTGCAACTTCAGTTAATTCTTTGCTTATTGCTCTGATCTTGCTGATCGCATGTTCAACGATGCGTTCAGGGAATACTTCATCACTGCCGTATTCGATACCAGTCGGGTAGTAGTGTTTACCCATGTACGGGTCCATCAGCTGCATTGTTGCATTGTTTGCACCAACGTCGCCGTTCACTGCATATCCAGGAAAACGTAAGTAATAAATACCTTCAGGAATTTCGTATTTATAATCGAAAGTCATACGCTCATAATCCCAGCTGCCGCCAAGAACACAACCATTGTGGTTCATAATATCCTGCAGTGAGCCTTGTGGAATGACTATATTTTCAATACCTGAGTTTTCAAAAACCATCATTTTTGCCCCCTATCATTTATCCATTACCCTAATTTTAATCTATTACAATACCAGTTGCAAATGGTATTTATCATATAGTAACAAATGTATCAATATGATAAAATGATTGGGGAGAGGTGATTATATGATAATGACAACAGATTTTGAAATTATGGATTCACTAGACTCTCTAAACGATATGATTACTGAGACAGAAGAGTATTATAACTACTGTAAATATAAAGCACTCCTCGATACGGATGATGAAGTCAGTAAAATGATTAAACATTTTGCACGGTTAAAAGAGGATTTTACCGATGTTGAACGGTTCGGTAAATATCACCCGGATTTCAGTTCGAAACGAAAAGAAATCAACCAGTATAAAAAAGCATTGGATATGCATCCGATTATTATGGAATACAGAAGAGCGGAATTTCAGCTGCAGTCACTGCTGGATGAAGTGCTTTTTATTATCGGTCAGTCGGTCAGTCCGCATGCTAATATCGTCAGCAGCAATCCATTTTTCTCAAACAGTTCAAACAGCGGCTGTGCAACAGGCGGAAGCTGCAGCTGCGCAGGTTAATATATACTTTAGAAGAGCACGTACCGGGATGGTGCGTGTTCTTTTTTCTGAAAAAAAAGACCCGCTCGATGCGGGTCGGAATTATTAGTATCTGTCTTTTAACAGGTGGTAGCTGATGTCCGGATAGTCGGTCACAATAGTGTGTGCACCTTTTTGGATGAGTTCATCCATCTTATCCATTTTATTAATATTCCAGTAGCCGACTGCGATGTTCAGGCTCGTCAGGAATTCGATAAAGCCTTTCGTATCCAGGCGGATGCCGTTATATTCTGCCGGAATCTGGAACGTATCTGCCGCAGGTTCATACATATGTCCGAAGCCTGCACGGTGGATAAAGAATGCACGGCTGACCTGATCAACGCCGGCACCAAGTGCCACAGAATCCTCAGCGTAGAGATTAAACTGTTTAATCTGTGCGTCGTGGAAACTTGTTACAAGTACACGGTCTTCCGCACCGAGTTCTGTAATTAAACGGTAGAGCAGACTTGGAACAAGGCTGCCCGCGTAGGATTCGGGATCATCTTTAATATCGATGTTGATTAACGTTCCCGGGTATTCTTCAATCAGTTCGCGGAGTGTAACAATTTTAGCTTTGTCATGTCCGCGGTACGGGTGATTGCCTTCAACATCAGTAAAGTGGTAACCGAAATCAAGCTCTTTTAAATCTGCGAGCGTCAGGTTGCTTACTTTACCTGCACCGTTGGAAGTTCTGTCTACGTATGCGTCGTGGAAAACGACGATTTCTTCATCTTTTGTCAGACGGATATCAATTTCAAATCCCTCAACGTTAAACTCCGATGCTTTGTCAAAAGCGATGCGTGTATGTTCAGGCGCAAGACCCATACCGCCGCGGTGTGCAAAAATATACGGTGAACGCTGCTTGAAGTATGGTTTAATATCGCGGACTTTCGTTTCTTTTAATAATTTAGTACCTGCCCAGAGGCCGAGTGTCAGACCGGTTGCGACGCCGACTGCTGTTGCCATTCTTTTAATACATTTTGCCATGTTGGAAACCTCCATGAGATATTCATTTAAAAAACATACAGAATATATGTTATTATGATTCTAAAGATTTAGATAGGTGGTCAGTCAATGATAGTCAACCGACTTGGTATATATGTTTATTTTAAACAAAATAAATTCATTCGACAATTGAAACGGCACGGACATTTAATTTACGTTAATAAAACGAAGAAATATGTTCTTTTGTATGTCGATGAAGCCGAACTGGATAAGACGCTCACAGATCTTGGCAAACTGAAGTTTGTCACGGATATAGTTCTCAGTGAGTACCCGAATATAAAACGCGAATATCACACTGAAGATAAAGAAAAACAGGATTATCGCGTGATATAGTTTATGTCATCGGCAGAATCAGGTGATTCAGTCTTAAAATGCCGGTTAAATACTGGTAGAACTGTTCACGTTCATAAAAATCTTCCGGTGATTTTGTTGAGAATTCAACGATGCTGAGGTTTTTATCCTCACACCATGATTTTATTAACTGATATTTTTTACCTTCGCCGTCTTTAATGGCGATGCCGTTATAAATCGTGTATATTGCCTGCAGGTCCTGTTCAACAGGTTTCATAATCAGCAGGAATGTTGCAGGTGATTTATCGTTGTCTAAAAATATTGCGTGCCGGACACGTTCATGATTATATTCAATCAATGCCTGCAATTCAAATATTTCGTGGTAACCTTCACCCATCGTGATGAATTTTTGCATGTAATCAACTCCTATAAATTATAATATATGACCAGAGAGCCAAATGAAAGGGCAATACTTATGAGAATTATAAGCGGGAAATATAAAGCGAAGAAACTGAACACATTAAAATCCAATGATACACGGCCTACAAGCGACAAAGTACGGGAAAGTGTATTCAGTATGCTCGGCTCCATTGAAGGGAGCGTCCTGGACCTTTTCGGGGGGACAGGCGGCCTTGCCATTGAAGCGCTGAGCCGCGGGGCGGACAGTGCGATGATAATCGACGGTGCCGGCGATGCAATTAAAATTATTAAGGAAAATACGAAGGGCATCGATGAGCCTGTGGAGATTTTCAGAAATGATTACCGCCGCGCACTGAAGGCGATGGGAAAACGGGAAAAGTCGTTTGACTTAATTTTCCTGGATCCGCCTTACAATAAAAAACTTATCGATAAAAGTCTCGAACTGATAGAAGAGTATAATATTTTACATGACGGCGGCAGAATTGTCGCTGAAGCAGGTAAAAATGAAACATTTAAACATCCCGGATTTGAAATCGTCAAGGAACATAATTACGGTTCAATTAAAGTATGGGTGCTTATTAAAGAAGGAAAGTAGGGGAACAGTGTGGCGAAAGAGAAAATTGCAGTGGTGCCGGGGAGTTTTGATCCCATTACATACGGCCATCTGGATATTATTGAACGCGCATGCAAAATTTTCGATAAAGTCTATGTATCGGTCTTAAGAAATTCATCTAAAAAAGGATTGTTTTCACCGGCTGAACGTATCGACTTAATATCCGGGGTGACAAAGCATCTGGATAATGTCGAAGTGGTTCAGTTCGACGGTCTGCTAATCGACTACTGTCAGCAGGTAGAGGCGGATGCGATTATCAGAGGGCTGCGTGCAGTCAGTGATTTTGAATATGAAATGCAGCTGACGAGCATGAACAGAAAGCTCGACAGCCAGATTGAAACGATGTATATCATGACGAATAACAACTATTCGTTTATTTCGTCATCCATCGTAAAAGAAGTTGCAAAATACGGCGGCAAGATCGAAGACATCGTCCCGCCGCTGATTGAAGAGGCATTAAAGAAAAAATTTAACGGAGAATAATGACCGGTGTGTTAAAATCGGTTTTCTTTGAACCGGTGAATGTATTGTAGACTTCCGTGGCCGTCACTTCGTGTGATACAAGGTCGCGGCTTTTTTTATTGACGTTAGTAATAATGCTGACATCTTCAAGAGATTTTAAATAATTTCTGCCGTTGTCGTTCATACCGAGAATACGGACGCTGCTGGTAAGTGTGTGTTCTTTCATAACTTCATCTGTAATATTCAGCAGAATGGAAATCATCAGTCTGCTGAGTCGTGTCCATGTGTAGCGCTTTGTTTTGACTGCTGATAAAAATTCATCGTAGCTGCCGGCGCTGCGTATTTTATCCTGCAGCCGGTGTTCGAGTCCCTCGGTCATCATATAAATGTTTCTCAGTTCTTCCGGTGAGCGTGTCAGAATGATTGTTTTCAGTGTGCTGTAAAAGTCCTCGTTTGATGCGAGGTGGCCGGACATCATTTTTTTCACTAGGCTTTCCGGCATAAATTTCACAGCTTCTGCGGTTTCACCGGCAAACAGTGCACCGCGGAGACTTGTCGCGCTGGAAAACCCGGCGTCCGACAATGCGGTATCGCTGTAATTATTGCCGACACGTTTAACAGTACCCGGGCGAATCGGAGAGGCGAGCTCATTGACAGCGTTAATGTATGCAATGCCGAGCGTGTCATTCGGTGAAGCGAGCAGTGCATTGTCTGCAAGCGTACTCAGTGCCCGCGGATAACTGTAGCCCTGCTTTAACAGTTCCGTGAATTCCGGAGAATGTTCAAGGCGGCGGGACTCTGCTGCGGCATTCACCAGTGCATCGATGTCACCGGATTCGCTTCCGAAAACAAGATCCGTTGCCTGCAGCAGATTGGCAATGTGAACGCCGCCCCGTGCAAAGTCGTCAGCTGAGCTGACCGCGTTTAAAAAGGGCAGCTCGGCAACCAGGTCGACGTGCTGAAGCGCGGCTTCTGTACGTGTAAACTTATCTGTCACTGCGATTTCGCCGCGCTGGGTAAAGCTGCCCGACATAATCGCGACAGTCACATCGGGCTCTGTCAGAGCCTTTGCCTGTTCGATATGGTAAATATGTCCGTTGTGAAATGGGTTGTACTCTGTAATTAATGCTAAAATTTTCATACATAAACCCCCGATAAATGTTATACTAAGTGTATCAAATTATTAGACAGATTGAAGTTATTTGTTAAGAAAAAAACTTGACACTTTTTCTTTATAATTGTACAATATCTGTTGTGCTCATAAGAGGTGGAATTTATATGAAATGGTCACTTTCCCAACTAAGAAAGTATGCCAGTGACAAATTCACTTTTAATGAAACTGTTCAGTTAGACACATTGTTGGATCGTGCGGACATACTCGCTGTAGAAGATGTTAATGTCTACGGAGATATGTTTTTCGGACGTCATCGAGTAGATGTTGACTTGCATATATCGGCGGTTGTTAAGATGATCGACAGCCGGAGCGGTGATACCGTTAGTCTGCCACTCGAGATACAATCTGTCGAAGTGTTTGATGAAACACTTGAAGAAGACGAGGAAACAGAAGATGACAACATGCATCCGCTGATCCATACGCTGGATCTCGAGCCTGTAGTCAGAGAACTGCTGATCGTTAACTTACCGACAGTTTATACTGAGAGTGATGAACTACCCGGGTCATCAGGAGCAAGTGGTTGGACAGTAATGGATGAAGCGGAAGTCAGCGGCCAAAAGCCGGCTGTGGATCCGAGATTACAAAAACTAGAAGCTTTAAAGCTAAGCGATGAGGAGGAAAAATAATGGCAGTACCTAAAAGAAGAACATCAAAAACACGTAAAAATAAACGTCGTTCACACATGAGACTTTCATTACCAGGAATGGTAGAATGCTCAAACTGCGGTGAAACTAAATTAGCTCACCGTGTATGTAAAGAGTGCGGAAGCTACAAAGGCGAAGAAGTTGTAGCCAACTAATTGCCTTTATAAGAAAACGGCCTGAAAATCTTAGTACTAAGGTTTTCGGGCCGTTTTTTTGCTGTGTGGTCGTATGAAAGTTGTTTATCGAAGCGGATTTCATTATGCGGGTTAATAAAGAAATCCGAAACGGCAAAAGCCATTCCGGACATGAAAGTATTAAGTATTCTTTTTAATTTGGGTACCACATTAATGATTCATCGGCGAGATCACGTTCGATATCGTATTCGTGTGCATCGAAATCATGTTTTTCAAAAAAGTTGCGGGAATTCTGGAAGCGGCTGATGGCTTTTATAGGAAGGTTGAATGATTTGGCATAGTCGATCAGTTCACTGCCGAATCCTCTGCCCTGATATTTTTCCAGCACTTCGAGTTTCCATATTACTAAATAATCTGCTGTATCGTTGTCGATCGGATGATCTGTATCCTCCCGGCGATACAGGCACATGCGTGCAGCCAGGTCATCTCCCTGGTAGATTCCGTAAAATGGTGAATCGATATTGGCATCGATTACGTTGGCTTCGAGTTCATCAATCATATGCAGTTCCTGAGCACCATACTCTCGGAACTTTTTAAATTCTTCTGCTGTTTTGTAATTAATAGCTAAGTTTTTTACTTTTGACATATGGCAACGCTCCTTTTCATACAGTATATTCATAATTGCCAAGCCGTTCAATTGTTTTATAGTTAAATAAATTTTATACTTTGAATAACGATTAATTGAGGAGAAAGATTTATGCATTTTGAGACTATTGATTTTTCAGGGAACATACATAATACAGCTGACAATAAACAATTCTACGGCGGTTTATCGTACGACGAAGCAGGAATCAGAGAAGTGCTTCAGCGTCCGGCGCACAGTCATACCGGGGAGCTTGGCAGTATTATCGAAGCGGATATGGAGCGGTACGGTCTGACAGATGCCGGGCGGCGTAATATTGAACTGCTTAAAAAAGGGAACAAGGTTGTTATTGCCGGCCAGCAGGCAGGCCTTTTCATGAGTCCTTCCTATATCATTCATAAGATAGTGTCAATTTTAGTCGTGACTAAAGAGCTTAAGGAAAAATACGATTACGATGCAGTTCCTGTATTTTGGATTGCAGGTGAGGATCATGATTTCGATGAAGTGAACCATACGCATCTATACGATACGTATCACCGCAGGCGTGTGAAAGTACACTACAAGCCGAATTTAACAGTGCCGATGAGCATCGGATTTTATCAGTACGATAAAAAAGCGATGACTGCTGTACTAGATAAAGTGCTGAAATATCTCGGTGACTCAAATTACACAGCGGATTTAAAAAAGAAAACTGCTGCTGCGATTGAGCGGTGTACAACGTGGACAGAGCTGTTTCACAGCCTGGTCCACGACACATTTAAAGAAGACGGTCTCGTAATTTTTAATTCGCATCTTGAAGCGGTGAGGGAACTCGAAGTACCGATGCTTAAAAATATGTTCGAAAATCACCATAAAATTGATGAAGCATTTAAAACAGGACAGTCAGAATTCTTAAGTGCGGTGAATAAATCCCCGGTGATACAGACGGATACAGAGGTCCATCTGTTCGGCAATGCATCATCGACACGCGAACTGATAGCAGAAACAGCATCGGGATATGAACTCGGCGGTGAAATATTCAGCGCAGCTGATATTATTTCACGTATCGAAAAGACTCCGGCAGAGTTTTCGAATAACGTTGTAACGCGTCCGCTGATGCAGGAAATGCTGTTTAATACAGCAGTCTTTTTAGGCGGCGGTGCGGAAGTGTCATACTGGGGTGAACTCCACAAAGTCTTTGAAGTGATGCATACGCCGATGCCGATTGTTATGAAGCGTATGGAATTTATGCACGTGGATGACCGTCTGGAAAAACTGCTCGACAGATACGGGCTGACACTCGACAATACGATTACCGGACAGATTCAGGAGCGAAAGGAAACGCTTATTGAGACGCATACAAATGACGACATAATCGATGAAATTGAACGTGTTAAGGCGACGGTTGAAGAGGCATTTAAACCGCTTTACAATCACGCAGATGAATACTTCAGCAGCGGCATTATCGACGGCAATAAGAAAATTCATATGAATGAGCTGGATTATTTAAAAAAACGTTACACTGTCGATATTAAACGCAGGTTAAGAACGGAATTGAACAATCTGGATGAGTTGAGTGAAAAGCTGATGCCGAATGGAGCGCTGCAGGAACGGCTCTACCATCCATGGCAGTATCTGAACGGAAATTGGGATTACTCCCCACTCAGTTACACCGACAAATTAACATTGATAAAAAGTTAATAATTGCTGTATACCGCGCGATTTCTTCGTTAGAAGAAATCGCTTTTTTTATTTGGAAAATTATTTACCAATCTTTTTTATAATTTGTGGAGGAAAGTGGGGAGATGTGGTAAATTAATATATATAGCGGGGTGAGAATATGTTCATGGGTGAGTACAAACATAATTTGGATACGAAAGGCCGTATAATTGTGCCGAGTAAATTCAGAGAATTACTCGATGAACAATTCGTTATTACGCGTGGCCTCGACCGCTGTTTATTCGCGTATACAGTGGATGAATGGAGCCGTATTGAAGATAAACTTAAAACACTTCCGCTGACAAAAAAAGACGCGCGTAAGTTTACGAGATTATTTTTCTCAGGTGCCACTTCCGTGGAAATCGACAAGCAGGGACGTATTAATATTCCGCAGAATCTGCGTGAATATGCGGGACTGTCGAAAGATTGTACGGTAATTGGAGTCTCAAGCAGAATTGAAATTTGGGATTCGGCAGCATGGGAAGATTTTTATACAGAATCTGAAGATAACTTTGAAGATATAGCAGAAGATTTAATCGATTTTGACCTTTAGGATGTGACAGGATGTTCAACCACACTTCAGTTTTACTAAAAGAAACAGTCGATGGTTTAAATATTAAACCCGACGGCATATACGTCGATGCAACACTCGGCGGAGGCGGACATACTTCATATTTATTGTCACAGCTTGAAACGGGGCATGTCTATGCATTTGATCAGGATATGACAGCGATAAATAATGCCCGCGAAAAATTTAAAGATCACAGCAATATAACGTTAATTCATACTAATTTTGAAAATATAACTTCAGCACTAAACGACATCGGTGTGACAGGCATCGACGGTATTTTATATGACCTGGGTGTTTCAAGTCCTCAGCTCGACGTTACAGAGCGGGGTTTCAGTCACTCAAAAACAGCGAGACTCGACATGAGAATGGATCAGACACAGGAACTCGATGCTTACGAGATTGTTAATGAGTACTCATACGAAGCACTGGTAAGCATATTTTTCAGATATGGTGAAGAAAAATTTTCGAAAAAGATTGCACGGGAAATCGAACGCTTACGCAAAATTGAGCCGATTGAAACAACGACGGAACTTGCCGACATTATTAAGTCTCAGATTCCGCAGAAATTCAGGCGTACAGGCGGACACCCTGCGAAACGTATTTTCCAGGCGCTCCGAATTGCAGTTAACGATGAACTTGGCGTATTTGAACGTTCACTGGAACAGGCAATTGAACTCCTGAACAAAGATGGACGTGTATCAGTAATTACATTCCACTCGCTGGAAGACAGAATTTGTAAGCAGATGTTCGTAGAATATGAAAAGGGGCCGGAGCTTCCGAAAAACATGCCGATTATCCCCGAAGGATATGAACCGGTATTAAAAAGGGTGAACCGCAAACCGATTATTGCAGAGGGCGATGATCTTGAAGCGAACCCGCGCGCGCGCAGCGCGAAGCTTCGAATTGCCGAGAAACAAGTATAGGATGTGTTGACATGGTAGTAGAAAGATATACTGAAGTGAATCCCGCGAAGAAAGTATACAGAGAACCTGACCGTCAGCCGAAAACACGTAAAAGAGAAAAAGTAGTTGGTATTAAACGCATGGAAATGGCCGTCTACATAATACTTGCCGTTCTGATTGCGGCAGTTTCCATATATGTGCTATCTTTAAAAATGGAAGCGTACAACTATCAGAATGAAAAAACATCATTAGAACAGTCTATCGCAGTTAAAAATGGTGAAATCAGTGAGTTGAATACTGAGGTCACTTACCTTGCTTCCTACGATCGTATTTATGAAAAAGCTCAGGAACTGGGCCTTGATTTGAATAATAGCAATGTAAAGGTTGTAGAAAAGTATGGCGAAGATTAGACGGAAAATCAGTCTTAAAAATAGCAAGGTAACAATTGGCGCACTCCTGATATATTTCGGTATAGGAGTGCTTTTTCTTTTGATTATCGGTCAGTTTACAAAACTGATGATATTTCAGACGATAGATGAAGAGGATTTAATTGCAAGAGGACAGGATAAGTATGCCGTCAGCTCGATCAGTGAACCTGAACGGGGTGAAATACTGGATCGCGAAGGGAATATTCTCGCTGCAGACATGGAGGCATACCGTATCGCAATTATTACTGATGAAAATTATCCGAATCACGTAAGCAACCCGGAGGAAACTGCGGCGCTGCTGTCTGAAGTTGTCGATATGGACAAAGCGGAAATACAGAAAATGATTGAAAAGAACATTGAGAAAGGCCAGTTCCAAATGGAACTCGGACAGGCCGGACGCAATATATCCTATAACGATAAGAAGTTTCTGGAAGAATCGGAAGCAACGGGTATAGTTTTTGAACCTGAAACGAGACGCTTTTATCCGAATGGCAAGTTCGCTTCCCATCTTATCGGTTTTGCCGAATTAAATGATGAACTCGGCAGACTTGACGGACAGCTTGGATTCGAACGTATATATAACGACCTATTAAAAGGAAAGCCTGGGAGTGTGGATTATGCCCAGGATGTGTGGGGATACATTGTACCGAATTCGGACAATGTTAAACCGCCGGTTAACGGACATGATGTAAAACTGACAATCGATCCGAATATCCAGCTCTATCTTGAAGAGACATTAAATGATATGGATGACCACTTTGAGCCGGAAGAGCTTATAGCTGTCGTTGCAGATGCCGAGACAGGTGAAATTCTTGCAAGCGGCCAGCGTCCGTCATTTAACCCGGAAACACGGGAAGGATTTGGTAACAGCTGGCTGAACATGCTTTACGAATATTCATTTGAACCCGGTTCAACTTTTAAAGTCTTCGGACTTGCCGCAGCTATAGAAGAGGGCGTCTACGATCCGGATGCAGTTTACACGTCCGGCTCTATGGATGTTATGGATGCAACGATTTACGACTGGGAAACTGAAGGCTGGGGAGACATTACGTATAATGAAGGAATGCAGTATTCTTCGAATGTACTTATGATGATTCTGCAAAATAAAGTCGGAGCAGATAAAATGCTCGATTATTATAAAGACTTCGGTTTCGGCCAGACGACAGATTCTGAGTTCCCGACCGAAGTTACCGGACAGCTGGCATGGGATAATGAACTTCAGCAGAAAACAACATCATTCGGTCAGACATCCACTGTAACACCGATTCAGCTGATTCAGGGAATGACGGCACTGCTGAATGAAGGCAAGATGAAAAAACCTTACGTCGTCGACGAAATTACGGACGATTCAGGTGAAGTTGTTTACGACGGTAAGGAAGAAACAGTCAGACAGGTCATTTCAAAAGAGGCGGCCGAAAAAACGATGACTGAGATGAATACGCTGATAGACGGTTCACTGGACCATAACCCGCAGTATAAATCCGACGAATATGAAGTGACCGGCAAATCGGGGACTGCACAAATTTACGATCCGGAAACGGGCGGATACATGGACGGGGACTACCAGTTCTTTACCTCATTTCTCGGTTATGCTCCGAAGGAAGATCCTGAAGTAATCATCTACTACGGTATAAAACTTGCAAGTAAAAACAAGAGTGAAACTTGGGATAACGGTGTTGCACGAGGATTTAACCCGCTGATGGAACGCACGCTGAAGTATCTTGAAGTATCTGAAGCTGATGTTTCCGGAGATCAGGGGATCGTTGAAATCGGTGATTACCGGGGTCAGAAAATTGACGCCTTAAATGATGAATTAAATGATACAATTGATGTGAAAATAGTCGGGAACGGTACAGAGATTACCGATCACTTCCCGCAGGATGACAGACTGCTGCCGTACGACTCACTGTTTGTGAAGACAGACGGGGATCCGACACTGCCTGACTTTAAAGGACTGTCGAAGCGGGAAGCACTGCTGCTTGCCGACTTTATGGAAATTAACATTACAGTCGAAGGCGAAGGGTACGTGAAGAGCCAGTCTCAAAATGCGGGCACAGCTGTAACGGAAGATACAACTGTGGAAATCACTTTATCGTCAAATGACCCGAACGACTAGGAGGAGCTATGAACTATATATTTTTAGCAGCCGGACTCGTGCTGACTGCAATACTGATACCAATTTTAATACCTTTATTAAAACGCATGAAATTTGGACAGACAGTCCGTGAAGAAGGGCCGGAAAGTCATTTAATTAAAACGGGCACACCGACAATGGGCGGACTGTCATTTATTTCAGTGACAATTATTCTGTCCGTTATCGGACTGCTGTTCGTCGATGATATATACAAACTGCTTGTACTGATTATCGTCACTGTCGGTTTTGGGTTAATCGGCTTTATAGATGATTATATTATCGTCGTGAAGAAAGATAACGCAGGGTTGTCTTCAAAACAGAAGTTTCTTGCACAGATTGCAGTTGCAGTCATTATCTTTATTATTATGATGAACTGGATTCCATCGATTGATGCAGGTATTCAGATTCCGGGCACGGAACTGTTTATCCCGCTCGGCATATTCTTTGTCGTATGGATTGTGTTCTGGCTTGTCGGGTTCTCAAACGCGGTTAACTTAACGGACGGCCTTGACGGACTGTCGACGGGAACATCTATTATTGCGTTCGGTTCATTTCTTGTAATCAGCCTGATTACAGGTGAAACAGAAGTTGCTTTGTTCCTGTTTATTTTAATCGGTTCTCTGATCGGATTTTTAATTTATAATAAATATCCGGCGAAACTCTTTATGGGTGACACAGGCTCACTTGCACTCGGCGGTATTATCGCAACAGTATCGATCCTGTTAAACAGCAGCCTGCTGCTTCTCGTTATTGGTATCGTCTTTGTTATTGAAACAGCGAGTGTAATGATGCAGGTGGCATCGTTTAAAACGACGGGGAAACGTATCTTTAAGATGACTCCGATTCATCATCATTTCGAGCTGTCGGGCTGGAACGAATGGAAAATTGTTATCGTCTTCTGGTCGGCCGGTTTACTTGCCGGTGTGCTCGGTGTAGTACTGGGAGTGATGTAGGATGAAATCATACAGCGGCTACGAAAATAAAAACGTTATCGTACTCGGATACGGACGGAGCGGCAAAAGTGCCGTGAATGCACTGGTGACTTTAGGAGCCAACGTTACACTGACAACAAACGAAGTTTTTTCCGATGAAGAAGCGGAACAGAAATACAACGCATGGGGTGTTGAAATTGTCGACGGACACCATCCGTCAAACCTTTTAAACCGTGCCGATTTAATCGTTAAAAATCCGGGTATACCATACAGCATTCCATTTTTAAAAGAAGCAGCGGAACGGAATATCCCGATTATTACTGAAGTTGAAATTGCCCATCATGTGAGTGAGGCACCAATTTATGCTCTGACAGGTACGAATGGTAAAACGACGTGTACACATCTGCTCGGGGAGATGCTTGAGCAGGACGGCGGTACACCGGTTTTATGCGGCAATATCGGATACCCGGCAACAGATGCGGCGATGGAGGCCACGCCGGATGATACGCTGCTGATGGAGATGTCGTCTTTCCAGCTGATGGGCATCGAAGAATTCAGACCGAATATCGCAGTTATTACGAATATTTATGAAGCGCATCTTGATTATCACGGTTCTGTTGAGGAATACCGACATGCGAAATTAGAAATATTTAAAAATATGACTGCAAAAGATCTGCTGATTTTTAACAGAAAGCAGGCGCATATGCTGGACGGTCTTGATATAAATTGCCGTGTGCAGTATTTCGATGCAGACAATGAAGCAGATGCATATGTAAAAGACGGGAACTTTATCGTGCATGGTGAAGTGATTATGCCGGTTCAGGATGTAGTGCTAAAAGGCGATCATAATATTGAAAATATCCTTGCGACACTGCTCACAGCAAAAGCACACGGCGTTGCGAACGGGGCAATCAAACGCACGCTCAGCACATTCAGCGGTATTTCACACAGATTGGAACGCCTGGGTTCGGTCGATGATGTCGTGTATTACAACGATTCGAAAGCGACAAACAATCTCGCGACTTCATTTGCACTGAAAAGCTTTGATACGCCGGTAATCTGGCTTGCAGGCGGACTGGACAGAGGACAGTCACTCGATGAACTGATGCAGTATGCGGGACATGTTAAGCGTATAGTGACCTTTGGTGAAACAGCGCAGAAATTCGTAGCGCTGGCTGACAAGATGAACATTCCCTCGGTAACGACGGAAAACCCGTATACGGGCATTGAACTGACTCAGGCGCACGCAGCACCGGGAGATACAGTACTTTTCTCACCGGCATGCGCAAGCTGGGATCAGTATAAAGACTATGAGCAGCGCGGCGATCATTTTAAAGAAGGCTTTGCAAAGCTCAGCTGACAGAACAGGAGGTATAGCCGATGAACAAAGATCAGGAAAATATCGATGACATAAAAGAAAAACTTAAAAAGAAACGTCAGGATACAGAATATGTCGGCTATACTGCCAAAACTCCTGAGCAGAAAGACAGCGGGCAGAAAGAACTGCATCAGGATGTTAAAAAAACTGCGGACAGCAAACCTGTTAACGATAAGAAAAACAATGCTGTAAAAAAAGATACACCCGCAAGGAAGCGAACCGATAAAAAAACCAGCGGGAAATCTGATGATAAACCCGGTGTAAAAGCAAAAAAAGAACCGACACCGCACGATGAACTTGCTTTGAAAATTGAACACTATAAAGATTTTGAAGCACAGGACTCCGGTGACAGCAAAGAAAATAAAACAGTCACAGGAAAAAAAGAGAAAGCATCAGGAAAGAAAAAGTGGGGCAATAAAACGGCATCAGAAAATGACCGTAAGGGTAAGCCGCTTAAACAAAAAGAAAAATTTGAATTTAAGCGGATACATATGTATATCGGGATTGTCGTATTCCTCGTACTGCTCCTTGCAGCACTGCTCTGGTACGTTTTTACGAGTGCGAGTGATGTAAAGGAAATAAAATTTGAAGGCAACAGCCTGGTAACCGAAGCAGAACTCGAAGAACGCATCGGTTTCAGTAAAGGGGATAAGATGTTCAGTATTTCTGCCGGCAAAGCTGAAGAAAACGTGGAACTGCTTCCTGTCATTGAAGAGGTTTCAGTAGAGCGTGACTGGCCGAACAGTGTTACAGTTAATGTTAATGAATATAAAGCGATTGCTTACATTAATAGTGAAGATCTTTATTTCCCGGTGCTCGAAAACAGCAGAATCCAGCGCGGTTACCCGAGTGCTCCGAGAAATGCACCGATTATTTACAACTTCGAAGGCGAGGAATTCGACGCCCTGGTTGCAGCGCTGAACGAAATTGAAGTCGACATACTGGAAAGTATTTCAGAAATATATTTCCGTCCGACAGACAATTCAATGCGGCGCATCCACGTGTTTATGAATGACGGACAGGAAATCGTTGCAGATTATGAAACGTTCAGTGATAAAATGAATTACTATATCGGCATCCGCCAGGAAATTGGTGATGACACCGGCGGTATTATCGATATGGAAGTGGGAACGAGCTATCTTCCGTACGACAGTGCCGATGCACGGGAAATTAAAGATAATATTTACAATGAACCTTCGCAGGTCGGCTATATTGAGGATATAAATGTGGCGCTCGACGGTGTAAGATCAGCACTTGGTGAAATTGACAGTGCTTCTGATGAATAAAATCAGATAAAGTGAAACAAATGTTTTGAAATAGTTCACATTAATCAGAGTATAATGTAAACTAGAAATAGTATTATGAAAATGGCTGTGTAGGAGGCAATAAGGTGAAGGAACATTATTATGTTGCCCTTGATATCGGCTCGTCTAGTGTCAAAGTGGTGGTCGGAGAAAAATTTCACAACGGTGTGAACGTTATTGGTACCGGCCAAACCTTCACTGATGGGGTTTCTAAAGGGATGATCAATGATTTTGATCAGGCTAAAAATGCAATTACAGATACAATTAAAAAAGCGAAAATCGCTTCAGGTGTAGATATTGATGAAGTGTTTGTTAAAATTCCAATCGCGGATACTCACATTCACTTTACAGAAGATGCAATACGTTTCGGCGGTGAAGCGACGGAGATTACCGGTGAACATATCGAGGAACTGCTCGAAAATGTCCGCATGAATGATCCTGCAGGACAGCATGAGACAGTCAGCGTTTATCCGGTTTCTTTTGTCGTAGACAGTCTGCACGAAGTTAACGATCCGAAAGAAATGATTGCAGAAGAAAGTCTGGCAGTTAAAGCCGGTGTTGTTTCTGCGAACCGTACGCTGCTTATCAACATTGTTAAATGTGTTGAGGCTGCCGGTTTAACTATACTGGATGTATATTCCGATGCGGTTAACTATCAGCATGTGCTGACAGACGCTGAGATTGAACTGGGAGCTGTCGTTATTGACATGGGCCTTGACATTACCCAGTTTGCATATTACGAACGCGGTTCATTAAAATATGCAAACAGCGTGGGTATTGCAGGACGTGATATTACACTGGACCTGGTTGATGAGTTCAATACATCATACGATGAAGCAGACCAGGCCAAAGAACAATACGGACATGCATTCTTTGATCTTGCAAGTGATGATGAGAAGATGATGCTTGCACAGAACGATTCAGGCAAGCCTGCTGAGGTGACTTCAAAAGACCTCGCAGATGTTATCGAGCTCGTTGTAGAAGACGCGTTTATGGCTGTCTTTGAAGACCTTGCCAAAAACGGCATCAACAATGTCCAGGGCGGTTTCGTTCTGACAGGCGGTTCTGCAAACATCCGGGGCATCAAAGAACTGATGCAGGACCTTGTTGCTGAAAAAGTAAGAGTCCACATACCGAATCAGATGGGTGCAAGAAAACCTGAATTTACAAGCGCTATCTCAGTACTGTCAAGCGGAATTATGTTTGATGAGTTACTGGAATATGTTACAATTGATAATCATGATGACTATCCTGAAGCAGATTCACACAATGCAGTGAATGATGACCAGGATTCACAGTCTGCAAACTTCTTTACAGGGCTTTTTGCAAAACGTAAAGAAGAGAATGAACTTCAGGTTAACCGGGATGAAGACTCAGCGGAAGATGAGTACAATTATCCAGAGGAAGACAGCGTTGAAGAATCACAGGCTGATGAAGATGCTGCTGAAGACGAATACGAGGATTACACTTATGATGACGCCGACAACCGTTCTGAACGTTCCGAACAGGAACCTAAAGAGCAAGGCGATCTGGGCAGTAAAGTTAAAAAAATATTTAAAAATCTATTTGAGTAGAAGTACATTTGGGAGGAAAGATTAATGTTAGAATTTGAACAAGGTTTTAACCACATGGCGACATTAAAAGTTATCGGTGTTGGCGGTGGCGGTAATAATGCCGTTAACCGTATGATCGAGGACGGTATGTCCAACGTTGAATTTATAGCAATTAATACTGACGGACAAGCACTTAACCTTTCAAAGGCTGAGTCAAGAATCCAGATCGGTGAAAAATTAACTCGCGGTTTAGGTGCAGGTGCAAACCCTGACATCGGTAAAAAAGCTGCGGAAGAATCACGCGAACAAATCGAAGATGCCATCCAGGGCGCGGACATGGTGTTCGTTACAGCTGGTATGGGCGGTGGAACAGGTACAGGTGCTGCACCTGTAGTTGCTAAGATCGCTAAGGAAATGGGCGCACTTACAGTAGGTGTAGTTACACGTCCATTCGGCTTCGAAGGAAGAAAGAGACAAACACAGGCTGCTGCCGGTGTTGAGCAGATGAAAGCTGCTGTAGATACTCTGATTATTATCCCAAATGATCGCTTATTAGATATCGTAGATAAATCTACTCCGATGATGGAAGCATTTAAAGAAGCAGATAACGTACTTCGCCAGGGTGTCCAGGGTATTTCTGACCTTATCGCTGTCAGCGGTGAAGTTAACCTTGACTTTGCAGACGTTAAAACTATTATGCAAAACCAGGGTTCTGCATTAATGGGTATCGGTATTTCAGCTGGTGAAAACCGCGCAGTTGAAGCAGCTAAGAAAGCAATCTCAAGTCCGCTTCTTGAAACGTCAATCGTTGGCGCTCAGGGTGTTCTTATGAACATCACAGGCGGAGAATCACTGTCACTGTTTGAAGCACAGGAAGCAGCTGACATCGTTCAGGATGCATCGGATGAAGATGTAAATATGATCTTCGGTACGGTTATCAACCCTGAACTGGAAGATGAAATTGTAATCACTGTAATCGCTACAGGTTTCAATGAGAAGTCACTTCAGCGTTCTGCCGAAAGACCTGCAGAACAGCCTGAACCTACACAGACACGTGGCGGCGGAAGCAACTTTAACCAGCCACCTGCATACAATTCAAGAGATATTGCTGAAGATGACGGATTCACTCGTGAGCCGGACAGATTCGATACACGTTCTCAGGAAGAGCCGGATGTACCGACTTTCCTTAAAGGGAACAGCTCTAGAAGAGAAAGACGCAGAAGATAATTTTGCATTGTATATATATCGGAGATATTGGCGACCCAATATCTCCTTTATTTTATAGGCGGGAGATAATTTGACTAATAATCATTTATTTAAACTACATAAAAATTTCGTTGGAGATATGACGGATGAGCTGACATTCGGTTACACGATGCGTCACGGCGGACAGAGCGCATATCCGGAAAACAGTTTTAATATGGCGCTGTATATTGGTGACGACAGTAAAAATGTCCATGCCCATCAGGAACAGCTTGCCGGTGAAATTAACTTCCCGGTCAGTTCGTGGGTGCTGCCGATACAAAAGCATGGCGGTAATATTGAAGAAGTAACATCAGCAGACAGCGGCACAAATATTAAAACACTCGGCAGCAGTCTGTACGATGTGGATGGACTTTATACGTATGAACGCGGTGTTCTGTTAACGATGAATTATGCCGACTGTATTCCTGTATACGTTTACAGTGTAACTGACACCTTTACCGGTCTTGCGCATGCGGGCTGGCGGGGAACGTCAGAAAGTATTACAAAAAAGCTGATAGACTGTTATAAAGGCAGTAAAGAGGATCTCAGAGTGATTATAGGTGTCGGTATCAACAAGTCGTTCTATGAAGTGGACGACAGAGTAATCGATGCATTGAAGCCTCTGCCTGACAGTTCTTATGAACAGACAAAAACGGGCTGGCAGCTGGACTTGAAAGAGGTTAATAAGCACCAGGCACTGTCTGCAGGCATCTATGAAAAACATATAAGCGTAACCGGTCTCGGCACAGAATCGGATGAGTTTTTCTCTTTCAGAATGGAACAGGGACAAACCGGCCGTGCACTGGCTTTTATTGGGAGGCGTAATAATGATTAAGGAAAACTATGAACAGGTAAAAAATGAAACAGGCGACGGTGTTAAAATTATTGCCGTTACTAAATATCACACGGTGGAAGAAACGCTTAAAGCTTACGCGGCGGGTGTGAGACATTTCGGTGAAAACAGGATTGAAGGGTTCATTGAAAAACGCGCAGCACTGCCTGACGATGCAGAAGTGCACTTTATCGGTACAATGCAGTCGAGAAAAGTTAAAGAGGTCATCGGTGATCTTCATTATTTACACTCACTTGAGCGTGAAAGTGTAGCGAAAAAAATTGAACAGGCAGGTCAACATGTTGTAAACTGTTTTATACAGGTGAATGTGTCCGACGAAGCTTCAAAACACGGTCTTAAGCCGGAAGAGGTTGAAGCGTTCATCGGTAAGCTGAAAGACTACAAATATGTTAAGGTTATCGGCCTTATGACAATGGCACCGAATACTGAAGACAGTTCAATTATCGAAAACACATTTAAAGGTTTACGTGCACTGCGTGATGAAATTGCAGTCAACTATCCGGAAGTAACGGAACTCAGTATGGGTATGAGCAACGACTATCCAATTGCAGTGCAATACGGAGCAACGTACATACGTATCGGCAGTAAAATTATGGGGAGCTAGGTGAGTGAAAATGGCTATTACTAAGTTTATAAAAGATTTATTTGTCGTAGAAGAGGAAGTTCCTGTGAATGATAAGAAGACAGAACAGACAAAAACTCCGGCGAAAGTTACGAATCTGAATACGAATAAACAGCCGAATAGCCGTCAAAAAGAGGCGGCACCTAAAAAAGCGGTACAAAGCGGCAAGAAACTACCGGTTGCTAAACAAGGGGCTCAGAAACCGGCGGCACCTAAAGCACGTGTACAGCAGGATCAGAAAAAAGCAAAAACAAAAGCAGCACCAACACAAAACAGGGAGAGTCGAACAATGCCTGTAAATGACCAGAATACAAAAGTATGTCTATTTGAACCGAGAGTATTTGCAGAAACACAGGATATTGCAGATGAACTGAAAAGCAACCGTGCTGCATTAGTTAACCTGACTAAAATTGATTCGGTTCCGAAGAAGCGTATCGTGGACTTTTTAAGCGGAACAGTTTATGCTTTAGAAGGCGATATTCAAAAGGTAGGTGCGGACATTTTTCTCTGCACGCCAAACAGTTTTGGTGTTGAAGGTGAAATCTCCGACAAAGAAGAGTTTTTCGATGAAATGTAAGGAGAGTTACTTTGGATAATTCATTAATTGGAACGATATTAATATATGTATGGCAGTTTTTTAACTTCGCATGGCCGATCTTTACATGGGGATTAATTATTTACATATTGTCTTCATGGTTTCCGGCATTACGCGAATCATCATTCGGCGAGTTTCTCGGAAAAGTGTACGAACCGCTGCTTGAACCGTTCAGACGCATGATTCCGCCTCTCGGCGGTGTGCTGGATTTATCACCGATAATTTTAATTATCATTTTCAATCTGTTCGGCAGAGGTATGAACGAAATCTTCAGAGTGATTTTTAACTGGCTTCTATAAACCGGACTGAACAATCCGTACGACAGTTTCCTGATGGAACAGCTGGCGTACGGATTATTTATTCCCGGCAGTTTTAAATTATTAATTAAGGTGTGATATTGATGAAAGGTATATACCAGCATTTCAGACCCGAAGAACGGGAGATGCTTACATTATTAAATAGTAAGTTTGAACAGGCTTCAAATAACTATTATGCTGTGCTGACGGATTTTTTAAATCCGCGTGAACAGAAGATGATTGAAAGTTTAAGCGGCGGCTATCCGGATATAACAGTCGCGTACTACGGCGGCGGAAATAACAGTGAACGCGAACGGCTCCGGGCGCTGCTTCTGCCGGAATATTTTGAGCATACGGCGGATGATTTTGAAATTACTGTCTTTGAAGTGTCGTACCCGGATAAGTTTGTGACACTGTCACACCGCAACCTGCTCGGTGCAATAATGAGCATCGGAGTGGACCGGGGGATTATCGGTGATATCGTCAACGGGGATACAATCCAGTTTGCTGTTGCATCACCATTTAAGGAACTGTTTCAAACTGAACTTGTAAAAATAAAAAATGCACCGCTTAAATTAACCGAAATACCTCACGGTGAGTTTATCGATGCCGCTGTTAATATGAAACCTGTGGCTATACTCAGCTCATCATACCGCCTCGACTCAATCGTTTCACTCGTCTTAAAAGAGGGAAGAGCAAAGTCTAAAGAGCGGGTTGAAAAGGAAAAAGTTAAAGTGAATCATTCGATAGTCGATGAGCCATCGTTTATAATAGAAACCGGAGATATAATTTCGGTACGCGGATTTGGGCGATTTGTCGTTACGGAACAAATTGCGGAAACGAAAAAAGGCAAATACAGACTCGAAGTAATGATAGTAACTGATAAATGAGGTGAACGGAATGAAGAGAGAAGATATTACGAATAAAAAATTCTCAACAGTGTACCGCGGACTGGACGAACAGGCGGTAAGACAGCATTTAACAGAAATAGCGGATGCACTGGATAAGAAAGATGCACGTATTGCACAGCTGGAAGAGATGCTGAATGAAAGAGAAGAAAACCTGAACAGCTTTAAGAGTGTTGAATCTTCGATTCAGGAAGCTATTTTAAGCGCATCGAAAGCCGGCGATGAAATTAAACAGCGTGCACAGAATTACGGTGACAGTATTATCCAGAAAGCAGAGACTGAAGGCGAGCAGATTATCAGCCGTGCCCGCCAGCGTGAAAATCATATGATGGAACACAACGAAGACTTAAAACGCCAGGCTAAAATCTTCAGAGCCCGTTATAAAATGCTGATTCAGGCGCAGCTCGATCTGCTCGAAACAGAAGACTGGGAAAGATTACTTGAATTTGACGGTGACGATTCCGAAAAATAGCAAATTTACATTGACGGATTGTAAGATATTTAGCATAATTAATATGTATTATTAGACATGCAAACTTTCATTCGAATGCAGCGACCGGGGGACGGTGGGAGCCCCGGCGACGATGAACGCTTTGAAATCACTAATGATTTATAAAAAATATAACAACAAAGTGGACTCTAAGCAGTCAAGAAGGGTGGTACCGCGGTCATTCGCCCCTTAATATGCTTAGAGTCTTTTTATTTTAAAAGAAGGAGAATCATTATGGACTATAAAGACACTCTATTAATGCCGAAAACAGCATTTAAAATGCGCGGCGGTTTAGTTAACAAAGAACCAAAAATGCAGCAGCACTGGGAAGACATCGACCTGTACAACAAAAAACTTGAATTAAACAAAGGCAACACGCCTTTTGTGCTTCACGACGGCCCGCCGTATGCCAACGGTAATCTGCATATGGGGCACGCACTGAACAAAATCATCAAGGATTTTATTAACCGCAACAAGCAGATGCAGGGATACTACACACCTTACGTTCCCGGCTGGGATACGCACGGTCTGCCGATTGAACAGGCGCTGACAAACAAAGGTGTTGACCGCAAGTCGATGACAATCGAAGAATTCAGAAACAAATGTATCGAGTTTGCCAATTCTCAGATCGACATCCAGCGCGACGGTTTTAAACGCATGGGTATCGACGGTGAGTGGGATAATCCGTACTTAACGTACAAGCCTGAATTCGAAGCTTCACAGGTACGCGTGTTAAAAGACATGGTATCAAAAGGTTTAATTTACAAAGGTAAGAAGCCGATCTACTGGTCACCGACAAGTGAATCATCACTTGCTGAAGCGGAACTTGAGTATCAGGATAAAAAATCCCCATCAATTTATGTGTCATTTAAAGTTAAAGACGGCAAAGACACTGTTGATGCAGGTGTAAATTTTGTTATCTGGACAACAACACCGTGGACAATTCCGTCAAACCTTGCACTCGCTGTACACAAAAACTTAAACTACGTACAGTTTAACTATGACGGTGAGGAATATATCGTAGCTGAAGATCTGCTCGATACTTTTGCTGAAGAAGTCGAATTCGATAAGGAACAGATTACACGCACGAAAGAGTTTAAAGGATCAGAGCTTGAATATATTACTGCATCACACCCGTTATTCGACCGTGAGAGCCTTGTAGTGCTCGGCGACCACGTAACGACTGAAGCGGGTACCGGCGTGGTTCACACAGCACCGGGTCACGGTGACGATGACTTTAAAGTCGGTCAGCAGTACGGTCTTGATGTATTAAGCCCTGTCGACCACAAAGGTGTCTTCACTGATGAAGCAGGAAAATACGAAGGCTTATTCTACGATGATGCAAATAAAGTGATTTCAGAAGATCTGAAAGAAGCAGGCGCATTATTAAAGCTGTCATTCTACACACACTCGTACCCGCATGACTGGCGTACGAAGAAACCTGTAATCTTCCGTGCGACACCGCAATGGTTCGCATCAATTGAAGGGGTTCGTGAAGACATTCTGAACTCGTTAATGGAGACGAAATTCCAGGTTGAATGGAACCGTAAACGCATGTACAACATGATTAAAAACCGCGGCGACTGGGTTATTTCTCGCCAGCGCGTCTGGGGAGTGCCGTTACCGTTTTTCTACGGTGAAAACGGTGAGGAAATTATCGATGCTGACGTACTTGAACACGTGGCAACTCTGTTTGAAGAGCACGGCTCCAACATTTGGTTCGAGTGGGACGCGAAAGATTTACTTCCTGAAGGATTCACGCATGAAAGTGCTCCAAACGGTGTCTTCACTAAAGAAACAGACATTATGGACGTATGGTTCGATTCAGGTTCAACGCACCGCGGTGTACTTGACTACAGAGAGAACTTAACATACCCGGCTGACCTTTACTTTGAAGGTTCGGACCAGTACCGCGGATGGTTCAACTCATCACTGATTACAAGTGTTGCAACAAAAGGCCATTCGCCGTATAAAGAATTACTGTCACACGGTTTCGTAATGGACGGTCAGGGCAAGAAGATGTCGAAATCTCTCGGCAACGTGATTCTTCCGACAAAAGTTATGCAGCAGATGGGTGCAGATATTATCCGCCTGTGGGTAATGTCATCAGACTTCCAGGAAGATGTCCGTGTATCTGACGACATTCTGAAACAGGTATCGGAAGTTTACCGTAAGATCCGCAACACTTTCAGATTCCTGCTTGGTAACGTCAATGACTTTAATCCTGCAGAAAACAATGTGGCATACGAAGATTTATACGAAGTCGATAAATATATGTACAACCGCTTTAACGAGCTGAAAACATTTATGCTTGATGCATATGACCGTTATGACTATGTAACGATGTATCAGACGGTTCAGAACTTTATCAACGTTGACCTGTCTAACTTCTACCTCGATTACGGCAAGGATATTCTGTACATTGAAGCTGAAGATGCACCGATCAGACGCAGTCTGCAGACTGTACTGTACAAAATTCTTAAGGAATTAAACTTAGTGCTTGCACCTGTACTTGTTCATACAGCTGAAGAAATTTATGAGCACACACCGCACACTGAGAAGGAAAGTGTTCACCTCGAGCATTTCCCTGAGCGTGAGGAAACAGATGCTGCCTTAATCGACAAATGGCAGAAATTCATGATGGTGCGCGACGATGTTTACAAAGCGCTTGAATCTGCCCGCAATGAGAAGACAATCGGTAAATCTCTAGATGCTAAAGTCACACTGACGCAGCCTTTAGACTTTAACCTGGATGATATCCGGGGCAACCTGGAACAGTTCTTCATCGTGTCTCAGGTCGAAGTGGCTGATTCCGTTGAAGGCGGCACTGAGTACGAAGTAGTTACGGTTAAAGTTGAACACGCTGATGGCGAACGCTGTGACCGCTGCTGGAACTACTCAACTGCAGATTCAATTGTAAACGGCGAAGATGACATTTGCCCAAGATGCCGTGAAGTAGTGGACGCAAAGTAAGCGATGAAACAATACAGAATACTGCCTATGGCTGTCGTTGGAATTATTGTTCTTGCAATAGATCAGCTGACGAAATATTTAGTGGCAACACGGATGGAACTTGGAGAGTCCATTCCGGTTCTCGGGGAGTTTTTTAAGATAACTTCCCACCGCAACAGCGGTGCCGCATGGGGGATGTTTGAAGGACGTATGATGTTCTTCTATATCATTACCGTCTTTGTAGTAATATTTTTAGCGTATTTCTATAAGACGGAAGCGAAGAATAATTTATTAATGCAGCTCGGCATCACACTGCTGATATCAGGGGCGCTCGGTAATTTTATCGACCGTCTGCTGTTTCAGGAAGTGGTCGATTTTGCAGACGTACTTCTGATCACTTATGATTTCCCTATTTTTAATGTGGCGGACAGTGCCCTTACTGTCGGCGTGATTATAATGTTAATCGAAGTATTTATAACGGGAAGAGGTAAAGAAGAAAAATGAATGTAACTATAACTGAAGAAAATGCAGGCACAAGACTGGATACAGTACTTGCAGGCATCGTTCCAGACACATCCCGTACAGATATACAAAACCGCGTGAAGTCGGGTCACATTACAGTGAACGGCAAAACGGTTAAACCGAACTATAAAGTAAAAGACGGTGACCATATCGAATTCTTTGAACGTGAAAACGTGGAAGCTGATATTGAACCTGAAAATTTAAACCTGGAAATTGTGTATGAAGACGACGACGTCGCGGTCGTTAACAAAGAACGCGGCATGGTTGTTCACCCTGCGGCAGGACATGCATCCGGTACGCTCGTTAACGGACTGATGGCACAGCTCGATAACCTGTCAGGCATTAACGGCGAGCTTCGTCCGGGTATCGTTCACCGAATCGATAAAGACACATCAGGTCTCCTGATGGTTGCAAAACACGACGTGTCACACCGTCATTTAGTTGACCAGCTTGTTGAAAAATCGGTAACGAGAAAATACACAGCACTTGTGCACGGTGTTATCCCGCATAACCTCGGAACGATTGAAGCACCGATCGGCCGCAATCCGAAAGAGCGTCAGGATATGGCTGTTGTCGATGATGGCAAAGAAGCGGTTACACACTTTAATGTACTTGAGCGTTTTGATAAGTTTACGCTTGTGGAATGCATTCTTGAAACTGGCCGTACGCACCAGATCAGAGTACACATGAAGTATATCGGTTACCCGCTGGCGGGAGATCCGAAATATGGCCCGAGAAAAACACTGGATGTCGGCGGACAGCTGCTGCATGCAGGCACACTCGGATTTACACACCCTAAAACAGGCGAGCGTCTGGAATTTAAATCAGAACTGCCTGTATACTTTACCGATGTACTGGAAGAAATGCGTCAGGCTGAAAAATAAATAACTGCTTGACTTAAAACTTCGGGATTGGTATGATGATTTCAATCAAATGAATACGAAGTCTTTAAATTTTAGTCCTGTGAGGCTGAGAAGACGTGAACTGCACAAAGACAGTAATCTGGGCCGGAATGGGCAGATTACGGCGATGCTCTGTGCAAAAATATAGGATAACTATATACTCATGTCTTCTGGCATGAGTATTTTTTTATGCAAAAATGGAGGAATTGGAAATGACGGCAAAAACAATTATGGACAGCGTTCAGATTAAAAGAGCAATTACACGCATGTCACACGAAATACTGGAAAAACATAAAGGCAGCGAAAACATCGTACTGCTCGGCATTAAAACACGAGGTGAACATCTTGCGGTCCGCATTCAGGAACGCATTGAAGAAATAGAAAGGGTTAAGCTCCCGACGGGCACGATTGATATCAGCGCATTCCGGGATGACCGTCCGGAAGATATTAAAGCGGATAACTCGGTAGTGGTCAATGCTGACTTTACGGATAAAGACGTTGTAATAGTGGATGATGTACTGCAGACGGGACGTACGATAAGAGCAGCGATTGATGCGATACTCAACACGGCGAGACCGACGACAATCTCACTTGCGATACTCGTTGACAGAGGACACAGAGAGCTGCCGATCAGACCGGATTATATCGGTAAAAACATTCCAACATCAAAAGCGGAAAAAGTTTCAGTGAAAGTGGAAGAAGTGGACGGGGAAACGAGTGTTACCATACTTTAATTAAAAGGGGATTGGATGATGGCAAAGTTTGAAGATGAAATTTTTCAGCGCAGCGTGGAACCTGAGCTTGATGTACACGAAAGACCGAGGTTTTTACAGGGACTGCTCCTAAGTTCGCAGCACCTGTTTGCAATGTTCGGTGCGACAGTACTTGTACCGTTCCTGACGGGGCTGCCGGTCAGTGCGGCACTCATAGCAAGCGGAATCGGAACGCTGCTTTACATTCTTATAACAAAAGGCCAGATACCGGCATATCTCGGCTCAAGCTTTGCTTTTATACTGCCGATTACAATCGCACTCGGTGCAAACACACTGGGTGAAGTGCTGACAGCATTGTTTTTCAGCGGGGTGCTATACGTACTCATCGGGCTCGTTATCAGACTGGCAGGCTCCGGTTGGATAATCAGGCTGCTGCCTCCGATAGTCGTAGGGCCTGTCATCATGGTAATCGGCCTTGGTCTCGCACCGGTTGCAGTGGATATGGCCATGTATACGGACTCCGGAAATCAGGAAGGCTACAGTATGACATACATCGCTGTTGCACTGATTACACTGACGATTACAATACTTGCCTCAATTTTTCTTAAAGGTGTGCTCGGCCTGATTCCGATACTTATCGGTATTATTGGCGGTTACATCGCAGCACTAATGTTTGGCATCGTTGACCTTGAATTGATCAGGGACACCGGCTGGTTTGTTCTGCCTGACCTTTACATTCCTTATCAGGACTATACACCGGCAATGAATATCGGATTGTTTATGGTCATGCTGCCAATCGTCTTCGTTACAATTTCCGAGCATATCGGACATCAGATGGTTATAAACAAAATTGTCGGGCGCAACTTCTTTAAGAAACCCGGACTTCACCGTTCGATTATCGGTGACGGTGTCGCAACGATGTTTGCGAGCACAATCGGGGGGCCGCCGACGACAACTTACGGTGAAAACATCGGAGTACTCGCAATCACGAGAATCTTCAGCGTCTGGGTGATCGGCGGGGCAGGGGTACTCGCTGTCATACTCGGCTTTGTCGGCAAGTTCACAGCAGTAGTGCAGAGCATTCCGTCACCGGTGATGGGCGGTGTGTCCATACTGCTCTTCGGAATCATCGCATCAAGCGGACTTCGCATGCTGGTCGACGCAAAAATTGACTTTGATAATAAACGCAACCTGGTTATCGCATCTGTGATATTAGTTATCGGGATCGGTAAAGCACATTTAGACTTCACAATAGGCAACATTCCTTTCAATCTGGAAGGTATGGCGCTCGCGGCAGTAGCGGGAATTATTCTAAATCTAATTTTACCTGAGAGGGAGACGAACTAAATGAAAAACTTATTATCTATGGAACATGTCACTCCGAAAGAAATCGAAGCATTAATCACGAGAGCAATCGATATTAAACACGGCAGACCGGTAATGAAATTAAACGGCAAAACAGTTGTGAATCTGTTCTATGAGAACTCTACGAGAACAAAGCTGAGTTTTGAAATGGCGGAGAAGAACCTTAACGTTGAGCGCCTGCCGTTCGATGTGGCGACAAGCTCGGTATCAAAAGGGGAGTCACTGTACGACACATGTAAAACGCTTGAAGCAATCGGCGCGGACGCACTGGTGATCAGACATCCGGATAATAAGTATTATGAAACACTCGAAAATCTCAACATCCCGGTCATTAACGGCGGTGACGGCAGCGGTTCACACCCGACACAGTCACTGCTCGATATGATGACAATTTACGAAAATCTCGGTCAAATATGCGGACTGAAAATTGCGATTGTCGGAGACATTAAACATTCGCGTGTCGCAAAATCAAATGCGCAGGCACTGACTAAAATGGGAGCTGAAGTGTACTTCTCGGGACCTCGTGAACTGCAGGATAATTCACTTCAGATTTCACAAATCAGCATCGATGAAGCGGTGGAGGTATGCGATGTTATTATGCTGCTCCGCGTACAGCATGAACGCCATGAATCTTACTCCGAAATGCCGAAAGAAGAATACAATGCATTGTACGGCATGAACAAAGCACGTATGGATCAGATGAAACCGCATGCTCTTGTCATGCACCCGGCACCGATTAACCGCGGTGTGGAGATTACTGACGAAGCAGTAGAAGGCGATAAGAGCGTAATCTTTGAGCAGATGACAAACGGCGTATTTATGCGCATGAGTATTTTAGAATCAGTACTGGACGGAGAGGGGACGAGCATCAATGCTTTTGAAAAACGCTACGCTGTTACTCAATAACAAAGAGCAGGTATCAGATGTGTATATTAAAAACGGTAAGATTGAAAGTGTCGGACAGAACCTGACAGGAGACGGTGAAGTTATCGACTGTACAGGGCTGTTGCTGACACCTGGTCTTGTCGATGTCCATGTGCACTTAAGAGAACCGGGATTCGAACATAAAGAAACGATTAAATCGGGTACGAAAGCAGCGGCGCGCGGCGGATTTACGACAATCTGTCCGATGCCGAATACGAATCCGATTATCGATACACCGGAAATACTCCGTGATTTAAATGAAAAAATTGAAAGCGATGCTGTCATTAAAGTACTGCCTTACGTGTCGATAACCACGGGTCTTAAAGGCGAGGAACTAGTAGACTTCGAAAAGTTAAAAGCAGAAGGTGCGTTTGCTTTCACTGACGACGGTGTCGGCGTACAGAGTGCGGATATGATGTACCGCGCGATGCAGAGCGCATCAAAACTCGATATGGCGATTGTTGCGCATACCGAAGAAAATTCACTGATATACGGCGGCGCGATACACGAAGGGAAAACGAGTGCAAAGCTCGGTGTAAAAGGTATTCCATCAATTACTGAGTCGACGCAGATTGCACGGGATGTGCTGCTTGCCGAAGCGGCTGACTGTCATTACCATGTATGTCACGTTTCAACGAAAGAGAGCGTCAGAGTAATCCGTGACGCGAAACGTGCCGGTATTAAAGTGACGGCGGAAGTGACGCCTCATCACCTCGTACTCGATGAGAACGATATTACAGAAAAAGATCCAAACTATAAGATGAACCCGCCGCTCCGAGCTTCTGAAGACAGGGGAGCACTAATTGAAGGGCTGCTTGACGGCACAATCGACTTTATCGCAACTGACCACGCACCGCATCAGGATGATGAAAAAGCGGCAGGCATTGAAACGGCACCTTTCGGTATCGTCGGTATTGAAAATGCATTTCAGCTCATTTTTACAAAACTTGTTAAAACAGGGGTGTTTACGCTGCAGCAGCTGGTCGACTGGATGACAGTCAAGCCGAGTGAAGTATTTAAACTGGACAGCGGGACGCTTAAAACAGGGAGAGCGGCAGACATTACACTGATTGACTTAAACCGCGAGTATATGCTCGATAAAAACGAATTTTTATCGAATTCTAAAAATACGCCGTTCCACGGTGAGACGCTGTTAAGCGATATCGCGATGACAATCGTTGACGGAAAAGTAGTGTACGAGAATAAGTAAAATACAGGGGTGCTGACATGCTTCAACTTGCGACCGCAATATCCAAAGCTGAAATTGCCGATAATATTTATGAACTTGTACTGAAAACTGAACTTGATAAATATACGCTCCGTCCGGGACAGTTTGTGCATGTGAGAGTGTCAAAATCGACAGAACATATGCTGAGACGTCCGATATCCATATCGAATATTGATCAGAACAATAATGAAATTACGATAATATTCAGGGCGGAAGGTCCGGGCACAAAAAAACTTGCGGAAACGGCTGCCGGAGATACAGTGGATGTGCTGATGCCGCTCGGCAACGGATATAATACTGATTCTGCCAAACCGGGAGAACATGTGCTGATCATCGGAGGAGGTATCGGAGTACCGCCGTTGTATGAACTGTCAAAACAGTTGAATGCTAAAGGTGTTAAAACGACTCATATACTTGGTTTTAACAGTAAAAAAGACGTGTTTTACGAAGCGGCGTTTAAGGTACTCGGTGAAACGTATGTCGCAACAGCAGACGGAACATACGGCACGAAGGGATTTGTCACTGATGTGATTAAAACAACCGGTACGGCATTTGATAAATTTTATGCATGCGGACCGAAAGTGATGCTGAAAGTGCTCGATGAAACGATGCCAATGGACGGATTCATTTCCCTGGAAGAAAGAATGGGCTGCGGTTTTGGAGTATGTTATGCATGTGTATGCGAGACGACAGCAGGCGGCCAGGTTAAAATTTGTACGGACGGTCCCGTATTTGAAAAAGGAGCGGTTGTACTGTGACGGACAGACTAAAAATTCACTTACCCGGTCTTGATTTGAAAAACCCTGTGATGCCGGCTTCAGGTTGCTTTAGTTTCGGTGAGGAGTTTTCACATCTGTATGACCTGTCGGAACTCGGGGCGGTAATGATTAAAGCGGCGACAGATGAATTGCGTCCGGGCAATAAAACGCCGCGTGTCGCAGAAACATCAAGCGGCATGCTGAACGCAATCGGGCTGCAGAATCCGGGTGTGGACCACATTATTGACAATGAACTGAAATTTCTCGAGCAGTTTGACGTACCGGTCATTGCCAATGTTGCCGGTACTAAAATTGAGGATTACGTTGAGGTGGCAAGGAAAATTTCAGCTGCACCGAACGTCAGCGCATTGGAACTGAACATTTCATGTCCGAACGTAAAAGAAGGCGGTATTCAATTTGGTACCGATCCACAAACAGCATACCGTTTAACAGCGGCAGTAAAAGCAGTCAGCGAAAAACCGGTATATGTGAAACTGTCGCCGAACGTAACGAACATAGTGGAAATGGCAGAGAGTGTGGCGAAAGCTGCAGACGGCATTACGATGATTAACACGCTGATCGGCATGCGTCTTGACAACAGCGGACGCCCGATTCTCGCTAATAAAACCGGGGGCTTAAGCGGCCCGGCGATAAAACCTGTGGCGTTGAACATGGTTTACCAGGTAAGACAGGCACTGCCGGACATTCCGATAATCGGTATGGGCGGTATAGCGTCTGTGGACGATGTCCTGGACTTTATCAGTGTCGGAGCAGACGCAGTGGCAGTCGGCACGATGAATTTTACGAACCCTTATATTTGCAAAGAACTGATCGATGAACTCGCGGTGAGAGCAGAAGATATGAATCTGAATCACATACACGACATAAAAGGTCGGGCGTTTCTTTAACACATTAGGAGGAATTTTAAGATGACAGCGAAACCAATTATTGCACTGGATTTCAGTACGTACGAAGAGGCTAAAATATTTCTTGCCGGCTTCGATGAAAAACTGTACGTCAAAATCGGCATGGAACTGTATATGCAGAGCGGGCCGGCGATTATCGATGTAATTAAAGCATACGGGCACGACGTTTTTCTGGACTTAAAATTACACGACATTCCGACAACAGTGGAACGTACAATGTCGGTACTCGGCAAACTTAATGTGGATATGGTCAACGTTCACGCATCCGGCGGTTTTGAAATGATGAAACGCGCCGCGGCAGCTTTCAGAAAAGAAAATGCAGATGGTAAAATAATTGCGGTGACACAGCTGACAAGCATGGATGAACGGACGATGCAGCGCGAGCAGCAGACACCGCTGTCTCTGACAGACAGCGTGCTTCATTATGCAGAACTGGCATATAAAGCGGGACTGGACGGTGTAGTATCATCACCGCTTGAAAGCAGACTGATTCATAATGAAATCTCGGAACACTTTTTAACAGTGACACCGGGCATCCGTTTACCGGACAATAATAACGATGATCAGGTCCGTGTTGTGACACCGGACAAAGCGAAATTACTCGGTTCCGATTATATTGTCGTCGGGCGGCCGATTACACAGAGCAGCAATCCGGCAGAAGCGTATAAAGAAATTAAACATCTGTGGGAGGGTGTATAATATGTATCCGTCAGTTGCACATATACTTTTGGATATCGATGCGGTCAAACTGTCACCTGAAGAACCGTTTACGTGGGCGAGCGGCATCAAATCACCGATTTACTGTGATAACAGACAGATTCTCGGTGATGTTGAAGCCCACCGTAAAGTAATCGAACTGTTTACACAACAGCTGTCAAAATTCGATGAAGCGGATGTTATTGTCGGTACAGCAACAGCGGGTATTCCCCATGCGACACTGATTGCCGACAGGCTGAACAAGCCGTCAGCGTATGTGCGCGGTTCTAAAAAAGCGCATGGTACTGCAAGGCAGATAGAAGGGGCTTCGGTAAATGGCAGACGGGTCGTCGTTATCGAAGACTTAATTTCAACAGGAGGCTCAAGTCTGAATGCTGTCGAAGCACTTCGGGCAGACGGCGCTGAAGTCATCGGTGTTGCTGCAATATTCTCATACGGCATCGAGGGTGCAAAAGAGAAATTTGAGGAAGCCGAGTGTGCTTACTCTGTGCTGTGCGATCTGGATACGCTGCTTGAAGTGGCAGAAAAACGTAAGGTACTGGATGCAAAAGGTGCAGACGAGGTACGTCGATTCAGAGACGGGTTATAATAATTGGAACCGGCAGACTGATTGGTCTGACGGTTTTTTGTTGTGGATTGACTGCGTGTGACCGCCGGCACCGGAAACAAAAAAGCGCCGAATTATCGGCGCTTTCGTTAATCCTTTTTCATTTGTTTAACTTTGTCAGGGTCCGGATCGACGAGTACCGTCGATTGTTCACTGTATGTTACGAAGCCGGGTTTCGTGCCCGGGATATTTTTAACGTGTTTGATTTCCGTATAGTCAACGGGCACGCCTGCTGACTGGCCCGCTTTCGAGTGAAATGCGGCAAGCATTGCCGCTTCAAGTATGTCTTCTTCCGGTATGTCCGGAGCGTTATGTGCAATGACGACGTGTGAGCCCGGGATGTCTTTCGTATGGAGCCACAGATGGTTGTTCTGTGCTTTCCGGTTCGTTAAATAGTCGTTCTGTTTATTGTTCTTGCCGACAAAAACCGGCAGACCGTTCGATGTTTCAAACTCATGCAGCTGAATTTTATGTGTTTTCTTTTTCTTTTTGCCTCTGCCGCGCTCTTTAATAATCTTCTGTTCGATTAATTCCTGTCGGACTTCCTCGACTTCATCTGCCGTCGTGATATTTTCCATCTGATGCAGCAGATTACTGTAATACTCAACGTCCATATGTGCAATTCTAAGCTGTTCTTCCGCAAGCTTCTCACGGTTTTTCAACTTATTGTACATATTGTAGTAGCGTTGTGCATTTTCTGCAGGCGAGAGCTGTTTATCGAGAGGAATTTCTATATCCTCATTTGTATAGTAATCCATCACGACTGCGGATTCCTGATAATTGCCGATGCTGTGCATATAAGCTGTAATCAGCTCACCGTATTTCTGGTACTTGTCTTTTTCCGCCGCTTCTGTTAAATCCGCTTCAAGGTTCGTTATTTTACGTACAGTCTTATCGTGCTCACGCTCGATGACCTGCAGGTAGTCCGACGATTTCTGGCGGATGGCGCTGATCTGGTTGCGCCGGTGGTAAAACTCATCGAGCAGCCCGCTCAGCGTTTCATACGTCTTATCGGGTTCGCCGAGATGTGTCAGCGGCGTAAAGTAAAATACAGGTTTCTTCCGTTCGTAATAAACCGCCTGGATATTCTCAGCCGCTTTAAACGTCTCTTTAATTGCCGGTACGATATTATCCGTGTTGAAGTATTTTACATGCGATTCCACCTCGTCGATAAACACGGGGCTGAAGCCTTCAATGTTTTTCAATATCTGGCGTTTCAGCCTGCCTGAGTTAAAGTCGATAAACTTCGGCAGCTCGTCGAGTTCTGCGGTTCTCGGATTCAGCTTCTTATCTGTCGGCGGGCCTTCGTATGTGAAGCCCGGCATAATTGTCCGGACATTATTGTTCGGCGTTAAATGTTTAATGCCGTCGATAATTTTATATTCGCTGTCTGTTAAAATAATATTCGAATGACGCCCCATAATTTCAAGTATCAGTATGCGTTCAATATCATCGCCGATATCGTTAATTGCACGGATATGAATGTGCACCTGCCGGTCGTTGCCGAGCTGTTCAATAGACGTAATAAAACCGCCCTCGATATGTTTTCTTAAAATACGTGAAAACATCGGCGGATCAAAAGGGAACTCATATTTCTGTTCTGTGATATGGAAGCGGGCGTACATCGGGTGACTGCTCATAAGCAGCTGATGGTTTTTACCGCCTGCGCGCATTTTAAATAGAAGAGATGTATTATCCATCTGCTGTATTTTATTTATTTTACCGCGCACCAGAAACTGGAGTTCATCTACCAGTGCATGTGTAAAATTTCCGTCAAAAGCCATGGGTTTTCCTCCTCAAAATGATTACATATTATTTTAGCATGAATGGGGATTTAATGTCCGGTTTAAGGATGAAATTTTATGCAATCTATGGTACATTAAGAAGTAATCAAAATTAGAAAGGTTACATTCTATGGTATCTGATAAAGGATTGCTCATCGTTCTCTCGGGCCCTTCGGGCGTCGGTAAAGGCACAGTAAGAAAAGCTGTTTTCGACCACCAGGAGACGAATTTTAAATACTCTATTTCTATGACAACAAGACAGAAACGAGAAGGCGAACGTGATGGCATAGATTACTTTTTCAAGTCGCACGAGGAATTTGAAGCGCTGATCGCACAGGACAAGTTTATCGAGTACGCTGAATATGTAGGCAACTACTACGGCACGCCGGTAGATTACGTTAAAGACACAATTGCAGACGGGCACGATGTGTTTCTGGAAATTGAAGTTGAAGGTGCAAAACAGGTAAGGGAAAAATTCCCGGACGCTTTATTTATCTTCCTTGCACCGCCGACTCTGGCGCAGCTTGAAGAGCGTTTAATCGGCCGCGGTACGGATTCACAGGAAGTGATCAACCACCGTATTAAAGAAGCGAAACGCGAACTCAGCTTAATGAACTTATACGATTATGTCGTAATTAACGATGATGTGGATACAGCACGCCAGAAAATTCAGTGCATTGTTGAAGCGAGCCACCTCGAACGTTCACGAGTGGAAAACAAGTTAAGAAAACTTTTACTGGAGGCAAATAATTAATGTTATACCCAGCTGGTCATGAACTTAAAAAAAATGTCGATTCCAAATACCTTGTTGTAACGATGGCGGCTAAGCGCGCAAGACAGTTACAGGAAAATCCTGAAGGTGCATTACTCGACTCATACCGTTCGAAAACAAATGTCGGCTACTCTCTTGAAGAGATTGCAGCAGGCAAAGTTACAGTACACAAATAAAAGAGATATAATGAGGCTGACAAGAAATTGTCAGCTTTTTTTAAAGAGGTGATTAATTTGGCAAATATTGTCCTCGGAGTTACAGGGGGAATTGCAAGTTATAAAGCAATCGATTTAACGAGTAAACTCATTCAATCCGGGCATGAGGTCCGCGTTGTCCTGACGGATAATACGCTGGAGTTCGTGACGCCGCTCGCTTTTCAGGCAATCAGCAGAAACCACGTCTATACCAATACTTTTTTAGAAGAAAATCCAAGTCATATTGCACATATTAATATCGGGGAGTGGGCTGACATTATCGCAGTCGTTCCGGTTACGGCAAATACGATCGGTAAATTTGCAAACGGCATCTACGATAACATGCTGCTGAACGTGCTCGCTGCCAATACGAAACCCGTATTAATGGCGCCGGCAATGAACGTTCATATGCTGCACCAGCCGTCCGTTCAGGAAAACATCGATAAACTGCGCAGCCAGGGTGTGGAGTTTATCGACTCGGAAACAGGTTTTCTTGCATGCGGATACAACGCAAAAGGCCGTCTGGCAGCCGTGCCTGATATAATGGCGAAAATTAACGATATGCTGAATGTAAAACAGACGCTTGCAAATAAACGCGTGCTGGTTACGGCAGGGCCGACGAGGGAACGCCTTGACCCGATCAGATATCTGTCCAATTTTTCAAGCGGGAAAATGGGTTACAGTATCGCAGACAGTTTTAAACGACGCGGTGCCGATGTTATTCTCGTCAGCGGACCGACAAATCTGCCGGCACCACCGGGTGTGACGCGCATCGACGTGGAATCCACAGCCGAGATGTTCGAAGCGGTGAAACAGCACATGAATGCGGATATCGGTATCTTTACCGCAGCTGTGTCCGACTTTACCGTTAAAGATAAAAGTGAGCATAAAATTAAAAAGCAGGCAGGCAGTGTGCCGGCAATCGAATTAACCGAAACTGAAGATATATTAAAGTATGTCGGTCATAACAATGAAGACATGTATGTCGTCGGCTTTGCCGCAGAAACAAATAATGTTGAAGAATATGCACAGGGGAAACTAGAGTCAAAAAAGGCTGACGCAATTATTATGAACGATGTATCGGATACGTCAATCGGCATGAACAGTGACGATAATGAAGTAACGATTATTTATAAAGACGGCGGCAAAGTGCCGCTTCAAAAAATGGCAAAGACCGAACTTGCAGAAAAAATAGCGGATGAACTGATGAATAAGGTGATGGACTGATGTTTGCTGCAGTAATCGTCGGAGTCAACAGCAAAGACGTTAACCGGCTGTTCGATTATAAAATTCCTGACCGCCTCACGGATGTTATTAAAGTCGGGCACCGCGTCTTCGTACCATTTGGTCCAAGACATGTTCAGGCATACGTTATGAGTATTCATGACGACACCGGTGTCCCTGAGGACAAAGTGAAGGAAATTGTCAAGGTGATGGATGTTGAGCCGGTGCTGACAGATGAACTCGTTGAACTCTCGAAAAAGCTCGCGAACTATTACATCGAGCCGTATATATCTGTTATTGAAACGATACTGCCGGTGGCGTTGAAAACAAAGTCGAAAAAAGTCCTGATGCTTGATGATTCAGCATCAGGTGAAGCAAAATTTATCTATGAAAGTTATGCTGTTAACGGTGAACTGGAAACGAAAAGTCTCCATACGCGTGATCTCGCAAAACTGATGCCGTATATCGACACAGGGGAAATTTATGAAGATATTCTGATCAAGCAGCATACGCGTAAAAAAATCCAAAAAGGCGTGCGCTCACTCTACTTAAATAAAGCACCGCTGGAACGTGCCCCAAAACAGTACGAGGCGCTGCATGTTATCGAAGACAGCAATGAGCCGGTGCTGCTCGCTGACCTTAAAGCACAGGGATACTCGGAAGCGCTTGTCCGGGAACTGGAGAAAAAAGGTTACGTGGAAAAACTCGATATGATCGTCGAACGTGATCCGTATGAATCAGCAGTGTTTGAAGCGGATTACGAAAAGGAACTGACAGGAGAGCAGACGGCGGCATTTAACAGCATCAATAATGCACTTAACAACAGAGAAGATGAAACGTTTCTGCTTCACGGTATTACAGGGAGCGGGAAAACAGAAGTATATCTGCAGCTGATCCAGACTGCATTGAACAACGGCCGGGATGCAATTATGCTCGTCCCTGAAATCGCACTGACACCGCAAATGGTCAACAGGTTTAAAGCGCGTTTCGGCGACGATGTGGCGGTGCTGCATTCGGCGCTGTCGCATGGTGAAAAATACGATGAATGGCGTAAAATCCAGAGTGGGCGCGCACGGGTATCCGTCGGCGCACGTTCTTCAATATTCGCACCGTTTAAAAATATCGGGATTATTATTATCGACGAAGAGCACGAAACGACGTACAAACAATCTGAACGTCCGATGTACCATGCAGCAGAAGTCGCGAAACTCAGATCGGAATATCATCATTGTCCGGTCGTTCTGGGTTCTGCGACACCATCTCTTGAATCATACGCACGGAGTTCAAAAGAAGTGTACAAGCGCTTCGAACTGACGCACCGTCCGGGTATGCAGCAGGTGCCGAAGGCGGAAATTGTCGATATGAGCGATGAACATAAAGACGGCAACTCAGGTATTTTATCGCGCAGGCTTGAAGCGGCGATACAGGACAGAATTGACAGAGGCGAACAGACCGTACTGCTGTTAAACAGAAGAGGATTTGCGAATTTCCAGATCTGTCAGAACTGCGGTCATGTGCCGCAGTGTCCAAACTGCGATATTTCACTGACATATCATAAAAATAACAGCAGCCTTCTTTGTCATTACTGCAGCTACGAAGAGCAGGTGACACGTAAGTGTGCTGACTGCGGTTCAACTGACGTGACATTCAGAGGAACCGGTACACAAAAAGTGGAAGAAATTTTACGCGATGTTTTTAACGTTGATATTATCCGCATGGATGTCGATACAACACAGCGTAAAGGCGCGCATGAACAGCTGCTCAGCCGTTTTGAAAGCGACAATGTGCCGATACTGCTCGGAACGCAGATGATTGCAAAAGGGCTCGACTATCCGAATGTAACGCTCGTTGGCGTACTGAATGCGGATACGATGTTAAATCTGCCGGACTTCAGGGCGAATGAACGGACGTTCCAGCTGCTGACGCAGGTGGCCGGCCGTGCCGGACGTCATGAGCTGCCCGGTGAAGTGATTTTTCAGACATATAACCCGGAACATTATGCGATTACGCTTGCGATGACGAACAATTATACGGAGTTTTACGACAGGGAAATGCAGTTCAGAAAGTTCGCGAGATACTCACCGTATTATTTCCATATACTGTTTACCGTATCGGCAGAACGGATTCACGACTGTCTTGAAGCGACGACCGACATTCATAAAACACTCGTCGACAATGTGAGTGAAAGCTGTATTATTATCGGGCCGTCGCCAAGTCCGATTGAGCGGATTAAAAATAAGAACAGATTCCAGATACTGTTGAAATACAAACGGGAACCTGAACTGAAACATGTACTCGACGCACTTGATGAAAAGTATACACAGATTTATAAAAAGACAGGATTGTCTTTAAAAATTGACGTCGATCCACAATATATTATGTAGGAGATTTCATATGACTAAAATTATCTTTATGGGTACACCGGATTTTTCGGTACCGATACTAAAAGAACTTCATAAAGAGTACGGAGTAGACCTGGTGATATCACAGCCGGCACGTCCTGTCGGACGCAAAAAAGTAATGACGGATCCGCCGGTGGCCGCAGCTGCAAAACTGCTCGGCATAGAACTGTACCAGCCGGAAACGATGAAGTCGGAAGAAGCGTTTAAGATCGTTTCGGACTTAAATCCGGACCTGATTATTACAGCGGCTTTCGGACAGCTTCTGCCGGAAGAAATTTTAAACATTCCGGCACTGGGGTCGCTGAACGTGCACGCTTCGCTGCTGCCTAAACACCGCGGTGGTGCACCGATTCACCGTGCACTGATTGACGGTGATGAAGAAACCGGCGTAACGATTATGTACATGGCTAAAAAGCTCGATGCAGGAGATATTGTTTCTGCACGCAGCATTAAAATAGAGGACAGTGACAACACGGGAACGCTGTTCAACAAACTGAGCAGTATCGGTGCCTCACTGTTAATGGATACACTGCCGGCTGTCATCGACGGCACAAACGGACGTACACCGCAAAATGACAGCGAAGCAACGTTCAGTCCGAATATATTAAAGAGCGATGAAGTGATCAGCTTTAACAAACCGGCACGGGAAGTGTTTAATCATATACGCGGCCTGGCACCGTGGCCGGTCGGACATACGATACTCGGTGACAAGCGCCTGAAAATATTTGCAGCTGAACCCGCTGAAGGGAATCCGGGGAAAACACCGGGGACAATTACAGGGAAAAGTGACAACGGCTTCTTTGTCCAGGCAGCGGACGGGCTCGTAAACATTACCGAAGTCCAGCTTGCCGGCAGGAAGAAAAATAATGCGCTCGATTTTATTAATAACAACAGTGATTTAATCGGCACGAAACTGGGTGAGAACTAATGACAGTCAGAGCATTGGCATTGGAATTATATGAAGAAGTAATCGATAATAAAGCATACAGCAATATCGTATTAAACGATGCATTGCGTTTTGAAGAACTGAATCCGCAGGATAAAGGTCTTCTGACTGAAATTCTGTACGGCACACTGCAGCACAAACTGACACTTGAGTATTATGTCAGACCGTTTATTAAAACGAAACTGCGCCGCTGGCAGCGGTACCTGCTGCTTATCTCAGTGTATCAGCTGGAGTATCTTGACCGCGTTCCGGATTTTGCTGTGATCAATGAAGCAGTTGAAATCGCAAAAGAGCGCGGCGGTCTGCAGGCCGGTAAACAGATTAACGGAATTCTCCGCGCGTATTTACGCGGTGAACGGCCGGATATCGACGGCATTAAAAATGATGCGGCGCGTCTGTCGTTAAAATACAGTATGCCGAAATGGTTAGTAAACCACTGGTTTAAACATTACAGTACAGAAGAAACAGAACGGATTATTTCATCGCTGAATGAAAAACCGCAAATGTATCTCCGCGTCAATAAAAAGCGTGTCGACCGCAGCAATTTGATCGAAATGCTGCTGGACGAAGGATATGATGTCAGGGAATCCGCACTCCATCCGGACGCGATTGAATTCAACGGACAGAACATTACGCACAGCGACAGTTATAAAGACGGCTTTTTTGCGATACAGGATGTCTCATCAATGTTCGTCAATCTGGCACTGGATCCGGAAGATAATGACGATATTCTCGATGCATGCAGTGCACCGGGAGGCAAAGGTCTTCATGCGCTTGAATCGATGGATGGTGGCAGCGTCTCACTTGGAGATGTGCACGAACATAAAATCACACTGATTGATAATGAAGCGGCGCGGCTGAAACATACTAATTACGAGGCATTTGTTGCGGACGCAGCAGCATATGACTACGATCGCCGGTACGACCGTATTATTGTTGACGCACCATGCTCCGGACTCGGTGTTGTAAAGCGCAAACCTGAAATTAAATACGAGCGCAATGAAAACAGCATTAACGAATTAGTTGAACTGCAGCTTGAAATTTTAGATAATGTTAAAAAGTATTTGAAACCGGGCGGGGTATTAATTTACTCTACCTGTACAATTCATCAGCTGGAAAATGAAAATGTTGCCTACACGTTTAAAAAACGCCACGACGACATTGAATTTGATAATTTCAGTATCCCGGCATTTAACTTTACGGGGCCGTACAGACAAATCCTTCCGTATGAACATCACACCGACGGTTTTTTCATTGCGAGATTTAAAAAGTCTGACAGCTAATGCCACGGAGCAGGAGGGTTAATTTTGAAAGTAATTGAAAAAAGTATTTGCGGTAATTACAGAGATACAAATGAAGATTTAACAGGACATTTTTACAACCGGACAAATCAGCCGCTCCTCTTAATTGCGGATGGTATGGGCGGTCACGAATACGGAGAAGTTGCGAGTAAATTTGTTTACGATAAAGTAAAAGCGGCATGGGAAAGCAATAATCTGTTTAACATGGACGAAGCGGAACGCTATTTGCGCGACCTCGTGATGAAAACAAATCACGAACTGTACGATTACCAGGAAGAAAATCCAGAGTATCATGGGATGGGCACGACGCTCGTACTTGTGGCAGTTATCGAGTCATCGATTATCGTTCTAAATGTCGGTGACTCCCGTGCGTTTGTTATGAATAACCGTAAGATCGAGCAGGTGACGGAAGATCATACTTTCGTGAACGTTCTCGTCTCGAGCGGTGAAATTACAGAAGAAGAAGCACTGACACATCCGAGACGTAATCTGATTACAAAGGCGATGGGCACGGAGAAAGTCATTCAGGCGGATGTATTCCGTCTTCGCGGACGCCAGTATGATTACATCGTCCTCGCAACTGACGGTCTGACAGATGCAGTCAGAACCGATGAAATACATCATTTAATGTACAGCACGAAACTGACGCTTCAGGAAAAAGCGGAGGAACTGACAAAAACTGCAGAAATGAACAATTCACGGGATAATATCAGTGTCGTCCTCGCTGACCTGAAAGCAGGTGGAGACACGTGATCGGTACAGTTGTTTCCGAACGTTATAAAATAGAGAAGTATCTCGGCGGCGGCATGAGTTCAGTTTATCTGGCGACGGATATTATTCTGAACCGTGAAGTTGTCGTTAAGATGATTAAGGCGGATCCGCTGCATAAAGAAAAATCAGTCCAGCGTTTCCAGCGTGAAGTGGAAAGTACAATCCAGCTGTCACATCCGAATATCGTCAGCGTGATGGATGTGGATGAAACAGAGGAGTACCATATTCTCGTTACAGAAGTGGTACACGGTCCGAACTTAAAAGAACATATCGTTAAAAACAGTCCGCTTGATATCGACGAAGTCATCAGCATTGCAATGATGACACTGCGTGGTATCGAGCACGCACACGACCGGGGTATTATTCACCGTGATATAAAACCCCAGAATATTCTGCTCGATGCTGACGGCAGAGTTAAAATAACCGATTTCGGTATTGCAAAAGCACTGAGTGAAACACGAATGACAGAGACGAATCAGGTCATCGGTTCCGTCCAGTACATTTCACCGGAACAGGCGAAAGGTCAGAACACGGATGAACGTACCGATATATACTCTTTTGGTGTTATGCTGTTTGAACTGCTGACAGGTAAACTGCCTTATGAAGCTGAAACAGCTGTATCGGTAGCACTGAAACATATTTCAGAGCCGTTTCCGGATATTTCCGAGTACCGTGATATTCCAGTCGGTTTAAAAAATATCGTCATGAAATGTACGGAAAAAGAGCCGATGAACAGATACAGACATGCAGATGATGTACTGTCGGCGCTCGTGTACTATAAAGATGTTTCAAAACCGTATGTACCGGCTAAAAAACACGAGCAGGAAAAAACGAAGGTGACACCGGTTCCTAAAAAAGAAGAGCCTGAAAACAAAGCGCAGGCAGCACCGGTTCCGGTGCATAAACCAAAAGCAGAACCCCAGTCTGAACCACCCGCCGGTGAAGAAAAGAAAAAAAGGCGTAAGTGGCCGTGGATAGTGTTCCTCCTGCTGTTTCTCCTGACAGCTGCGGCAGTTATCGTCTATCTGCTGTGGCCGAGACAGTCACCGACAGTCAGCCTCGTGAACCTGCAGGATATGACAGTTGAAGAAGCTGAGGAATATCTGCTGTCGGAAGATCTCGTTACCGGGAATATTTCTGAAATTTACGACGACAGCTTTGAAGAGGGCAGTATTATAGAAACGTCACCGGTGTCCGGTGCCGAGGTCGAACGTGGCAGCACTGTGGATATGCTTGTGAGTAAAGGTGAAGAACCGTATACGACAGAAGATTACACAAATCAAATGTATGAAGATGTCGAAGCGGACCTTGAAGCTGCAGGATTTACAATAGACAGCGAGAATCAGTACAGCAGTGAAATACCTGCCGGTACGATTATCGATCAGGATGTCGCAGCAGGTGAGGCGGTCTATCCGGATGAAACTGAAATTACATTTACAGTATCCGACGGTCCCGAGCCGGTCCCGGTTACAAACTATGCCGGGACATCGCTTGAAGCGGCCCGTGCCGAACTTGAGAGCCGGGGCTTTATCGTCAATGTAACGAATGAAATATACAGCAGTGAAGTGCCTGCCGGCGCAATTGTGTCACAGGATCCGAGTTACGGGGACTTCCTGCCGGGTTCACATATTAACGTCATCGTATCTCTTGGTGAAGAGCCGCCGAGAGAAACGACATACCAGATTTCGCTGAACATACCGTATCCAAAAGAGACGGACAGTTCATCATCATCTTCATCTAAAGATGATGACAAGGAGAAAAAAGACAAGAAACAGAAGCCTGAACCGGTGGAAGCGGAAATCTTTATCGGCGATAAGGATAATGACGTCAAACAGGTTGCTGAAACGATTGAAATCACCGAAGATACCAACCACACCATTTCTCTGATTCTCCTGGAAGGTGAATCGGGGCAATACCGTGTAGAGGTTGACGGAGAAGAAGTAATAAGCGAAACTGTAGATAATAAGTAAATATTGGCATTGGCTTTGCTGTTTATATATAATGGTAAGGTACATTCGAATTGGAGGAATGAATTATGGCATCACTTAAGAGGGATAAAGGCCTGGATAACACTTTGAAATTAATGAAACAGGGATATCTTTACACGACTAACCAGCGCAACCGTTTAGACACGACTGTGTTTGAAACGAAAGTATTAGGCGGTAAGCCTTTCGCTGTAGTTACAGGTAAAGAAGGCGCTGAAATGTTCTACAACAACGACGTTGTTCAGCGTGAGGGCATGCTTCCGAAACGTATCGTTAATACACTTTTCGGTAAAGGTGCAATCCACACTATCGATGGTAAAAAACACATCGACAGAAAAGCATTATTCATGAGTTTAATGACAGAAGGAAACCTTGACTACGTCCGTGAACTGACACGTACTTTATGGCGTGCAAACACTCAGCGTATGGAAAGCATGGATCAGGTAAACATTTACCGCGAATCTATCGTTCTTCTGACTAAAGTCGGTACCCGCTGGGCCGGAGTCCAGGCACCGCCTGAAGACATCGAAAGAATTGCAACTGATATGGATATCATGATCGACTCATTCAAAGGTCTCGGGGGCGCGTTCAAAGGATACAAAGAATCCAAAGCTGCACGCCGCCGCGTTGAAGACTGGCTTGAGGAACAGATTCTTGAAACTCGTAAAGGAAACATTCATCCGCCGGAAGGCACTGCACTTTACGAATTCGCTCATTGGGAAGACTACCTTGGCAACCCGATGGACTCAAGAAATTGTGCAATCGACTTAATGAACACATTCCGTCCATTAATCGCTATTAACCGTTTTGTGTCATTCGGACTGCTTGCTATGCATGACAACCCGATTACACGTGAGAAAATTAAGAGCGAGCCTGACTATGCATACAAATTTGCACAGGAAGTCCGCCGTTTCTACCCGTTCGTGCCATTCTTACCTGGTAAAGCCAAAGTAGATATCGACTTCCAGGGTGTTACAATTCCTGCGGGTCACGGTCTTGCATTAGACGTATACGGAACAATGCATGACGAAACACTTTGGGAAGATCCAAATGAATTCCGTCCGGAAAGATTCGAAGACTGGGACGGTTCACCGTTTGACCTTATTCCACAGGGCGGCGGAGACTACTGGACTAACCACCGCTGTGCAGGTGAGTGGATTACAGTAATTATCATGGAAGAAACTATGAAGTACTTCGCAGAAAAAGTAACTTATGATGTACCGGAACAGGACTTAACAGTTGATCTTAACAGTATCCCGGGATACGTTAAGAGCGGATTCATCATCAGCAACGTTCAGGAAGTAGTAGACAGAAAATAATTGTAGTATATAAAGAACGCGCAGCCCGTTTATTCGGACTGCGCGTTTATTTTAATTACCGTATATAATTTCTCGGGCCGGTGTATTCCATCATACCGCCTTCAACGTTATGCGCTTCATAACCGTGTGACTGCATATACTCCTGCACGCGTTTTGAACGTCCCCCGGCTTTACAGACGAGATAATAGCTTTTATCTTTATCAAGAGATGATTCATCGAGATTGAACGTGCTCATCGGGTAGTGGACAGCACCCGGCAGAAAGCCTGTTAACTCAAGTTCATCCGTTTCACGAACGTCAATAATAACGCTGTTGTCATCTTTTTGAACAGTATCAATTTGTGAAATATTTATATCCATTTTTACATCCTCCATAGTCTAATTTACAAATTCAATATTATCACAGTTAAATTGTTGTTATAATAAAATAGTATTTAAATTAACCCGAGGTGTTATATGCAGACAGGAAAAATTATTAAAGCACTGAGCGGCTTTTACTATGTAGAATCAAATGATAAAGTGTACGAAACACGCGCTCGCGGCCGTTTCAGAAAAACAGCGGAAAGCCCGCTTGTCGGTGATTACGTTGAATTTCAAATAGAAAACGTCGACGAAGGGTACATTACAGCCATTAAACCGCGTAAAAACTCGCTTATCCGTCCGCCGGTTGCCAATATTGACCAGCTGCTGTTAACGACGAGTTTAAAATCACCGGATTTCAGCTTCTATTTGCTGGACCGCTTTATCGCGTACAGTGAAGCAAACGACATTAATCCGGTTATTATCGTGACAAAAAATGATTTAAGCGACGATGAAGCGCTGATCGAAGAAATTAAATCGGTCTACGGACCGATATATGAAGTTCACTTTACTGATAAAAATCACATTAATGAAGATCTGGCGGATGTGTTTGACGGCAAAACGAGTGTGCTTGCAGGGCAGTCCGGTGCAGGGAAATCGACACTTCTGAACACGCTGCTGCCGCATCTGGATTTAAAGACAAATGAAATATCCAATGCATTAAATCGCGGAAAGCACACGACACGCCACGTTGAACTGATTAATATCAGCGGCGGTTTTATCGCGGATACTCCGGGCTTTGCAACGATCGACTTTTTAAATATCGATAAGTACAATATTAAATTCTGCTTCATTGACTTTAATGAGTACAGCTGCAAGTTCAGGGAATGTCTGCATATTAACGAACCGAAGTGCGGCGTTAAGGCGGCTGTTGAAACAGGAGAGCTCGCACAGTCACGCTACGACAGCTATGTAAAAATTTATAATGAAATTGATAACAGAAAAGAGAGGTATTAGACATGGTTAAAATTTTACCATCATTACTTGCAGGTGATTTTTCAAAACTTGGTGCGGATATTAAAGCGATGGAAGCAGCAGGTGCGGACATTTTCCACCTGGATATAATGGACGGTCAGTTTGTGCCGAATATTTCATACGGTATTCCCGTATGTGAGGCGATTGCCAAAGAAGCAACGATTCCTCTTGATGTTCATTTAATGACTTATGATCCTACACAATTTGTCGATGATTTTAAAAATATGGGTGTCGATATGCTGTCGTTTCACATTGAGGCTACACCGCATGCACACCGCGCGGTGCAGCTGATTAAAAGTAAAGGTATGAAGGCGGGAATTGCATTGAACCCGCAGACACCGGTAGAAGCAGTCCGACATCTGCTCGGCGACGTTGATTTTGTCCTGATTATGACAGTTAATCCGGGCTTCGGCGGACAGGGCTTTATCGATTCGTGCGTTGAAAAACTCGATGAGCTTGTTGAGCTCAGAAAAAACATGGACAACAAGTTTGATATTGAAGTCGACGGCGGCATTAACGGTGAAACGGCAGAAATCGTTAAGACACACGGTGCAAACCTGCTGGTGAGCGGTTCATATTTATTTAAAGCAGACGATAAAGCTGCTGTAATCAGTGCTTTAAAAGGATGATTTTATGAGACGTATGAACGTGCTGCTGAGGGACGTACCTTTTACTCCAGAACACGATGCACCGTGGACGGGTGTGGATGGAGGAGTGAAAGGGCTGCTTGGTGCAGGAATTAAAGTGGAAAAAGCATACGGAGACTTTGACAGCGTGACCCCGGATGATATAGAATTGTTCAGGCAAAGTTTAGCACTCGATATTGTACCGAGTGCTAAAAATTTTACCGACAGTGAACTGGCGCTGCTGTCTCTCGCGGAACTCGGATACACTGCAATTGATGTATATGGTGCGCTCGGCGGCAGAAAAGACCATGAACTTATGAACATCCAGCTGCTCGCACATGAGAAATTACGGACGCTCGATATCCGTCTCCTGAATGAAACGAACGAAATCACGCTGCTGACAGCAGGTGAACATATGATTGAAGCGGATGGTACGAAGAAATATGTGTCGTTTATTCCGCTTCATGATCAGACGCAAGTTTCTCTGAAAGGTTTTAAATATGATATAGAGGATACATATCTGTATATCGGAAAAACTTTAACAGTGAGCAATGAGTTTGAAAAACCGTCGGTAACAGTCAGGACGGATAAAGATATATTGATGATTAAATCAACAGATTAGAGGTGAGTGAATGATATTTGCAGGTGCTCTCGCTAACTCGTTAGCGATTATTATCGGCGGTGCGCTCGGGATGATATTTACATTTATTCCGGAGCATATCAAAGACGCGATTATGAAAATACAGGGATTATTTATTATTACGATGGGTATTCAGATGGTCGTCGGGGCAACCGATATTTTGACGACGCTTATATCACTCATCATCGGGGTAGTTATCGGGGAAGTCGTTAAACTCGAAGAACTGCTCAACCGTTTCGGGCACTTAATGGAGGTCCGGCTCGGTGACAAACACGGCGGTAATATTTCCCAGGGACTGATTTCCGGGATGTTGATCTTTATTGTCGGGGCAATGGGAATTGTCGGCGGTCTGGACGCCGGACTGCAGGGCAGCAATGACGTTCTGTATACGAAAGCGACAATGGACTTCTTCATCGCACTCGTAATGACCACAGCGTATGGACGTGGTGTTATACTGTCCAGTATTCCGACATTCCTGTACATTGCGGCAATTATTATCAGTGCAAGACAGATTGCGAACTTTATACCGGCAGATATACTTGATATGATGGTCGACCAGGTCAGTGCGACAGGCGGGGTTATCCTTCTTGCAATCGGGCTGAACATGCTTAACGTAACACACATGCGTGTCGGCAACATGATACCGGCGATATTTATCGGCATGTTTATCGTCTGGCTGCTGTCATTCTTTTGAACGTAACAACCCCTTCTGATTTTTCAGAAGGGGTTGTTTTGTTGCGGCCGGAAGGAGGGAATTAATCGGGGTTCCGAAAGATCAGTATATATCTATAAAAAAACTGGTATCACTTCTATAAGTGATACCAGTTTTTAAATTGAAGTATTAAACACGTTCAACTTTACCTGATTTTAGCGCGCGAGCAGAAACCCAAACTTTTTTAGGTTTGCCGTCAACCAAAATTCTAACTTTTTGAAGGTTTGCACCAAAAGTTCTTTTGCTTGAGTTAAGCGCGTGAGAACGGTTGTTACCAGATCTTGATCTGCGTCCTGTTACATAACATTCTTTCACCTTGTATCCCACTCCTTTAATTTAATTTACATAATCATGTTCATCTCTTCTTTATGCATACTCCAATATGATACATTAATTCACTGTTATTGTCTATATATTTCGTACAAAATCAGCACCTCGGAAACGTCCGTGAACAGAGGTTCAGTTACTGATGTGAATTTATTTACAATCAATTTATACCTCATATTATATGCTGTACGTAAAATTAATCATTTACGCAGGCTTTGTAAATGGTACAATAGTCAGGTGCAGAGAAGGAATGATTCAGTTCAGGAACTATCTTTAAAGATTTTTAAATCGCCGGGAGGAGGGACAAATAAATGTTGAAATTGCTGCTGTTTGCAGGAATTATGCTGGCCATATTAGTCATTGCACTGGCTTATATTTTCCGTCATGAGCTTGGGACACTGGGGCATAAATACGAAGAGCGTGACAGGATTAAAAAGCTCAGGCATGACATTAAACGTAAAAATATTACGTATGATGCACACATAAAAAAGTTCGGAGCCACGGTTGAAGCAGAGATGCTCGAAGAGGAAATAAAAGAACTGAAACAACTTAAGAGAGAATTGGAGCAGAAAAAATGAAGAAAATGTATTCGGCAATAGCTGTCGGGGTGCTTGTCCTCGCGGGTCTGGTTATCGGACTGATTTTAATGATTTCAAAAGTTGAAAACGGACACGTCGGTGTAATTTACAGTATTAACGGCGGAGTGCAGGATGAAGTGCTCGGTCAGGGATGGCACATCGTTTATCCGACTGAGCGCGTGATTGAATATCCGGTCCGTACGCAGAACAAAAACTACGAATCGCTTGCAGTTGCAACGATTGACGGTAAAACAATCAACATGCCGGTATCTCTGAACTACCACGTGGACAGCGAAAAAGCGGCTGCTGTGTATAAGAAATTCGGTAACGTCACAATTGAAGACCTGGAAGAAGGTTACATAAAAACCCGTATTAATGACGCACTGCGTCAGACGGTGTCAGAGTATACTGTAATTGAAGCGTTCGGTGAACGCATCGGAGACATTAAACTAGAAACGATTGATGTCGCTAAAGCGGATCTTGAAAATGACGGTATTATTATTGAGGATATCATGCTGAGCGCGCCGCAGCCTGATGCGGAAACTCAAAAAGCAATCGACGACCGTGTGAAAGCAACTCAGGAACTGGAACGTAAGAAAACCGATAAACTGATTGCAACAGAAGAGGCAGAACGTAAACGTATTGAAGCTGAAGGTGAAGCAGAAGCAAACAGAGTGATTCAGGAATCGCTTAGTGAGGAAGTGCTGATGCAGCAGCTGATCGAAAAATGGAGCGGCACTCAGCCGATATCAATCGGCGGCGAAGGTGTAATGATTGATTTACCGGCACCGCAGACAGAAGAAGACAAGTCGGAAGAATAAACTTGACGAAAAATATACCTGTATTCAGCAGTTTAAAAAGCTGGATGCAGGTATTTTTTATACCGGCGGATATATGTGTGTTTAAGCAAAATGCAGTATGATATAATATTAACGATGAAGAACATTGGAAAAGGTTCATTTGCAGCCGGGGAAATACGATAATAACACTTGTATTTCCGCACGGTATTTGCTTATAATTAAATGATGTATTGGGAGGCGAAATAAATGGCGCTGGAAATTGAAAATGAATTAGGTAAAATTGAAATTTCTACAGACGTAATAGCAAACATTGCCGGGGGTACTGTCGTAGAATCATACGGCGTAGTCGGTATGGCATCTAAAAACCAGGTCCGTGACGGATTTGCGGAGCTGCTTGGTAAAGAAAATTATTCACGCGGTGTTATCGTTGAACACAACGAAGACAAGCTGAAAATCGATTTATACATTATCGTAGGTTACGGTGTGAAAATTTCGGAAGTGGCATCAAACGTACAATCAACTGTAAAATATAAACTTGAAAAAACACTAGGCTTAAGTATTGAAGCTGTAAACATACACGTACAGGGTGTACGTATTATCGGCGGAGACGAATAGTTGGGGAGGATTTACAATACAATGGATAAGATAGATGGCTTGATGTTCCGCCAGATGATTTTGAGCGGGGCGCGTAATCTGAAAAAAAATGCTGATTATGTAGATTCATTAAACGTTTTCCCCGTTCCGGACGGTGATACGGGTACGAACATGAATCTTTCGATGTCTTCAGGTGCAGCAGAGGTTGAACCGTTAAAAGACGCGCATATCGGTAACGTAGGAAAACATTTCTCTAAAGGACTGCTTATGGGTGCACGCGGTAACTCGGGTGTAATTCTGTCGCAATTATTCAGAGGGTTCTCTAAAGCGATTGAATCCAAGGAATTTATCGATGCAGAGGAATTTATCGAAGCATTAAGACAAGGTGTAAACACTGCATATAAAGCAGTCATGAAACCTGTTGAAGGTACAATTTTAACAGTCGCTAAGGATGCGGGCACAAAAGCGGAAGAATTTAAAGACAGCGGTGCATCGATGATCGATGTGATGACTGCGACGCTTGAAGAGGCAAAAGCTGCACTTCAGCGCACGCCGGACCTGCTGCCGGTACTGAAAGAAGTCGGCGTTGTCGATTCGGGCGGCCAGGGACTTGTGTACGTTTACGAAGGATTTCTGAGTGCAATGACAGGTGAGGAAATTGAGGAAGACCCTGCACAGGCAGAGGCATCTTTTGCAGCTGACGCACATGATCACGACCACGATAATGATTTTAACGATTTTATGAGCGTTGATGATATCGAGTTCGGTTACTGTACTGAGTTTATGGTTCGCTTTGAAGACGATAAACGCAAATTCAACGAAGACGAATTCCGCAGTGAAATGAGCGAATTCGGTGACTCGCTGCTTGTAATCAACGATGACGAAATCGTTAAAGTTCACGTTCATACAGAGACTCCGGGTGAAGCATTTACGTATGCTGCAACATACGGAGAGCTCATCAAGATGAAAGTTGAAAACATGCGCGAACAATTCAGAACTGTTCACGGGGAAACGAATACAGCTGCAGTCGAAAAGCAGTCTTACGACACAGCGATTATTACGATTTCTACAGGTGACGGAATTAACGAACTCTTCAAGAGCATCGGTGTGACGCACGTGATCAACGGCGGACAGACGATGAACCCGGCAACAGAAGACATCGTTAACGTTATTAAAGACGAAGATGTGAAGCAGGTTATTATACTGCCGAACAATAAAAATATTATTATGGCAGCTGAACAGGCTGTAGAAGTATTGGATATTCCTGCAGCAGTGGTTGCTTCAACATCTATTCCGGAAGGACTTGCAAGTATGTTAAGCTTTAATCCGGAAGCTTCACTTGAAGACAACAAAGCTGCAATGAGCGAGTCGCTGGAGCATGTCCAAACAGGACAGGTGACATATTCGGTCCGTGACACTAAAATAGACGGTGTCGACATAAAGAAAGATCAGCATATGGGTATTGCCGAAGGTAAGATTATTACTGCCAACGACTCTAAAAAAGATACGCTTCACACATTAATCACCGGGATGATTGATGAAGATACTGAAATCATTACGATTCTTATCGGTGAAGACGGCTCTGAAGAGGAAGTTGAAGCAGTAGTTGAAGATATTGAAGGCACGCATGAGGATGTTGAATTTGAAATTCATAATGGTGCTCAGCCAGTCTACAGTTATCTAATATCTGTTGAATAACAATATCAGCCGCATCGGTTAATACCGATGTGGCTTTTTGTACTTTAGGAGGGGGAAACTATGAAATTTAAAAGCGTTTTTGATATAATCGGTCCAGTTATGGTCGGACCGTCATCATCACATACAGCAGGTGCAGCCCGCATCGGACTGCTTGCAAGAAGTCTGTTCGGCGGTCAGCCGGACAAAGTGGACATTTACCTGTACGGCTCATTCCGCGACACTTACCAGGGACACGCAACAGACGTGGCGCTGCTCGGCGGAATTTTAGGCTATGACACAGACGACGAAAGAATAATAAATGCAAAACAGGAAGCTGCGGACAATGATCTTACGTATAACTTCATCGAAATGAACGAGGAACGCTCGCACCCGAATACGGCAGTGCTGCATCTTTATAAAGGAGAAGAAGAGCTCGTCATCGAAGGCGTGTCCATTGGTGGCGGTAAGATAGAGCTCGTGAGCATTAACGGTTACAACATTAATATTTCAGGTAACTATCACGCGCTTCTGGTGTTCCACAAAGATGAATTCGGTACGATTGCACGCGTCACGACGAAACTCGGCGATGAACAGCTGAATATTTCCCAGATGAGTGTGTCCCGTAAAGAAAAAGGACAGGTCGCATTAATGACTGTCGAGCTCGACGATACAATTTCAGTGGAAGCATTAGAGGAAATCAGAGCGGTTAAAGGTGTAGACCGTGTAATTGAAATGACAGGAGGCTAATCCATGTTTAACAGTATTAATCAATTAACAGAACGTGCACTGTCAGAAGGCATTTCACTGTCGGAAGTTATGATCAGACAGGAAATGGAAGCGACGGGGCAGAGTTATCTCGATATATACAATTTAATGAAAACAAACTTAACGACGATGGAAGGTGCTGTTGCAGAAGGGCTTGAAGGTGTTCATTCAACGACAGGCCTGACGGGTATGGATGCAGTGAAGATGCAGAAGTACATCGAATCCGGTAAAGGGTTAAGCGGTGAGCTGAACTTACTGGCGATTGCGAACGCAGTCAGCACGAACGAAGTCAATGCGGCAATGGGTAAAATCTGTGCCACACCGACAGCCGGCTCTGCAGGCGTTGTGCCGGGTGTACTGTTTGCGATGGTGAAAAAAGACCCGTCTATTACAGAAGAACAGAAAATCCGTTTCCTGTTCACGTCGGGTGCATTCGGTTTTGTCGTAGCAAATAACGCAAGCATCTCGGGTGCTGCAGGCGGCTGCCAGGCGGAAGTCGGCAGTGCCAGCGCAATGGCGGCAGCCGCCCTCGTGGAACTTGCAGGCGGAACGCCGGAGATGAGTGCGCACGCATTTGCGATTGCCATGAAGAATATGCTCGGACTCGTCTGCGACCCGGTCGCAGGACTGGTCGAAGTGCCGTGTGTTAAGCGTAATGCTGCAGGTGCAACAAATGCACTGACTGCTGCAGATATGGCACTCGCGGGTATCGAATCACGTATTCCTGCCGATGAAGTCATCGAAGCAATGTACAAAATCGGCTTAACGATGCCGTCGGCATTACGCGAAACAGGACGCGGCGGTCTGGCTGCAACTCCGACGGGAGAACGCTTAAAAGCTGAACTGTTCGGTGCGAAATAATGAGCGGCATTCATGTCGTGCAAAGTCCTGACAGAAGTATTAAAGAGCTGAAGGGCGTCGGCGACAAAGTAGCGGAAAAATTGTCCGGCATCGGCATTACGGGTATGAACGATGTACTCTTTACGCTGCCTGCCGGCTACATAGATCACAGCGTGGTCAATTTAAATGAAGCACCGGACGGTGCGAATATTACGATTGAAGGTACGGTGAAAACAGAACCGCAGGTTGCTTTTTTTAGAAAAGGCAAAAGCCGTCTGACATTCTTTATGGATGTCGACGGCATTTACGTTAAAATTACTTTCTTTAATCAGCCGTACTTAAAGAGCAAAATTATCAACGGTGAATTTGCACGTCTGTACGGTAAATTTAACCGCAACAAACTTGAAATTAACGGCACAAAACTGATCTTTGAAGCGGGCGGCGGCTATCAGGTGAAGTATCCGCTCGGCGGTGTCATGCAGGCGAAGACATTCCAGAAAATTGTCCGTTCGGCATTTGAGACGGCAACGTTTAACAACGATCTGCCGGATACGCTGAAAGCGAAATATAAACTGATGCCGATTAAAGACGCGCTGCACGCACTGCATTTTCCGGACAGTCCGGATACGGTCAAAGCAGCGCGCCGCACTATTAAATTTTATGAGCTGTATCACTACCAGCTTAAAATTATGGAACGCCGTCAGAAAGAACGTGTCAGAAGCGACCGTTTTATCGTCGACTATGATATTGATAAGCTTAAGCTCTTTATCGATACGCTGCCGTTTGAACTGACGGGCGATCAGAAAAAAAGTGTCAACGACATATGCCGCGATTTTAAGCAGAATATTTCCATGCACCGCCTTTTGCAGGGGGATGTGGGAAGCGGTAAAACGATTGTTGCCGGTATTTGTGTATACGCGGTGAAGACAATCGGCGAGCAGAGTGCCGTGATGGTACCGACAGAAGTGCTCGCAAACCAGCATTATGAAAGCTTTAAAGATACTTACGGTGATGAACTTGTGATTGCGAAATTGACGGGGACCACGAAACCGGCGGAGAAACGGGACATTCTGGCACGGCTTGCTGCCGGTGAAATCGACCTGCTCGTCGGTACGCATTCACTGATTGAAGACGATGTGCTGTTCGACCGTCTGTCGTTTATAATTATCGATGAGCAGCACCGGTTCGGTGTGAATCAGCGCGATAAACTGAATAATAAGGCATACCGTAAAAACGTGCTGTACATGACGGCGACACCGATACCGAGAACTTTATCGATTACATCATACGGCGATATGGACGTCTCAGTTATTCGTGAGATGCCTGCCGGACGCATTCCGATTGAGACGGAGTGGCGCCGCTTTAAAGAACTTGACTACGTGCTCGGTTTCGTTAAATCTGAAATCGATAAAGGGCACAGCGCCTACATCGTCGCGCCTCTAATTGAAGAGTCGGAGACGCTCGATTTAAAAAACGTCTACGAAATTCATGAGATTTTTGAAGAGTATTTCAGTCCGGAAGATGTCGTGCTCGTGCACGGGCGGATGAAGGCTGAAGAGAAAAATGAAGCGATGCGTTCGTTTGAAGCACTTGAAAAACCACTGCTCGTATCGACAACGGTTATCGAAGTCGGTATTAACGTGCCGAACGCAACGGCGATTGTAATTTTTAACGCCGAGCGCTTCGGACTGTCAACGCTGCATCAGCTGCGCGGACGGGTCGGACGAAGCAGTAAAAAGAGTTACTGTGTACTGGTCAGCGACCCCGCAACGGAAAACGCCAAGCAGCGTATGGATATTATGACGAGTACGACGGACGGCTTTGTCTTAAGCGAACGCGACCTCGAAATGCGCGGACCCGGAGATTATTTCGGAGTGCGCCAGAGCGGTCTGCCGCAGTTTAAAGTGGCCGATATTACCGAGGACTACAGAATACTTGAAGTCGCGCGCGATGAAGCAGTTAAAGTATATGAGAGTAATAATTTATAGCACAGGATGCTGACGGGAGGGAATATCTGTTGAGAATCTTTATAAGAAGTCTTGGAATACTGATGATACTGGCTGCGATTGTACTGTTTTTCTGGCAGGACATCCGCGAGTATTTTACAGATCAGGTCAATGACCGGTTAATTACAGCCTATCAGGACGGTGACGATGATGTGAAGCTGAATCCGATAGAAACGCTCGTCACCGGTGTCGAACAGGATACTAAAGGCATTAATATCGGTGAAAACATGGCCGGTGTACTGGAAATTGCCAGTGCAGATATTCTTGAGCCCCTGTACTATGGCCCGCTGACAGAAGAAAAACTCCGTAACGGCGTCAGCATGCTTGAAGAAACGGATCACCTCGATATGCAGAACATACCGATTGCCGGTCACCGGGTTGAAGGAGCCGGCATCCGGTTCAACTATATCGACCGAGCTGAAGTCGGCGATGAAATTAATCTAATTACCCGTGACGAAACGCGCGTCTATAAAATAACCGAAATGTTCGAAGTTGAGCCGTCGGAAGTAAGTGTGCTGGACCAGAACGAAGGCGACGTCCAGGAGCTGACGCTTGTGACGTGTGAAGATTATAATCCGGACACACTATTATTTGAGAAACGGCTGATTGTAACAGCCGAGCTTGTTGAGGCAGAATAAACTAACATCCAAATCCGTATTATGGGCGGGTTTGGGTGTTTTTTGTTGTTTTGGCAGGGCGACACTGTCAGTCAAGTCCGTTTGAGTGGCAGTGTCGTTTCCATATTGTCCGACAACCCCATTTATAGGACAGTGTCGTTTCCACATTGTCCGACAACCCCATTTATCGGACAGTGTCGCTTCCACATTGTCAGTCAAAACCATTTAAGTGACAGTGTCAGTTCTACATTGTCAGTCAAGTCCGTTTGAGTGACAGTGTCGGTTCCACATTGTCAGACAAGTCCGTTTGAGTGACAGTGTCGCTTCTGCATTGTCAGTCAAGTCCGTTTGAGTGACAGTGTCGCTTCCACATTGTCCGACAACCCCATTTATCGGACAGTGTCGCTTCTACATTGTCAGTCAAAACCATTTAAGTGACAGTGTCGCCCCCCATCCCTCCTACCTCAAGACCCATCCACCCCCAAAATCATTCATCTACCGCCAATTTTAACGCTAATATAAAAATACTTTCCCAAATTAATTGAAATCATGAGCCAGGTTTTATATACTGATTCTAGTGTTATATATAGATATTAATACCAACTACTAAAAGAGGAATCAGAATGGTGAAGCTAAAAAAACAGGAACGTCAATCGAGTTTGGAGTCTCATATTTCCGAGGACCCGTTTTTAACGGATGAGCAGCTTGCAAATATTTTCGGTGTATCGATTCAGACGATACGTCTCGACCGGCTGGAACTGAACATTCCTGAGCTGCGTGCACGCATTAAAAATGTAGCGCGTGAAGGTGTCGACAAGATCCGCTCACTGTCTATTCAGGAAGTAGTCGGAGAAATTATCGATATTGAACTGAATGAGAGCGCGCTGTCGCTGTTTATCATAGAAGAGGGTCACGTGTTCGAAAAGAATCACATCGCACGGGGACACTTCCTGTTCGCCCAGGCGAACTCGCTTTGTGTCGCGCTGATCGATGAGCCGCTTGCGTTAACGCAAAGTGCGGCTGTGGATTTCAAGCGTCCGGCGAAGCTGCATGATAAAGTAATTGCAAAAGCGAAAGTTACAGCGATGGATAATAATAAAGCGCACATCGAAGTGGAATCAAAAGTCGATGGCAAAGTAATTTTTACTGGTAAATTTGAAATGTATTATAAAGACGAAGGTGAATAAACGATGGCTAAAATTGCTGTAGATTTAATGGGTGGAGATAACGCCCCGAAAGCGATAGAAGAAGGTATACTTCAGGCGGTGGACACGTTTGAAGATGTAGAGATTCTGGCATACGGCATGGCGGGAAGCTACAGCGGAAACCATCCGCGGGTTACTTTCATCGAAGTGACGGAAAAAATCGAATCGGAAGATGATCCGGTCAAATCTGTCAGACGCAAAAAAGACAGCTCGCTTGTCAGAGCGGTTAAAGCTGTTGAGGACGGTGAAGCAGAAGCAATCGTTTCAGCGGGGAACACCGGTGCGATTATGAGTGCGGGGCTCTTCGGCGTCAAACGGATTAAAGGAATCGAACGACCTGCAATTACGACGATGCTCCCGACAACATCCGGCAAAGGTATGCTGATGCTTGATATGGGTGCGAACTCTGAAAACAAACCGAACCATTTACTCCAGTTTGCACAGATGGCAAGCGTGTACATGGAAAATATTGAAGGGCGTAAAAATCCGACAATCGGTTTAATTAACAACGGCAGCGAGGAAATTAAAGGCACAGAACTGACGAAAGAAACTTATCAGCTGTTAAAACACAGCGGACTGAACTTCGCCGGGTTCTTTGAAACGCGTGATATTTTAACAGGTGATGTGGATATCGCAGTGACTGACGGTTTTACAGGGAACGTCGTATTAAAAACAATTGAAGGTACATCATCAAGCCTGCTCGGCGAAGTGAAGAAAATCATGATGAAGAATCCGGTGAACAAACTTGCGGCACTGGCAATGAAAAATGATTTCCAGGAGCTTAAAAACATGCTCGACTACAGACAATTCGGCGGTGCACCGCTGATGGGGCTGCAGGGCAACGTCATTAAAGCCCACGGTTCTTCGGATGCGACTGCGATTGTCAACGCGGTTAAACAGGCTAAGATTATGGCTGACTCAGGCACGATCGACAAAATTAAAGATTTGATAGGTGAAACAAATGAGTAAATTAATTATTTTTCCGGGACAGGGTGCCCAGTACGGAGGAATGGCTAAAGATTTATATGAACAGAACGATAAATCCCGCGCCGTACTCGATGAAATTTTTTCATATGTTAACTTTGACTTAAAAGAGATTATGTTCAGCGAAGATGATGCGCGTTTAAACGATACGAAATACACGCAGCCGGCATTATTCGCACACAGCCTGGCGGTTCTTGCAGCAACAGGTCTTAAAGGTAATTACCTGCTCGGTCATTCACTTGGTGAACTTCCGGCACTTGTACACGCAGGTGTCGTGTCACTGGAAGACGGGGTTAAGCTTGTAACGACCCGCGGTGAACTGATGAGTCAGGCGGACAGCGGTGCAATGGCAGCTGTAATCGGCATGGGCTTTAAAGATCTTGAAGAAGCGTGTATCAGCGTATCGGACGACAACTCCAAAGTTGCACCGGCAAACATCAATGCACCGGACCAGGTCGTTGTGTCAGGTGATACTGATGCAGTTGAACGCTTTAAGGAACTTGCGAAAGAACGCGGTGCACGCCGCATCATCCCATTAAAAGTATCGGGTGCATTCCACTCCCACTTAATGGAGCCGGCACGCGCCGAGTTTAAATCATTCGTCGATACGATTGACTTTAAAGATGCACAAATTCCGGTCATTCAAAACGTCAGCGCGAAAGCTGAAACGGATGCGTCGGTAATCAAACATCAGTTCGTTGAGCAGATTACACATCCGGTACGTTTTGTTGAGTGTGTGGAAACTGCTGCCGAGCTTGGTGTGACAGAAGCAGTGGAGGTCGGACCGAAGAAAGTCCAGTCCGGTCTGGTGCGTAAAATTACAAAAGAAATATCTACTTCAAATATCGATACATTCGAACAGGCAGAGGTGTTTTTAAATGAGTAAAATTGCATTGGTTACAGGTGCATCTCGCGGTATCGGCCGTGAGATTGCATTAACACTGGCTGAAGACGGCCATACGGTAATCGTGAACTATTCAGGATCAAAAGACAAAGCGGACGACGTTGTCAAAGAAATCGAAGCAAAAGGCGGCACAGCTGAAAGCTACCAGTGCCACGTGCAGAACGCAGACGACGTTAAAGCGATGATTAAACACATTACGGATACGTACGGCTCAATCGACATCGTTGTTAACAACGCGGGCATTACACGCGACAATCTGTTAATGCGCATGAAAGAAGAAGAATTCGATGATGTAATCGACGTCAATCTTAAAGGTGCATTTAATGTAATTAAGAGCGTGTCGCGTCCGATGATCCGTCAGAAATCAGGACGTATCGTCAACATTTCGAGCATTGTCGGTTCACTCGGCAACGCCGGACAGACGAACTACGTTGCAACGAAAGCTGCAATTGACGGCATGACAAAATCCGTTGCCCGTGAACTGGCTTCGAAAAACATTACAGTGAACGGTGTTGCGCCGGGCTTCATCAAGAGCGATATGACAGACGTCCTCGGAGATGATATTAAAGACGGCATGATGCAGCAGATTCCATTGAAACATTTCGGTGAAACGAAGGATATTGCAAACGCTGTAAGCTTCTTAACAAGCGACAAAGCATCGTACATTACAGGTCAGATATTACACGTCAACGGCGGTATGTACATGGGTTAAAAGCTGTGATATTATTTAAGGGAGGTGAATTTAACAATGGCTAATATTGATAAAATCAAAGACATCATCGTTGACAAACTTGGCATCGATGAAGAAAAAGTAACAAGAGAAGCATCTTTCAAAGATGACCTTGGAGCAGACTCACTTGACATCGCTGAATTAGTGATGGAACTTGAAGATGAGTTTGATATGGAAATCCCTGATGAGGAAGCTGAAAAAATCAACACAGTAGGCGACGCATTAGATTTCATTGACAAAATTGAAAAAGAACAATAAAACACTTGAAAAATCCACTTATGATGAAGTGGATTTTTCTTTGTGGATAAATACAAAAAATAGTAAAATAAATGAGGTGGATATATGGATTTTAAAGTAGTGCTGGACAAAGTTAAAACCGATGCTTCGGCACAAAATAAACTCGATAATTTTAACGTTATATTTAAAGAATTCGCGGACAAAATTAATATTAAAGTCGATAAAACAGGTCTTTATCAGCAGGCGTTTATGCACAGCTCTTATATTAATGATCTCGGGCTCGATAAGAGATACAACAACGAGCGTCTCGAATTTCTCGGCGATGCAGTACTAGAATTGATGGTATCAGATCATATTTTTAACAAGTACGAAGAACTTCCTGAAGGCAGGCTGACTAAACTTCGTGCGAATATCGTGTGTGAACCTTCACTTGTAGTATTTGCCTCGAAACTCGATATGCCGGCATTAATTCTGCTCGGACGCGGCGAAGAAAAGACCGGGGGCAGAAACCGCCCGTCAATCGTCAGTGATGCGTTTGAAGCATTTCTCGGTGCACTGTATCTCGACCAGGGAAGCGCCGGTGCGTGGAAATTTTTAGAGGACTTTGTTTTCCCGCACATCGTTTCAAAAGACTATAATGCAGTCATCGACTATAAGACGATGCTGCAGGAATATTCGCATCAGGCGTTTTCCGAAAGTGTCACATATGAACTGGTGAGCGCATCTGGACCGAGCCACCACCGCAAGTTTGATACGGAAGTATCCATCGGCGGCAAAGTGCGCGGTACGGGGACAGGTTTATCGAAAAAAGAATCAGAACAACAAGCAGCGAGAAGCGCATTACATGCGCTCGGCCAAGAGGTGTAGGGACAAATGGTATTTTTAAGGCAGATCGATGCACATGGTTTTAAATCATTTGCAGACAAAGTCAATATAAAGTTCGACAGCGGTGTGACTGCTGTCGTTGGTCCCAACGGGAGCGGCAAAAGTAATATTACCGACGCTATCAGATGGGTACTGGGTGAGCAGTCGGCACGCGTGATGCGCGGTGCGAAAATGGAAGACATCATCTTCGACGGTACGGAAAACCGTACACCGATGAACTACGCTTCGGTCAGTCTGATTTTAAACAACGACGACCGTGTGCTCGGTGAATCAGCAGAAGTCGTTATTTCAAGAAATCTGTACCGGAGCGGTGACAGCGAGTACTTTATCAACAATGAAAAGTCGAAGCTGAAAGATATTACGGAACTGTTTTTAGATTCCGGGCTCGGCAAAAATGCATATAATATTATCAGCCAGGGCCAGGTCGATGAAATACTGAAAGCAAAACCGGTTGAACGCCGTAAAATTATCGAAGAAGCAGCAGGCGTTATGAAATATAAAAACCGCAAGCACGAGTCTGAAAAACGTCTCGATGAAACAAAGCAGAACCTTGCGCGTGTTCACGACATCATCGAGGAAATCAGTTCCCGCGTCAACCGTCTGGAGCGCGAAAGTGCGATAGCAGAAGAGTACCTGGCACTGAAAGAGGAAATGACACAGAGCGATATCGAAGTGAATGTCTTCGATACGATGCAGCTGTTAACAGAACTCGATGAAATTACCGCGCGGATTAAAAAAGAAGAGACAAATCTTGAAACTGCACGGGAAACGTTAAAAGAAGTACTGACTGCACTGGATGCACTGGAAAAAGAACGCGATGCCCTGCAGCAGGAAGAACGGACGCAGAATCAGCAGCTCCTTGAAACGACGCGTGAACTTGAGAAAATCGAAGGACGTATAGCATTGTATGCAGAGCGTGAAACGAACAAGGAAACGCTGAAACAGGATCTTAAGAAGCGTCTCACAGGTTACGAAGAAGAACTGGAAACTTTAACAGCTTCACTGCAGCAGGAAGAACAAAAAAAGAACGGTATGACAGAAAAGCAGAGTATGCTGATTAAAACAGTAAAAGAGAAAAAACGTGAGCTGAATGTCGTGCAGTCGACAGATGACAGCAATATCGAAAAGCTGAAAGACGAATATTACGAGCTGATGGTTAAAAAGACCACACTCGAGAACGATAAACGAAGAAGCCGCGACGAACAGTCGAAGCTCGCTGACAATATTCAGTATAAAAAAGAGAGACTCGCATCGCTCGCTGAAGAGATTAAAGAGCTGGAACGTACATTCGCTGACAAAAAGTCAGCGCTCGATGCTGCAGCTGAAAAATTAACGGCAGCACGTGATGATTATAAGGACGTACGCATCAGACTGAACGACTTGAATGCGCAGTATGACAAATCAAAAAATGATTACAACCGGGCAGCGAACTTTATCCAGAACCAGCAGTCAAAACTCGATATGCTGAAAAATATGGAAGAGAACTATCAGGGCTATTATCCGGGTGTCCGTGCAGTGCTTAAAAATAAGGACAGCATTCCCGGCGTCATCGGTGCTGTCGGAGAACTGATATCGGCACCGTCTGAATATATGACAGCACTCGATACGGCGCTTGGCCAGGCGAGCCAGAACATCGTTATGGATGTCGAACACAACGCACGTACAGCTATTACGTTTTTAAAACAGAAAAATCTCGGTTTCGCGACGTTCCTGCCGCTTGATACGATTCGCGAACGTCACTTATCAGTCGATGTTGAAAAATCTCTCGCATCATCGAATATCGATTATGAAATATTATCCGAAGTTGCAAATATTAAGCGCGAATACCGGAAAGTGCTGCTGCACCTCGTAAATACGACTGTTGTCGTAAAAAATATGAGTGATGCCTCGGCACTGGCACGTGCAACCGGCCAGCGTGTCCGCATCATAACGCTCGACGGTGAAACGATTATGCCGGGCGGGGCGATGAGCGGCGGTTCGCGTAACCGCAAAGGTTCGATAATGGAATCGAAAAAAGAAATTGCGGAAATCAGCGAAAAAATTAAAGAATATACATCGCAGACATCTGCGCTTAAAAAAGCAGTCGACGATGCGTCCGCACAAATTGCAGATGCAACAGTTGAACTGAAGCAGCTTGAAGAGGCCGGGACAACGCTCGGTGAAACCCACGATGCGCTGCAGCATGAAGTGACTCAGCTTGAATTTACGCTGACGAACAAAAAAGATGCATCAGCCGAACTGAAACAGGAAGTGGACGGACTCACTCCGGCTGAAGAGGCCCATGACTTCGATGCTAAAATTGAGAACTATACTCATCAGATGGGCGACATAAATACGCGCATCGATATGATGAGCCGCTCTCAAAGTGAAAAAGATGAGCAGATTGCACAGCTTCAAAGTGAACTCCAGCAGCTGAATAATGATAAAATAACATTAGACGGTGAAATCCGCTTTACCGGTGCGGCAATTGAACGCATCACTGTGAATATCGATAATGTGAAGCACAATATCGATAACACGAAGGCTGAAGCGGAAATGATTAATGAGGATCTCGGGGCAATGGATATTTCCGAACTCGAGGAGAACAAATCAAATCTCACAGCATCTCTCGAAAAGACTGACAGCCGTCTGAAAGAAATTACGGACAAGCTGACAGCGATTAAAGAAGATCACAAGAAGCAGACAGACAAAGAAGATGAACTCCGTAAAGCAGCGGATCTGAGCCAGCAGCAGCTGCGCACAGATTCCGCGGCCGGGGAAGGTCTTGATACGCAGATCGAAAACAAAATGACGTACTTAAGCGACAACTACAAAATGACTTACGAACTTGCGAGAGGGCAGTTTGAAACATTTGAAAATATAGAAGCGAAACGTCAGAAGATTTCATTGAATAAGAAGAGCATCGAAGAACTCGGACCGGTAAACATCGGTGCAATCGAAGAGTTCCGTACAGTCAACGAACGCTACACATTCTTAAAAGAACAGGAAGATGATTTAATCGAAGCACGCCAGACGCTGCTCGATGTAATCAGCGAGATGGATGAGGCGGTATCGGAACGCTTTAAAGATACGTTCCATCAGGTAAACCATTATTTCCAGGACGTGTTCACGGACATGTTCGGGGGAGGACGTGCAGAACTGCGTCTCCTTGAAGAAGGCAACTACCTGGATTCCGGCATCGAAATATTTGCCGAGCCGCCGGGCAAAAAACTGTCATCACTGTCGCTGTTATCCGGCGGCGAGCGTGCACTGACTGCTATCAGTCTGCTGTTCAGTGTACTCCGTGTGAAAGTCAGCCCGTTCATCATTCTCGACGAAGTGGAAGCAGCGCTCGACGAAGCCAACGTGACAAGATATGCGAAGTACCTGAAAAAACTGTCAGCTGATACGCAGTTTATCGTAATTACACACCGTAAAGGAACGATGGAAGAAGCGGACCGCCTGTTCGGCGTCACGATGCAGGAAAAAGGTGTAACGAAACTGATCAGCGTCGATTTAAAAAATTATGAAGAACCGGTAAGAGAGGACGGAAATTAATGGGTATTTTTGACCGCTTTAGACGGAAGAAGAAAAAACAGGAAGAACAGCCGGCGTCACTCGAAGTACAGACAGACAAACTCGATGACGGCTTGATATCCCTCGATGAGTTCGAGGAATGGGAGCAGGAACAGCTCAGCTATAAATTTGAAGTCGGACTTAAAAAGAGCCGTGACAAATTCCAGCAGGACATCAATGCTTTAATGTCACGCTACCGTACGGTGGATGAGGATTTCTTCGAGGCACTGGAAGAAGTGCTGATTTCAGCCGATGTCGGTTTTAACACTGTGATGGAATTAACAGAAGAGCTGCGCCGCGAAGCACAGCTGAGAAATATTACGGAAACATCGGATCTCCGGGAGACGATCGTTGAGAAGATGGTTGAGATTTACGAACGGAATGGTGATGCTTCCGATGAAATGACGATTAACGAAGAGGGTCTGACTGTCGTGTTAATGGTCGGCGTTAACGGTGTCGGGAAGACGACATCGATCGGCAAGCTCGCACACAAGTATACGCAGGAAGGCAAAAAGGTAATGCTCGCTGCGGGGGATACGTTCCGTGCGGGTGCGATTAACCAGCTGCAGGTATGGGGCGACCGTGTAGGTGTTGACGTTATCAAACAGGCGGAAGGTTCAGATCCTGCTGCTGTAATGTTCGATGCAGTCAACGCTGCGAAAAAGCGCGGGGCGGACATTCTGCTTTGCGATACAGCAGGACGATTGCAGAACAAAGGCAACTTAATGAACGAACTGTCAAAAATTAAAAAAGTTATTCAGAAAGTTGTGCCTGAAGCACCGCACGAAGTACTGCTTGTCTTAGACGCGACGACAGGACAAAATGCACTCAGTCAGGCGAAGGCATTTAAGGAAGTCACTGACGTAACAGGTATTATTCTGTCGAAACTGGACGGTACTGCAAAAGGCGGAATCGTACTGGCAATTAAAAACGAACTTGGTATTCCGGTTAAATTTGTCGGACTTGGTGAGCAGCTCGATGATCTGCAGCCGTTCGATGCGGAAAACTATGTGTACGGACTGTTTGCTGATATGATTCAGGAGAGCGAGACGCTCGAAGAAAAATTAGAGGAAGATAAAGATGACGAATGATTTAGAACGCACGATGCGGATGAATTATCTGTATGATTTTTATCAGTCTCTGTTAACTGACAAACAGCAGAAATATATCGAATTATATTATCTTGAAGATTTTCAGTTCAGTGAGATCGCAGAAGAGATGAATGTGACACGTCAGGCTGTCTATGATAACCTTAAGCGTTCACGCGATATGCTCGAACAATATGAAGAAACACTTGGAATGTATAAAAACTTTAATAAGCGTCTTGAACTATATGCCGAGCTGAAATCAAAACTCGGTAATAACATGACAGACGATGTTGAACAGATAATCGGCAAGTTAGAGAATTTGGATTAAGGAGGACGGCACTATGGCTTTTGAAGGTCTAGGAGAACGTCTGCAGTCCACTATGGACCGCATTAAAGGTAAAGGTAAAGTAACTGAATCCGACGTAAAAGTAATGATGCGCGAAGTGCGTCTTGCACTGCTCGAAGCCGACGTTAACTTTAAAGTTGTGAAACAGTTCGTCAACGACGTTAAAGAACGCGCACTCGGTTCGGATGTTATGCAGAGCTTAACACCCGGCCAGCAGGTCATTAAGATCGTTCAGGAAGAATTAACATCGCTGATGGGCGGGGAAAACCAGAAGATTAATCTGGCGCAGAAACCGCCGACAGTCATAATGATGGTCGGCCTGCAGGGTGCAGGTAAAACGACGACAGCAGGTAAGCTTGCCCTTCACCTGCGTAAAAAACACAATAAGCGTCCCCTGCTCGTAGCGGGAGACATCTACCGTCCGGCAGCGATTGACCAGCTGCAGACGGTCGGTAAACAAATCGATATTCCGGTATTCTCGATGGGTGATCAGGTTAAACCTGAAGAAATTGTTGAGAATGCGATGAAACACGCAAAAGAGGAACACCTCGACACAGTAATCATCGATACGGCAGGCCGACTGCACGTCGATGAAGCTCTGATGAACGAACTTAAAAACGTTAAGGAACTGTCAAACCCCGATGAAATCATGCTCGTTGTCGACTCGATGACGGGTCAGGATGCAGTTAACGTTGCTGAAAGCTTTAACGAGCTGCTGGATATTACGGGCGTGACACTGACTAAACTGGACGGTGATACGCGAGGCGGGGCTGCGCTGTCAATTCGTTCCGTGACTGAAAAACCGATTAAGTTTATCGGGGTTTCCGAGAAGATGGACGGACTGGAAGCATTCCACCCGGAACGCATGGCTTCGCGTATTCTCGGTATGGGTGACGTTTTATCCATTATCGAAAAAGCACAGGCGAACGTTAACGAAGATGAACAGAAGGCGCTTGAGAAAAAACTGAAAGACTCAAGTTTTACACTCGACGACTTCCTGTCTCAGATGGATCAGGTGAAAACACTCGGGCCGCTCGACGATCTGCTTAAGATGATGCCGGGTGCAAACAAAATTAAAGGGCTCGATAAAATGCAGTTCACCGGCAAGGAAATCGACCACGTCCAGGCGATTATCCGTTCGATGACACTGGAAGAACGCGAACATCCTGAAAAGCTGAACGCGAGCCGCAAGAAACGTATTGCGAAAGGCTCCGGCCGTTCACTGCAGGAAATCAACCGCTTATTAAAACAGTTTAACGACATGAAGAAAATGATGAAACAGATGACAAGCGGCAAACGTAAAGGTAAAAATCCGTTTGGCGGCATGGGTCTGCCGTTTTAAAATAAAAAACACACATGTAAAGGAAAAACTCTTTACATGTGTGTTTTCATTTGTTATGATAAGAAAGTCGAAAAGAAGTATAGAGAGGAGTTTTCACACATGGCAGTAAAAATTAGATTAACTCGTATGGGTTCTAAAAGAAATCCTTTCTACCGTATCGTAGTTGCAGATGCACGCAGCCCGAGAGATGGTAGAATCATCGAACAAATCGGTTCATATAACCCGGTTTCTAAATCTGAAGATAACGTTGTATTAGACAACGAAAAAGCGTTAGAGTGGTTACAAAATGGTGCTAAGCCAAGCGACACTGTACGTAACATCTTCAGTGACAAAGGCATCATGGAACAGTTCCACAATGCTAAATTCGGGAAATAATTCCGATGGACAAATTACTTCAAACAATTCTTGAACCGATGCTGGATTATCCGGAAGAACTCGTCATTACATGTGATGAGACGCCGCATAAAGTTTCGTATAAAATAAGCGTACATGAATCAGATGTCGGGCGAATAATCGGCCGCGGCGGCCGTTTTATTAAAGCGCTCCGCATCGTAGTTTCAAACGCTGACAGAGACGCGTCAAAGAAAGTGTTTGTTGATTTGCATTAAGACACACTTTAACAGTGTGTCTTTTTATTCTTTATAAGAGGTGTTCATCTTGCGAATTAAAATTGGTAAACTGGTAAATTTCCACGGTGTACGCGGTGAAGTTAAAATATTAAGCAACTCGGATTTTCTGGAAGACCGCTTTGCAGCGGGCAATACAGTCGAAATCGCCGGCCGTACGCTGACGATTGATTCGTACCGTACGCACAAAAACTTCCACATGCTGAAGTTTGAAGGCGTGTCGAACATGAACGATATTCTTCATTTAAAAGGCGAGGATGTTTTTATCGAAGAAAGCGATGAAGATCTTGATCTCGATGACAATGAATATCACGTTAAAGATATTGTCGGGCTGACTGTAATCAATCTCGACGACAATACAGAACTCGGAAAAATTTCCGAAGTCATGTTCACCGGTGCAAACGACGTCTGGGTTATCCAGGGGGAGCGCGAATATTTAATTCCGTATATCGAACAGGTTGTTAAAACTGTCGACATCGAACGCGGCATTGTAGAAATTACACCACTCGAAGGATTGTTGGATTAATGAATATATATTATTTAACACTGTTTCCGGACATGTACGAAGGTGTCCTCGGTGCATCTATTTTAAAGCGTGCAAAAGATAAAGGCATCGTCGATTATCACATGATTAATTTCCGTGATTTTTCAGGCGATAAACACAATAAAGTCGATGATTATCCATACGGCGGGGGCGCAGGCATGGTCTTGAAACCGGAACCTGTATTCAACGCGATGGACAGTCTTAATATCGGCGATAACAAGCGCGTTATTTTAATGTGTCCGCAGGGCAAGCCGTTTGATCAGAAGCTTGCAGAAGAGCTCGCTGAAGAGGACAACATCGTCTTTATAAACGGCCATTACGAAGGTTACGATGAACGTATCCGTACGCTCGTTACCGATGAAGTATCAATCGGTGACTACGTTTTAACAGGCGGCGAACTCGCATCGATGACAATGACCGATGCAATCGTCCGTCTGATTCCCGATGTGCTGAGCAACCAGGCGAGCCATCAGGAAGACTCATTCTCAACGGGAATGCTTGAACATCCGCATTACACACGCCCGAGAGAATACCGCGGCATGAAAGTGCCGGAAGTACTGCTGTCAGGCAACCATAAGCACATTGAAGAATGGCGTCATGAACAAAGTTTAAAACGCACAAGAGAACGCCGTCCGGATTTACTGGACGGGTAAAAGGTTAACTTTATTTCTAAAAGTGATTGAATGGTCACCATTAGTATGATAATATTATACGAGTGTAAATACACGTAAATATCACAATCATCCGCTGCCAAAGAACTTCGGGCAAGATAATTGGAAGAAGGAGAAGATATATTATGTCACAGGAATTATTAAATTCTATCGTTAAAGAACAGCTTAAAACTGATATCCCTGAATTCAAAGCAGGAGACACAGTTAAAGTACACGTTCGTATCGTTGAGGGAGACCGCGAAAGAATCCAGCTATTCGAAGGTGTTGTAATCAAACGCCGCGGTGGCGGAATTTCAGAAACATTCACAGTACGTAAGATTTCTTACGGTGTTGGTGTTGAGCGTACATTCCCTGTTCACACGCCTAAGATCGAGAAAATCGATGTTGTTCGCCGTGGACGCGTACGTCGTGCTAAACTTTACTACCTGCGTAACCTGCGCGGTAAAGCTGCTCGTATCAGAGAAATCCGATAAGACTGCTTATAAAATACCCGGACCTCACAGAGGCCCGGGTATTTTTTTGTTTTCCTCTATCAACTTCCGGGCTGTGGACAGAAGTGTCTCCGTGAATTTTTTGATGTTTATTGGAATTATAAGAATCAGGAGTGTGGGCCGGCCGTAACGCTGTAACAAACGTATCTAATTAATTGAAGTAGTAATTTCAATTACTGTTCTCCCCCTTGTTCCGGTATTTTAATGTGTGTTTAACAGGTTTTTATCCGTAAATGAATCTGGAGATTCATTGTATCAGGCTTATATTGTTAACTTTTGTTGCATTTATATTTAAATTTGTTGTATAAAAGTGTTAACAGAAATGTTAAGGGAGGATGGCATTTGTTTATAACAATCCGTAAGAAACCGGAAGAGCTGCTGTTTTTAAATGCGCTTGGCAGGCGTACTGCACTATCTGTATATGATGCCGATAAATTGAACAGACTGGAAATCGGGATGACTGGTGAACGAGAGTATGACCGGATATTTGGTGATGCAGGGCATAACGGGCTGTACATATACCGCGATATTTATTTAAAGATAGAGAATTCTGTTACACAGTACGATACTTTAATCATCAGTGAATCCGGCATTGTTGTAAACGAAATAAAAAATTTTACGGGAGATTACCGGGTGGCAGGCAGTATGTGGACGAGAGAGGGAAGCGGACCGGTTCCGGACGACGCGCTCAGCCAGCTCAGGCGCGCCGTCGGCAAACTGATGCGCCTCGGCACTGCTCACGGAATGAATTTCGACGTCAGCGGCAAACTTGTATTTCCGAATGAAAGTTTCCGGTTGTTCAGTAATGAGGAAAATGTGTGGAAACAAGTAGTGCTGCGGGTGGATCTCCGGCAGTATTTTGGCGGATTCCGTAACGAGTACAGCGGAACATACGCATCACAGGTTGCCGATATAATCGAACGGCACATCGTGCCGAACCCGTACTTTAAACAGCGTGTCGAATTCGATTCGGTCAGGCACGGCCTGTACTGTGGCGGGTGCGGGAGCTTTAAGCTCGAAAAACATCAATTTCACTTACGCTGTCAGACATGCGGATCACGTGAAAGCAATGAAACCCATCTGGTCCGCGCGATGAGTGACTTTAAATATCTGTTCGGACCGCTTGAGATGACGAGCAGGCGGATGACGGAATTTACAGGCGGAATGGTGAATTACAGGACAGTGTTGCGAGCCCTTGCTAAGTATTGCTATAGTCACGGACAAAAGAAATCAACCAGTTACGAATTCAAGTACTATGATTTTGAAGAAGCAATGATAAAAGAAAGGTCAAATAGAAAATATAAAGATTATATCAAAAAATAAAATATGACCATCCTGTAAATATGAATTGAAATATATCTTGTTTTTCACACTGTCACTCAAATTGTTTTGACTGACAGTGTGAAAAAGACATAGTCACTCAAATGGAATTGAGTGACAGTATAGAATCGACATTGTCACTCAAGTTAGTTTGACTGACAATGTTGAATGCTTGTACAGGAAGTTTATCGATTTCCAGAATTAATATAGTGAAAACTGCTAAATGTCGACACCTCACTGCACCCCGCAATCAATCCCTCTCACATCCCGCCCCAAAATCATGATAAAATATAAGGGGAATATACCAACCATTCAACTAACCAGCAAAACTAAAATAATTTACAGAAGAAAGGGGCAACCAAAGATGTCTATTAACTGGTTCCCGGGACATATGGCGAAGGCTCGCCGTCAAATTGAAGAAAGCCTGAAAAAAGTGGATGTTGTAATCGAGATTCTCGATGCGCGTATTCCGTACGCGTCGAAAAACCCGATGCTAGATCATGTAATCGGCGACAAACCGAGAGTTGTCGTCCTGAACAAAAAAGATATGGCAAACGGCAAGGAGACAGACCGCTGGATTGCACGCCTGAAAGCTGAAGGTGTTTATCCTGTAGCGCTGAACGGCAAGGAGCCGAATGTTCTGAAGAAAATAGAGAATACGGTAGTCGAAGCGACGAGGGAAATTTTCGAGCGCATGGAGCGTAAAGGTATTAATCCGCGCGCAATCAGAGCGATGATTGTCGGCATTCCTAACGTAGGGAAATCGACGATTATTAACAATATTGCAAAGCGTAAAGTTGCGAAAACAGGTAACACACCGGGTGTTACGAAGGCCCAGCAATGGATTAAAGCGGGAACGAAAATGGAACTGCTCGATACGCCGGGTGTGCTGTGGCCGAAATTTGAAGACGCGTCTATCGGTCAGAAACTGTCGCTTACCGGAGCAATCAAGGATAACGTCGTAAACCTCGACGATATCGCGATATATGCACTTAAATTCATGCAGACACACCATCTCGAAGGGCTGAACAAATTTTACAACATCAATATCGACGCGAACACGGAAATCGTGGAAATCTTTGATGCGATCGGCCGGTCGCGCGGTTTCAAGATGAGCGGCAACGAAATCGACTACGAGCGCGTCACAGAAAGAGTAATCTACGATACACGTGATGCGAAAATCGGTAAGCTGACATTCGATTTTGCACAGGAAGAAGAATAATTATATGAAGATAAGCGATATAAAACTCGAAATCAACAAGATAAAAACCATCGAAGATTTAACGGCCTCTCCATTTAACGAAGACGAGCGCAAAGGTGTACAGAGCGCGCTTAAATCAAGGGCGCGCCTCCTCGAAAAAGAAAGGGCACTGCTCGAACACTACGAAACGATGCTGCAGCATGAAAACAAACATCAGGGTGTCATCATTGCCGGCATCGATGAGGCGGGCCGCGGACCGCTCGCGGGCGAAGTGGTTGCGGCCGCTGTAGTACTGCCGGAAGACCGTAAAATCATCGGCCTCGACGACTCGAAAAAAGTCCCGCTCGCTAAACGCCTCGCACTTCGTGAAGAGATAATGGAGCATGCGGCGTACGGTATCGGCATCGTCACGGCTGAAGAAATCGACACGCACAACATTTATAACGCAACGAAAATTGCGATGCAGCGTGCGCTCGATAATTTACCTGTGTCACCCGGACATTTACTGATCGACGCGATGACCCTCGACAACGGTATTCCGCAGACGTCGCTGATTAAAGGGGATGCTGTGTCCAATTCAATTGCGGCGGCTTCGATTATTGCGAAGACGACACGGGATATGATGATGGAAAAGTACGATACTGAATATCCGGAATACGGCTTTGGAAATCATAAAGGATACGGCACGAAAGCGCATCTTGAAGCACTTGAAAAATACGGTGCGGCACCGATTCACAGAAAGACATTTGAACCGGTTAAAAGTATGTTCGGTATGCAGTTTTAAGTAATATTATTCACAATCTTTATGCTCATAAAACAGTGAAAAACATGATAATAGTGCGTATTCGAACTATATTCTTTATAACTTGTGAAATACTTTTCAAACTTTCTCAAAATAACAATAATTTGTTTGAATAGTTACCACTTACACGTTTACAATCAGGTAACTGTTTCCTATAATTAGGAATGTAAGCTTTATTAAAAAGTCTTAGGAGGAAAATCATGAATATCCATGAGTATCAGGGAAAAGAAATTTTTCGCTCAATGGGTGTAAACGTACCTAAAGGTAACGTTGCTCTTACACCAGAAGAAGCAGTTGAAGTAGCAAAAACACTTGATTCAGATGTCTACGTTGTCAAAGCTCAAATCCACGCAGGTGGCCGTGGGAAAGCAGGCGGCGTTAAGATAGCAAAATCTGTCGATGAGGTTAAAGAATACGCTGAAGAATTATTAGGCAAAGTATTAGTAACTCATCAGAACGGTCCGGACGGGACTGAAATCAAACGTCTTCTTATTGAAGAAGGGTGCGATATCGACAGCGAATACTACTTAGGTTTCGTAATTGACCGCGCGACGAACCGCGTTACATTAATGGGTTCTGAAGAAGGCGGGACAGAAATCGAAGAAGTGGCAGAAGCAACTCCTGAAAAGATTTTTAAAGAAGTTATTGATCCGGTTGTAGGTCTTCTGCCGTTCCAGGCTAAGAGACTGGCATTCAACATCAACATTCCAACAGCATCGGTAAACAAAGCTGCTAAATTAATGCTTGCTTTATATGATGTATTCATGGAAAAAGATGCAGCAATTATGGAAATTAACCCGCTTGTAACTACAGGTGCAGGTGAAGTTATCGCACTTGATGCGAAAGTTAACTTCGATGCTAACGCTCTTTTCAGAAACAAAGATGTCGTTGAGTTACGCGACTTCGATGAAGAAGATGAAAAAGAGATCGAAGCATCTAAACACGATTTAGCGTATATCGCTTTAGAAGGTAATATCGGCTGTATGGTTAACGGTGCCGGACTTGCAATGGCAACGATGGATACTATTAACCACTTCGGCGGAAAACCTGCTAACTTCCTTGACGTAGGGGGCGGCGCGACTGCTGAGAAAGTTACTGAGGCATTCAAGCTTATTTTAAGCGACAAAGCTGTTGAAGGTATCTTTGTAAATATTTTCGGCGGAATCATGAAGTGTGACGTTATTGCTGAAGGTGTAGTAGAAGCAGTTAATAACGTAGGACTTGAAATTCCACTGGTTGTTCGTTTAGAAGGTACGAACGTAGAAGCTGGTAAGAAAATTCTCGCAGATTCAGGTCTTGCAATCACACCGGCAAGCACAATGGCTGAAGGTGCTCAGAAGATCATCGCTGCTGTAAACGAAAATAAATAATAACGGAGGAATATATTGTGGCTGTATTTGTAGATAAGAATACTAAAGTTATGGTACAGGGTATCACGGGTTCAACAGCACTATTCCACACGAAGCAGATGCTTGAGTACGGTACTCAGATCGTTGCTGGTGTGACACCTGGTAAAGGCGGACAGGAAGTTGAAGGCGTACCTGTATTTAACACTGTAGAAGAAGCTAAAAAAGAAACTGGCGCTACTGTATCAGTAGTATACGTGCCGGCTCCATTCGCAGCAGATTCAATTATGGAAGCTGCTGACTCGGAACTTGATCTGGTAATTTGTATTACAGAGCATATCCCGGTACTCGACATGGTTAAAGTAGTACGTTACCTGGAAGGTAAAAACACGCGTCTGATTGGACCGAACTGTCCTGGTGTTATTACTGCCGACGAAACTAAAATCGGTATTATGCCTGGATATATCCACAAAAAAGGACACGTTGGTGTCGTATCACGTTCAGGGACGTTAACTTATGAAGCAGTTCATCAGTTAACTCAGGAAGGTGTCGGCCAGACAACTGCTGTCGGTATCGGCGGAGACCCTGTTAACGGAACAAACTTTATCGATGTATTAAAAGAATTCAACGAAGACCCTGAAACATACGCTGTAGTAATGATCGGGGAAATCGGCGGTACTGCTGAGGAAGAAGCTGCAGAGTGGGTTCGTGATAACATGACTAAACCTGTAGTCGGCTTCATCGGCGGACAAACTGCACCTCCAGGGAAACGTATGGGCCATGCCGGTGCGATTATCTCAGGCGGTAAAGGTACTGCAGACGAGAAAATCCGTATCATGAACGAATGCGGAATTGAAACAGCTGCTACACCATCTGAAATCGGTGAAACGCTGATCAGCCGTATTAAGAAAGAAGACGGACTTTACGAAAAATGTCTGACTGTAAAATAAATTTAATATAACTCGCTTAAGTGAGTGGAAAAGACGGTAATCCTGACGGATTATCGTCTTTTTTTGTCTTTTACTGGAAGTTTTTGTCGGTAAAATGAAATCTGATTTCTCCCGGAAACTCATATAATAGAAGTAATACGATTACGGAGTGATGAGAATGGATTTACTGCTTTTGAGTCATGCAGGTGTAACGTCAAAAGAATATTTGACACTCGTTAATAACGGCTGGATTTCACCGGAACTGAAACGGAAACTCAAAGTCGCGGAAACACTCGACAGAGCTGAAATTCTGGCTGTTCTGGAACGGGAAAACATAGGCTATATCACGCATAACCACAGGCTTTATCCGTCATTATTAAAAGAAATTTATGATTTTCCCTACATATTATATTATCGTGGAAATCCATCGCTGCTTACATTAAAGATGCTCGGGGTAGTCGGGAGCCGTAAAGCGACGGATTATACGACGAAATCACTGGAACACCTCTTGCCGTCTTTGGAAAATATTGCTATTATATCAGGACTTGCGTACGGTGCTGATGAAGCAGCTCACAGGATAGCAGTTAAAAACGGACTGCACACAATCGGTGTGCTCGCATTCGGGCATAATACGCACTATCCGAAAACGACGGCGGATATTCGAAATACGATGGAAAAAACACATTTAACAATCAGTGAATATCCGCCGGATACGCCGATTCAGAAGTGGCAGTTTGTTGCACGGAACAGAATTATTGCGGGCTGTGCGAGAGGTGTGCTGGTCACTGAAGCGGAAGAAAAAAGCGGGAGTTTAATTACTCTGGAAATGGCACTCGATGATAACCGGAGTGTATACTGCCTGCCGGGAAACATTACATCAGCCCTGTCGAAAGGAACGAATTTACGTATTAAGGAAGGCGCTGAAGCAGTTACTGAATCAGCAGATATCCAGCGTGATTTCGATGAAAACGGGCAGCTGTGAAATTTTTATAAGTCGATTTTTATTGACAAAGTAAAATTTTACTGTGTATCATTTGGACTTGAATAGATTAAAAGCAAATTAGGAGGCAGCAGAGTGGCAGACAATTTAGTTATCGTAGAATCACCTGCGAAAGCAAAGACAATTGAAAAGTACCTCGGTAAACGTTATAAAGTAATTGCTTCCATGGGACACGTGAGAGATCTTCCACGCAGTCAGACTGGAATTGATACAGAAAATAATTACGAACCAAAATATATTACTATACGCGGGAAAGGTCCGCTGTTAAAAGAATTAAAAAAAGAAGCTAAAAAAGCAAAGAAAGTATTTCTCGCAAGTGACCCCGACAGAGAAGGGGAAGCGATAGCATGGCATCTGAGCCACGCACTCGGACCCGACAACGATTATTACCGCGTGGTCTTCAACGAGATTACAAAAGATGCAGTGAAAGAGAGTTTTAAAACACCGGCTGAGATCGACATGCAGCTTGTTGATGCACAGCAGGCGCGCCGAATACTTGACCGCCTGGTGGGCTATAACATCTCACCTGTATTATGGAAGAAAGTCAAAAAAGGATTATCCGCGGGGCGTGTGCAGTCAGTTGCACTTAAATTAATTATCGACCGTGAAAATGAAATCCGTAAATTCGTACCTGAAGAATACTGGTCTATTGAAGGTACATTTAAAACAGGCCGTTCGAAATTCACAGGCAAGTTCAACAAGCTTGCTTCTGATAAACAGAAGACGAAGCTTAATACGAAAGCCGATGTCGACAAAGTCATGGCTGAAATTAAAGGTGACGAATTCCACATCGACTCCGTTGAAAAGAAAGAAAAGAAACGTTACCCGGCACAGCCGTTTACGACATCTTCGCTGCAGCAGGAAGCGGCGCGCAAACTGAACTTTAAAGCGCGTAAGACAATGATGCTTTCCCAGCAGCTGTATGAAGGTATCGATATTAAAAAAGAAGGTACAGTCGGTCTGATTACTTATATGAGAACGGACTCGACGCGTATATCAGATACGGCGAAAAACGAAGCGTATGATCTGATACAGTCGACATACGGTAAGGAATTTACCGGTGTACAGAAATCGAAAAAGGCAGCGCAGGATGCACACGAAGCGGTGCGCCCGACATCTGCAAACCGTACACCTGATAATATGAAACAGTATTTAAGCCGCGACCAGCACCGTTTGTATAAACTGATCTGGGACCGTTTCATCGCGAGTCAGATGGCTCCTGCTGTTCTCGATACAGTTAAAATTGATCTGAGCAATAACGGTGTATTATTCAGAAGTACAGGTCAGACTATTAAATTTAAAGGATTCATGCAGATTTACATCGAAGGTACCGACGACAAGGAAGATGATCTAAACAGCAAGCTACCTGAAATGCATGAAGGCGATACGGTGAAATCGGAAAAGATTGAACCGGCTCAGCACTTTACTCAGCCGCCGCCGAGATTTACCGAGGCGCGTTTAGTTAAAACGCTCGAGGAATCGGGAATCGGACGTCCGTCAACATACGCACCGACGATTGATACGATTCAAAAACGCAACTACGTCCGTATGGACCAGAAGCGTTTTATCCCGACTGAAATGGGAGAAATCGTTAACGAGCAGGTTGTGGAATACTTCCCGGACATTATCGATATTGCGTTTACGCGTAATATGGAAGAAAGTCTCGACTCCGTTGCCGAAGGCGATAAAGAGTGGAGAGTTGTCATCGATGAATTCTATAAAGGATTCAGTCCGCAGGTGGAACGTGCAGAAGAAGAAATGGAAAAAATCGAAATCAAAGACGAACCGGTCGGTGAAGACTGTGAGAAATGCGGTTCACCAATGGTATATAAAATGGGCCGCTATGGAAAATTCATGGCATGTTCTAATTTCCCTGACTGCCGCAATACAAAAGCAATCGTTAAAGAAATCGGCGTGAAGTGCCCGACTTGTAAAGAAGGTCAGGTTGTAGAACGTAAATCGAAGAGAAACAGAATTTTCTTCGGCTGTGAACGATATCCTGAATGTGATTACGTTTCGTGGGATCGTCCAATCGGACGCGACTGCCCGAAATGCGAACATCACCTGGTCGAAACGAAGAAAGGCAAAAAAGCGCAGGTTAAATGTACGAACTGCGATTACAAAGAAGACGCAAGCTGATTTAAAAGCCGTATCCGGTATGCCGGGTGCGGTTTTTTTGTGTAAGTGGAGTCTGTCATCTGTTTTCAGCCGCACGAACGCTTCATATGTGGTTGCAATATTTTATTAACACCACGAACCGTTACGCTCTGCGATATACCGTCACAGGAATATTTTGCAATACCCAAAAAGGTCCTGGCCCCATATGCCCCTTCTGTTCATTAAATGTTCGTATTTCTCTGAATCCCGCCATTATCGAAATGAAAGCGCCTTATTGTCTTCCATTCCGACAGAATTATAAATAGTTGCACAATTAAGTGCAATTTAATAAGAAATAGTTTAAAATAGCTAATGTTGTTTATTTATTGGACAGGTTTACATTGTATTACTTGGATAAATATTTTAAATTATGATAAAATTCAGACAAAGAATGAGGTGATTGAAATTTACGTCAATGACTTTTTACGAATGTTAAAATATCAGCGTAATTTTTCGGATCATTCTATAAAAAGTTATGATCATGACATTCATGAGTTCATAACTTTTTTGAAGACAGAAAGTTTATCTGTTCAGACGTTTAAATATATTGATGCAAGAAATTACCTGGCAATGCTGTATGAGCGCAATTTTAAAAAAACTACCGTTTCGAGAAAAATATCGACGCTCCGGAGCTACTATAATTATTTGGCGGACCGGGCATGCGTCGATATCAATCCGTTTACGGCACTGCCTTTCCCAAAAAAGGAAGCAGTTCTGCCGGACTTTATGTATCCGAACGAAATCGAGGGACTGTTTGACAGCCTGGATCAGAATCACAAAATGTATGAGCGAGACCTCGCGATATTGGAACTGCTTTATGCAACCGGTATGCGGGCAGGCGAACTTATTTCATTGAGGCTGAAAGATATCGATTTTACAGTGCAGATTGTCCGGTTGCTCGGAAAGGGGCGTAAATGGCGCGTCGTGCCTTTTCATGACCGCGCAGCCGAAGCGCTCAAAAACTATGCTGAAATTTACAGCGAAGACATACTTAAAAATGATGCAATGTGGGTAAACCATAGAGGGGGACCGCTGACAGTACGCGGGCTCCGTCATATAATCGATATGACCGTGAAGCGCAGTGCGCTTCACCTCGACATTCATCCTCATACTTTCAGACATACGTTTGCAACACATTTACTGAACAACGGAGCAGATTTAAGGGCAGTGCAGGATTTGCTCGGCCACGAGTCTTTATCGACGACACAGCGTTATACGCATGTGACGACAGAACAGCTTAAGAAGACTTATTTAAATGCACACCCGAGTAATAAGAAGAGGTGACGTTGATGACGACGATATTCGCGATTAAGCACAAAGGCAAAATGGCGATTGCAGGTGATGGCCAGGTAACACTCGGCAATCAGGTCGTAATGAAACATACAGCAAAAAAAGTCCGCCGTTTATTTAATGAACAGGTGGTGGCAGGATTTGCGGGCAGTGTGGCAGATGCTTTTACATTGTTTGAAAAATTCGAAGCGAACCTGTACGAGTACAACGGCAACCTGCAGCGTGCTGCAGTGGAGCTGGCAAAAGAGTGGCGCGGCGATAAAATGCTCCGCCAGCTTGAAGCGATGTTAATCGTAATGGATAAAGACCATTTGCTGCTCGTGTCGGGTACGGGTGAAGTGATTGAGCCGGATGACGGCATACTCGCAATCGGTTCCGGCGGCAACTATGCGCTTGCAGCAGGACGTGCGATGAAAAAGCATGGTGATGAATTAAGCGCTGAAACAATCGCCAGGGACAGCCTGCTCCTCGCAAGTGAAATCTGCGTCTTTACTAACGACAATATAATAGTAGAAACAATTGATTAAAGTGAGCGTGAATTAAATGCCAAACAATAATCTTTCTCCGAGAGAAATTACAGCACGGCTGGACGAAAGCATTGTCGGACAGCAGGAAGCAAAACGAAAAGTCGCAATTGCGATGCGGAACCGCTACAGAAGAATGCTGCTCGATGATGAACTTAAAGAGGAAGTCATTCCAAAAAACATTTTAATGATCGGTCCAACCGGTGTCGGTAAGACAGAAATAGCGAGGCGAATCGCTAAAATTACAGGCAGTCCCTATACGAAAGTCGAAGCGACGAAGTATACGGAAGTCGGCTATGTCGGACGCGATGTTGAATCGATGGTCAGAGACCTTGTGGACAATGCGGTGCGCATGGTTAAAGAAACTAAGAAAAAAGAAGTAGCCGACGATGCAGTGGAATTAGCGAATGAACGACTCACCGGGCTTCTCGCACCGGGACGTAAAAAACAAAAACAGACAAGTACGAATCCTTTTGAAATGCTGATGAATCAGCAAAACCGGGATGAAGAGCTTGAAGAAATAGATGACACGGTCAGAATGAAGCGCCGCGACATCAAAGCGAAACTGCTTGCCGGACAGCTCGAAGATGAAAAGGTGACGATCGAAGTTGCTGAAACTTCAAATCAGCTTGGCATGATGATGCCGGGTATGGATAATAACGGTATGGGAGACATGCTGCAGAACTTAATGCCGAAGAAAACCCACAAGCGTACAATGTCAGTTAAAAAAGCACGTCAGTACTTAATCGATGAAGAAGCTGAAAAGCTGATCGACCTCGATAATGTAAACGACGAAGCTGTTGAACTGGCAGAGACGACAGGTATTATTTTCATCGACGAAATCGATAAGATTGCAAAAGGCAGCCAGAACTCGGGCGATGTTTCGAGAGAAGGTGTGCAGCGCGACATTCTGCCGATTGTTGAAGGTTCCACAGTGCAGACGAAATACGGTTCGATTAAAACGGATTATATTTTGTTTATCGGTGCGGGGGCGTTCCACGTTGCCAAGCCGAGCGATTTAATTCCGGAACTGCAGGGGCGATTCCCGCTCCGGGTTGAGCTGAACAAGCTGACGACGGATGATTTCGAACGTATTTTAAAAGAACCGAAAAACTCACTGCTTCAGCAGTACGAGGCACTGCTGAAAACAGAAGACGTATCCGTTTCATTTACCGATGATGCAATCAGGGCACTTGCTGAAATTGCATATAAAGTAAACTCGTCAAACGACGATATCGGTGCACGGCGTCTCCACACGATTCTGGAAACGCTGCTTGAAGAGCTGCTTTACGAAGCCAGCAATATGCAGGGTGCGCACGTTGAGATTACGAAACAGTACGTCGATTCAAAACTAAACCACATTTCCACAGATAAAGACTTAAGCGAATTTATTTTATAATTTAACAGGAGTGAAATATTATGCCAACTTTATTACAGAAAACACGTGAGATTAACAATTTAATTCAGGGCAGTTCAAATATTAAGGTAGACTTTGAGGAAGTAGCGGACAAATTAAGCCGCATTATCGAATGTAATACATTTATCGTTTCTAAAAGAGGTAAATTACTTGGAATCGGTGTCGTTCAGACAATCGAAAACGAGCGTATCGTTGATATGCTTGATAACAGACAGTTCCCGGAGTATTACGTAAACCAGATTATGCGCATTACTGAAACGCGTGAAAACATCGCGTTTGAAGATGACCTGACAATCTTCCCTGCAGAAGACCCGTACCAGGATTCAGAAACATGCATCGTGCCGATTTACGGCGGCGGCAACCGATTAGGTACCTTAGTACTTGGACGCAGAGAAAATGAATTCTCAGAAGATGATCTGGTACTTGCCGAGTACGCGGGCACAGTTGTCGGCATGGAAATTCTGCGTGAGAAGAACGAAGAAGTTGAAAAGAAAGCGCGTGACAAAGCGAGCATCGCGATGGCAATCCGTTCGCTGTCATATTCAGAGCGTGAAGCAATCGAACATATCTTTGACGAGCTTGATGCAGACGAAGGGCTTCTTGTTGCATCTAAAGTTGCAGACCGTGTAGGTATTACGCGTTCAGTTATCGTTAACGCATTGCGCAAACTTGAAAGTGCCGGTGTTATCGAGTCCCGTTCACTCGGTATGAAAGGGACATTTATCAAAGTTAAAAAAGAAGACTTCCTACCGGAATTAAGGAAAGATAACTAAGGTTGCACAGATATTTTAAATATGCTATAGTATTAAATGGTCAAAAGACCAAATACACACAGCAGAGTAAGGGATTAACCGGTGCCTTTAAACAGGTGGTTATTCAGCACGATGCTGGAGGTATAAACCAATTAGGAGGAAACAAATCATGGCAGTAATCACTATGAAACAATTGCTTGAAGCAGGTGTACACTTCGGACACCAGACACGTCGCTGGAACCCTAAGATGAGCAGATACATCTTCACAGAGCGTAACGGCATCTACATTATCGACTTACAGAAAACAGTTAAGAAAGTTGCAGAAGCTTACGACTTCGTTAAGTCAGTTTCTGAAGAAGGCGGACAAGTTCTATTTGTCGGTACTAAAAAGCAGGCACAGGACGCTATCAAAGAAGAAGCAGAACGTGCAGGTCAGCTTTACATTAACCAGCGCTGGTTAGGCGGTATCTTAACTAACTACCAGACTATCAACAAGCGTATCAAGAGAATTTCTGAAATCGAAAAAATGGAAGCTGACGGCGTATTCGACGTACTTCCTAAAAAAGAAGTTGTAGAATTACGTAAAGAGTATGCACGCTTAAACAAATTCTTAGGCGGTATCCGCAACATGAAGAAAATGCCTAGCGCTATTTTCATCGTTGACCCTCGTAAAGAGCGCAATGCAATTGCAGAAGCTAAAAAACTAGGAATTCCAATCGTAGCAATGGTTGACACTAACTGTGATCCGGATGAAATTGACTACGTAATCCCGGCTAACGACGACGCTATCCGCGCGGTTAGACTTATGACTAGCAAAATGGCAGACGCTGTTTTAGAAGGTCAGCGTGGTATTTCTGATGAAGAAGTTGCAGCTGAACAAAACATCGACTTAAAAGAAGAAGATGCAGAAGCTGAAACTAAAGAAGAAAACGCGTAATAATTAATTGAGAATTCAGGTGATAAGCGTAATACTTATCACCTTTTTTAAAACAATTATATGGAGGACTGAACAATGGCTATTTCAGCAAAATTAGTTAAAGAACTACGTGATAAAACAGGCGCAGGTATGATGGATTGTAAAAAAGCGCTTGTAGAAACTGATGGAGATTTAGACAAAGCGGTCGACTATCTTCGTGAAAACGGTATTGCGAAAGCAGCTAAAAAAGCTGACCGTATCGCTGCAGAAGGTGCTGTTTACATTACTTCTGAAGGCAACGATGCAGTAATCGTTGAAGTTAACTCTGAGACAGACTTCGTTGCACGTAACGAATCATTCCAGGAGCTTGTTAAGAAAATCGCTTCACACATCCTTGCAACAAAACCTGCAGATGTAGAAGCTCTTTACAACTCTGAATTAGACGGTGAAACTGTTACTTCAGTAATGAACAGTGCAGTTGCGACTATCGGTGAAAAATTAAGCATCAGACGCTTCGCAGTTGAAACTAAAACTGACAACGACGCATTCGGTCAGTACATGCACATGGGCGGACGCATCGGTGTGTTAACTGTTGTAGAAGGTACAACTGAAGAATCTGTTGCCAAAGATGTTGCTATGCACGCTGCAGCACTTAACCCTAAATATGTTTCACGCGACCAGGTTGATCAGGCAGAACTTGATCACGAGCGCGAAGTTCTGCGTCAGCAGGCACTAAACGAAGGAAAACCTGAAAAAATCGTCGACAAGATGGTTGAAGGTAGAGTCCGCAAGTACTTAGAAGAAATCTGCATCGTGGATCAGCCGTTTGTTAAAGACTCTGATCAGACTGTTAAGCAGTACCTGGATTCACAAAAAGCTTCAATCCGCACTTTCGTTCGTTACGAACTTGGTGAAGGTATGGAAAAACGCGAAGAAAACTTTGCCGATGAAGTTTTAGGACAAGTTAAAAAATAAATTAATTTTAAAAAAAGACACTTCGGTGTCTTTTTTTCTAAGTAATAAATTCAATGAAAAGGATTGAAAAACATGGCTGAATCTTCTAAATTTAAACGTATCGTGTTAAAGCTCAGCGGGGAAGCACTTGCAGGAGACGACGGTTTCGGAATTAACCCGGTTGTCATTAAAGATATCGCTTCACAGGTTTCCGAGGCACAAAAATTAGGCGTTGAAATGGCGATTATCGTCGGCGGCGGCAACATTTGGCGCGGTAAAATCGGCAGCGATCTGGGTATGGACCGCGGTACAGCAGATTATATGGGAATGCTTGCTACAGTAATGAACTCGCTTGCATTACAGGACAGTTTAGAGCAGCTTGGTCATGAGACAAGAGTGCTGACTTCCATCGAAATGAAACAGGTTGCAGAACCTTATATCAGAAGACGTGCAATCCGTCATCTTGAAAAAGGACGCGTTGTTATTTTTGCAGCAGGTATCGGTAACCCGTACTTCTCAACAGATACGACAGCAGCACTGCGTGCAGCGGAAATTGAAGCAGATGTTATCCTGATGGGTAAAAACAACGTAGACGGTGTTTATTCTGCAGATCCGAAAACCGATTCGTCAGCAGTTAAGTACGACGAGCTGACATACATTGAAATGTTACAGGAAAACCTTCAGGTGATGGATGCAACTGCATCATCGTTCTGTATGGACAACGATATCCCGCTTATGGTATTTTCAATTACAGAAGAGGGTAATATTAAGCGTGCCGTTTCAGGAGAAACAATCGGTACGACTATTACAAAATAATAGGAGAAGATATTAATATGAGTGAATCCGTTTTGAAAACAGCCGGAGACAAAATGTCTAAATCAATCGACAGTCTTGCAAGAGAACTTGCTTCAATCCGTACAGGTGCAGCAAACTCAAGCATGCTTGACCGTGTTAACGTTGAATATTACGGTGCACCGACACCGTTAAATCAGCTTGCGAGCATCACTGTGCCTGAAGCACGTATGCTTGTTGTAACACCGTACGACAAAAGTTCTGTCGACAGTGTGTTAAAAGCAATACAGATGGCAGATTTAGGTGTGAACCCGACAAGTGACGGTACACTGATCCGCATCACTGTGCCTCAGCTGACAGAAGAGCGACGCAAAGAGTTTGTTAAAGATGCACGCAAAGAAGGCGAAAATGCCAAAGTTGCAATCCGTAACGTACGCCGTGATGCAAATGACGATCTTAAAGCTGCAGAAAAAGCAGGCGATATTTCAGAAGATGAATTAAGAGGCCTGACTGACGATATTCAGAAACTAACAGATAAACACATCGCTGAAGTTGACGCAATGTGTGATGCTAAAGAAAAAGATATTCTCGAAGTTTAATCTTAAAAACAGGTAAGGGGACTTACCTGTTTTTTTATTGTATAACTATGTTAAAATAAAATAATTGAAGAAGTATATAAAAATTTATCAAAGATACATATTTGGCACGGAGGATCGTCATGTTTAAAGCGACTAAAGATAAATCTCTGACAGAGAGACCACTACCGGAACATATTGCGATTATTATGGATGGCAACGGCAGGTACGCTAAACTGCGCAGTATGCCGCGTATTAAAGGTCACTACGAAGGAATGCAGAATGTTAAACGCATTGTGAGGCATGCTGTGGATATAAAACTTAAGTACTTAACGCTCTATGCGTTTTCAACTGAAAACTGGTCCCGTCCAAAGAGTGAAGTGAACTACCTGCTTAAACTGCCGACGGACTTCCTCGGTTCATTTTTACCGGAGCTGATTGAAAAGAATGTCATCGTGAAAACGATCGGTGACTTCAGTGCACTGCCGAAGCATACGCGAAAAGCAGTACAGACAGCAATGGACAAAACAGCAGATAACACCGGGCTGACACTCGTCTTTGCGCTGAATTACGGCGGACGTGATGAACTGATTGGGGCGGTGAAGGAAATGATCGCTGATGTACAGGCGGGAACGCTCGACAGAAACTCCCTTAACAGCAGTACTTTTGATGATTACTTAATGACAAAAGACATGCCGGATCCTGAGATGATTATCAGAACTTCAGGTGAATACCGGCTGAGTAATTTCTTATTATGGCAGGCATCCTACAGCGAGCTTTTCTTCTCACATACGCTGTGGCCGGAATTTTCTACTGAAGAACTGGATGAACTGATCAGCCAGTATCAGAAGAGAGAGAGGCGTTTTGGGGGCCTGAATGAGGAGGATGAACCAGATGAAGACTAGAACGATAACTGCAGTCATCGCACTGCTGTTATTTTTACCGGTTGTAATTATCGGCTCATGGCCACTCTTAATATTAGTCTACCTCATGGCAATTACCGGTCTGTACGAAATTTTAAAGATGAACCGGATTCATATCTTTTCACTGCCGGGTTTTTTATCTTTAATTGCACTCTGTATGGTATTGATTCCAAAGGAATCCTTTTCACCGGCAATCGCTGACTTTCAGCTCGAAATTATCGTTGCTCTGGCACTGATTATGCTGTCGACGACAGTTGTATCAAAAAACAGATTTACTTTTGTTGATATGGGTTTCTGTGTACTTGCGGTTGCATATATAGGTATCGGCTTCATGTACTTTTTTGAAACGCGTGAATCAGGTCTGATCTATATTTTATATGCACTTCTGATTGTCTGGCTGACGGATACAGGTGCCTATCTGTTCGGAAAAGCTTTCGGCCGACGCAAACTGTGGCCGCAGATCAGTCCGAATAAAACCATTGAAGGATCGCTCGGCGGGACGCTCGTATCGGTAATTATTCCGGTGGTTTTCGTTCTGCTCGGAGTGATGGAAGGTTCACTGTGGCTCTTAATTCCGTTTACGATTGTTCTCAGCATATTCGGGCAGATGGGGGACCTCGTGGAATCCGCACTGAAACGTCACTTTGACGTTAAAGATTCAGGTACATTTTTACCGGGACACGGCGGTATATTAGACCGCTTTGACAGTTTCATCTTCGTACTGCCCCTGATGAACATCTTACCGATTATTTCATAATAACAGGTGAAAACTATGACAAAAACCATTTCTATACTGGGTGTCACAGGTTCTATCGGAACCCAGGCACTGGATGTTATTAAACACAATCCGGAACATTTTAAACTCGGCGCGATTTCCGCCGGACGCAACATGGCAAAGCTTGAAGAAATTTTATCGGACTTTAATCCGCCGCTCGTATCGGTGCAGGATGAAAGTGCTGTAAAAGAGCTGAAGAGTAAATATCCGGAGATTGAATTTACTGCGGGTGACGCAGGTCTTATCGAAGTTGCAACATATGACAGCAGCCTGCTGCTGACTGCTATTTTGGGCAGTGTCGGCTTACGTCCGACGCTTGCGGCGATCGATGCGGGTATTGATATTGCACTTGCCAATAAGGAAACGCTGGTCGCAGCCGGAGATATCGTTATGAACCGTGCACGTGAGAAAAATGTACAGATTATTCCGGTGGACTCGGAACATTCTGCGCTGTATCAGTGCCTGAAGGGTGAAGACGAAAAGGAAATCAGCAGTCTGATAATTACTGCGAGCGGCGGCTCATTCAGAGAGCTGACGCGTGAGGCACTCGGTTCGGTAACGTTAAAAGACGCACTGAACCATCCGAACTGGTCGATGGGACAGAAAATTACAATCGATTCAGCAACGATGATGAACAAAGGTTTTGAAGTCATCGAAGCGAAGCACTTATTCGACGTTGAGATTTCACAAATTAAAACGGTGCTTCATAAAGAGAGTATTATTCATTCGATGGTTGAATTTATCGACAACAGCATTATGGCACAGCTTGGCAACTCGGATATGAGAACGGCTATTCAGTACGCATTTACGCATCCAAAGCGGATACATAAAAATAATCCGCTGTCACTCGATGAATTATCACAGCTGAACTTCAAACCAATGGATTTTGACCGCTTTAAAATGTTAAAATTCGCTTATGATGCGCTGGAAGCAGGCGGTACACTGCCGACGGTAATGAACGCTGCGAACGAATACGCAGTCGGAGAGTTTCTCGCAGGCAGAATTAAGTTTCTGGAAATTGAAGAAATCGTGGAATCCCGCATGACGCAGCACGACAATATCCAAAACCCGGATCTTGAAACGATACTGAGCCTTGACGCGCGCTACAAATCGAATATGAGGTGAAGTAAGTGACAGGGATTTTAGCATTTATAGTTGTTTTCGGTCTGCTTGTTACCGTTCATGAATATGGCCACATGTTCTTCGCAAAACGCGCAGGAATTATGTGTCCCGAATTTGCCATCGGTATGGGGCCGAAAATTTTTTCATATAAGTACAATGATACGCAGTACACAGTGCGTCTTCTGCCGATTGGCGGCTACGTGCGCATGGCTTCAAAAGATATGGAAGTAAATCCGCTTAACGCCGGTATGCGTATCAATATTAAGCTGAACCAAAAAGACGAAATTACACATATTCTGCTGGATGATAAACATAACTTCCAGCACGTTGAAGAAATTGAAGTGGTTGCAAGCGACATTTCAGAACAGATGTATGTCAGAGGACTTAAGCTGAATGACAACAGTGAAGTTATTTATCATTTCAGTGAGGAATGCTACTTCGTTGAGAACTCTGAACTCGAGCGCATCGCTCCGCTGTCCGGCAGATTTGAGACGAAATCTGTCTGGCAGCGTTTCATCACGTTGTTTGCAGGGCCGTTATTCAATTTCCTGCTTGCATTCGTGCTCTTTACAATTCTGTTCTATATCCAGGGTAAACCGATGGATGAACCGGTTGTCGGCACAGTGGTGGAAAATACACCGGCAGCTGAAATCAACCTGGAAGAAGGCGACCGTATCCAGTCAATTGACGGTACTGAAGTCGACAGCTGGGGTCACATGACACAGCTGATTCAGGAAGGTGAAGGTAATCCGCAGGTACTTCTTATTGAGTCGGGCGGAGAAACGCGTACCGAAACACTTGAACCGATTGTGGATACGACGGAACTGCCTGACGGTAATACAGAAGAACGCCTGATTATCGGTGTCGGCAGAGATTTCGAACACGGTATAATTGCACCGCTGTGGTGGGGAGTTGAGCAGACAGTGTCCAGCATGTCACTGATCTTTGAGCTCGTCGTTAACATGATCGGTACTGTTTTTGCCGGCACGTTCAGTTTTGATATGCTGAACGGCCCGGTCGGAATATATAAAGTGACCGAAACTGTTGCGTCACAGGGTATAATGGTTCTGATGCAGTTTACTGCACTGTTAAGTGTAAACCTCGGTATTATGAACCTGCTGCCGATTCCGGCACTGGACGGCGGAAGGATTTTATTCGTATTATATGAAGGAATCTTCCGACGCCCGCTAAACCGTAAAGTAGAATTAAATATACAGTTGCTCGGCGTACTTTTCGTCCTTGTAATTATGGTGCTTGTCACCTGGAACGACATTAAAACATTTTTCTTATAGGAGTGAATCAATATGAGGCAATCACAAATGTTTATCCCGACACTTAGGGAAACACCAACAGAAGCCGAAAGTTTAAGTCACCGCCTGATGCTGAAATCAGGCATGATTAAACAGCTCGCACGCGGTATTTACGCATACCTGCCGATTACACAGCTGGTACTGAACAATATTCAGGATATTGTACGCGAGGAAATGATGAATATCGGCGGTGCAGAGGTGCACTTACCGGTACTGCATCCGCGTGAATTATGGGAAGAATCAGGAAGATGGCAGGCATACGGCAAAGAGCTGATGAGAGTCAGTGACCGTCACGACAGGGAATTTGCATTAGGGCCGACGCACGAGGAAGTCATTACTGCACTTGTCCGCGATGAATTGAAAAGCTATAAAAAGCTGCCGCTGACGTTATTCCAGATCCAGACTAAATTCCGCGATGAGCTGAGACCTAGATTCGGCCTCCTCCGGGGACGCGAATTTATAATGAAAGACGCTTATTCTTTCCATGTCGATGAAGAATCACTCGATAAAACTTACAACGATATGTACGATGCATACAGCCGTATATTTACGAGACTGGACCTGAACTTCAGAGCAGTTGAAGCAGACGGCGGTTCTATCGGCGGCAGTCATACACACGAATTTATGGCGCTGGCTGATATCGGTGAAGATACGATTGTCTATACAGATGACAGCAGCTATGCTGCAAACATCGAGAAGGCTGAATGTGCAATACCTGTAGAGAAGAGTATTGCGGATATGCTTGAGACAGAAAAAATCGCTACACCTGACATCGCTACAGTTAAAGATCTTGCTGAGTTCCTTGAAAAGGACCTGACGTTAACGACGAAAACAATGGTCGTTAAAACAGATGACGGCCTTAAGATGATCGTTATCCGCGGAGACCAGGAGCTGAACGATGTTAAAGTAAAAGCATACTTTAACTCAGAAATTCTTGATATGGCAACGGATGATGAAATCACGGCTGAACTGAATGCATCACCAGGTTCTCTCGGTCCGGTTAACTCCCCGATTCCTGTATATATCGATTACCAGGTTGAAGCGATGAGAAACTATCCCGTCGGTGCCAACGAAACAGGCTACCACATTCTAAACGTAAACAACGGGCGCGACTTTGAAGCGGCAGGCAGAGGAGACTTCAGATTTATTAACGAAGGAGAAATGGTTGCAGACGGTTCAGGCGCGGCTAAATTTATGCGCGGTATTGAAGTTGGACAGGTATTCAAACTCGGCACTAAATATTCCGAGTCAATGAACTTAAACGTCCTTGATCAGAACGGCCGTGCGAAACCTGTATTAATGGGCTGTTACGGTATCGGGATTTCACGGGTGCTGTCGGCGATTGTCGAAAGCCACCACGATGACAAAGGCATTTACTGGCCGAAATCAGTTACACCATTCGATATTCATCTCATTACAGCGAATACGAAAGATGAGACGATAACAAATACAGCGTCAGAACTGTACGATATTTTATCGAAAAACAACCGTGTACTGTACGATGACCGCAACGAGCGTGCAGGTGTTAAATTCGCCGATTCAGAGCTGATCGGACTGCCCGTCAGAATTGTAGTCGGGCGCGGTGCGAAAGACGGCGTTGTAGAAGTAAAAGGCCGTCTCGATGAAGAATCACAAGAAGTACAGATTGCAGAACTAACATCATATCTGGCAGACAATGACTACGCGTAAATCTTAGATTTACGCGTTTTTCTAAGAAGACCTGTGCAGATATGGAATTTTTTACTGGGAGTGTTTTCTAATTGGAAAGCCACGATAAATTAAAAATTTTACTTGAACAGGCAAATATAACTCAAAACAACTATCTGGAAGATGCGGAACTTGAACGCGTTGTCGTCGATGATGACAAACGGGTGTGGCAGTTCCACCTTAAAACGGCACGGATTATTCCGAGTACGCTGTACCAGCTGATGAGCAATAATATAAATAAAGCATTTAAAGATATTGCGAAGACTGAATTAATAATGTCACCGGGCGAGTTTGACGAGCAGCTCGTTGCCGATTATTTTACGAGTGCGGTGCAGAGTCTGTCGATTAACGACAACATTAAGCATCAGCTCGAACGCACTGCTAAAAAGCTCGATGACGGAGTTCTTTATATCGCAGTAAAAAATTCCATCGAACAGTCCCATTTCAACAAACATATAAACGGCAATCTCCTGAATGCGTATAAATATTTCGGTATTCACTTAAAGGGACTCGAAGTAACGATTGATGATGACCTGCAGTCATCGTTATCGGAAGAACTCGAAAACCGGATTAGTGAAGAACGGGAAACGCTCATTACACAGTTTATTTCAGACAGGGAAAAACAGGAAGAGCAGATGGAGCGTCAGGGCAATGTGCCTAAACAAATCGGTAAGCCCCAGACATTTGACGGAGTGCGTCCGCTTGAAAATATCTTCGATGAGGAACACAGCGTGAAAATTGAAGGACATATTTTCTCGAAAGAAATTCGCGATTTAAGAAGCGGACGTAAAATTCTGCAGCTGAAACTCACGGACTATACGGATTCAATTATGGCTAAAATGTTCTCGCGTCACGGCAAGAACGACGATGAAGTATTCGAAGTTCTTGAAGCAGGCGACTGGGTCATTATCGAAGGCCGTGTGGAATACGACGAATTCACTAGAGACATGGTATTAAATATCCGTAATCTGACTGCAATCAATAAAAAACCAAAGCGTGACAATGCGGAGAAAAAACGCGTTGAGCTGCACCTGCACTCTGCCATGAGTCAGATGGACGGCATGACGAATATTAAAGAATATATTAGCCGTGCGAAACAGTACGGACATGCAGCGCTTGCTGTGACGGATCACAATAACGTGCAGGCATTCCCTGATGCATTTAATGCGACGAACGGCGATGATGATTTTAAAATGATTTTCGGTATGGAAGGGATGCTCGTCGATGACGGTGCACCGATTGCCTACCGTCCTCAGAATTATTCATTGGAAGATCACGAGTTTGTCGTGTTTGACGTTGAGACGACGGGGCTGTCGTCAAAATACGATTCAATTATCGAGCTTGCCGGGGTTAAAGTGAAAAACGGCGAAGTGATCGATAAATTCGAACGTTTCAGTAATCCGGGTGAAAAGCTGTCGGAGCTGATTAAGGAATTAACGGGAATTACCGATGACATGCTTGTCGGTGCCCCGGATATCAGTTCTGTAATTACCGAATTTAAAGACTGGGTCGGCGATGCAATATTCGTTGCACATAATGCGAGTTTTGATATGGGCTTTATCGACGAAGCGTATGAAAAAGAAGGGTTCGGCAAATCGACGAACGGTGTAATTGATACGCTGGAGCTGTCGCGTACGATTAACACGAAGATGAAAAAGCACGGCCTCAACATATTGGCAAAACACTACAACGTAGACTTAACACAGCACCACAGAGCGATTTACGATGCGGAGGCAACAGCTTACATTTTCATTAAAATGATGGCTCAGCTGAAAGCGGACTACGGCATTACGAACCATAAGGATATTAACTTGAGCCTGTCAAACAGTGACTCGTATAAACGGGCAATGCCGACTCACGTGTCCATTCTCGTACAGAATAATACCGGCTTAAAAAACTTATTTAAAATTGTCAGCCTGTCACTGACCGATCATTTTTACCGTTCAGCCCGCATAAAACGCCAGGTGCTGGAAGAACACCGCGAAGGGCTGTTAATCGGCAGTGCGTGCGATAACGGTGAAGTGTTTACGGCAATGATGCAGAAGTCATACGAGGAAGCGAAGAAAAAAGCGCACTTTTATGATTATCTGGAAGTATTCCCGAAACCTCTGTACCAGCGCCTTTTAGAAAGGGAAGTCGTGCGCGATGAAGCCACGCTTGAAGAAATTATTACGAACATTGTCGAGCTCGGCAAAGAACTCGGCAAACCGGTTGTGGCGACAGGGAACGTTCATTATCTGGAAGAGTCAGATAAACTGTCCCGTGATATTTTAGTCAGAGCGAACCCGGGTAACCCGCTGTCACGCGGCAATCTGCCGGAAGCACATTTCCGCTCAACAGAGGAAATGCTTGAACTGTTCGACTTCCTGGATGAGGACACGGCATTTGAAATCGTTGTGGATAATACGCAAAAAATTGCTAATATGATCGACAAAGTTGAAGTGATTAAAAAAGATCTGTATCCTCCGGAAATCGACGGAGCGGAAGAAGAAATCAGGCAGATGAGTTACGATAATGCGAAGGCTCTGTACGGTGAAGAAGTGCCGCAGATCGTAGTCGACCGTCTGGAAAAAGAACTCGACAGTATTATCGGTAACGGCTTCGCGGTAATTTACCTGATTTCACACAAACTTGTTAAACGTTCACTGGATGACGGCTACCTGGTAGGGTCCAGGGGATCGGTCGGTTCCAGTCTCGTTGCAACGATGACAGAAATTACCGAAGTGAACCCGCTGCCGCCGCACTACGTCTGTCCGGAATGTAAGGAATCGGAATTCTTTACCGACGGTTCGGTGTCGAGCGGTTATGACCTGCCGGATAAAAAATGCGCGAAGTGTAATGTTGATCTAATTAAAGAGGGACAGGATATTCCGTTCGAAACGTTCCTCGGCTTCAAAGGGGACAAAGTCCCGGATATTGATTTAAACTTCAGTGGTGTGTATCAGCCGAATGCCCACAACTATACGAAAGATCTGTTCGGTGAAGACTACGTTTTCCGTGCAGGAACGATTGGTACTGTCGCAGAGAAAACAGCATTCGGTTACGTTAAAGGGTATTTAAACGACAACGGTCTGCATAAACGAGGCGCAGAAATCGACCGTCTCGTACTCGGCTGCTCCGGCGTTAAACGTACGACAGGTCAGCACCCGGGCGGTATAATCGTAGTACCGGACAACATGGATATATACGACTTTACGCCGATACAGTATCCGGCGGATGACGTTGAAGCGGAATGGAAGACGACGCATTTTGATTTCCATTCAATCGACAACAACTTATTAAAGCTCGATATTCTCGGACACGATGACCCGACGATGATACGCATGCTGCAGGATTTATCGGGCATTGATCCGACAACCGTTCCGACCGATGATGAGGAGACGATGAAACTGTTCAGCGGACCCGAATCCCTCGGCGTGACGCAGGATCAGATTTTATGTAAGACCGGAACACTCGGTATTCCGGAATTTGGTACCGGCTTCGTCCGTCAGATGCTGGAAGATACGAGACCGTCGACGTTCAGCGAGCTCGTACAGATTTCCGGCTTGTCGCACGGTACGGACGTATGGCTCGGTAACGCGCAGGACTTAATACGTAAAGGGACCTGCGACCTGTCAAACGTTATCGGCTGCCGTGATGATATTATGGTAACCCTGATGTATAAAGGACTCGAACCGAGTCTCGCATTTAACATCATGGAGAAAGTGCGTAAAGGTAAAGGACTGACAGAAGAACACGAGCAGGCTATGAAGGACAACGGTGTTGAGAAGTGGTACATCGATTCATGCAAGAAAATCAAGTACATGTTCCCGAAAGCCCACGCCGCTGCCTACGTTCTGAACTCGGTAAGGATTGCATACTTTAAAGTGCACTTCCCGCTGTTTTACTACGCAAGCTATTTTACTGTACGTGCATCGGATTTTGACCTGTTAACGATGGTGAAGGATAAAGATACAATCCGTCACCGCGTCAACGAACTGAACCAGAACTTCCAGGAGCTGTCGAAAAAAGAGAAAGATACGCTCGTCGTACTGGAACTCGTTAACGAAATGACGCAGCGGGGCTTTAAGATGCAGCCTGTCAACGTCGATAAGTCGGATGCATTTGACTTTATTATCGAAGGGGACACGCTGATTCCGCCGTTTATCGCGGTGCCGGGACTCGGCGCCTCGGTGGCTAAACGGGTAGTGGAAGCCCGTGAGGACGAGGGGTTCATCTCAAAAGAAGATTTAAACAAAAAAGCGGGTGTCTCTCAAAAGCTGATTGATTACTTAACGGAACTCGGCAGTCTTGATCACCTGCCTGACAAAGCCCAGCTGTCAATCTTTGACATCTAGCATTGTTGCACGGCTGTAGCGGCTATGGTATAATATTAATGATTAAAAATACTCAGTCTGCAGGAGAAGAACGGGTTTACCCCGTTCTTCTCTTAGTTTTGAAAGGGGGACTTTGACATGAATGCAACCGAACAGAAAGTATTTACTCATGTCGAGCCAATTGCTAAAGACAACGATTTAAAACTGGTTGAAGTTAACTACGTTAAAGAAGGACCGGATTTTTTCCTGAGAATTTTCCTGGATAAAAAAGGCGGGATTTCACTCGATGACTGTGCAGCGTTCTCGGAAATCATCAGCGCGAAGCTTGATGAATGGGATATTGTTCAAGGCGCTTATTACTTAGATGTGTCATCTCCCGGGGCAGAACGTCCAATCAAAGATGAAGAAGATCTCGAGCTCACACTGAACAAAGGTATTTACGTTAAGACATACCAGCAAATTGATGGTGAAAAAGAGTGGACAGGTGTATTAACTGCTTACGATGAAAATTCTGTAACGATTGACTACAAAGTAAAAACACGCAAAAAAACAATTACAATTGAACGGGACAAAATAGCAACAATTAGAAAAGCCGTCTTATTCTAGAATGGAGGAAAATTGAGTGAATCAGGAACTAATTAATGCAGTTGAATTTATTCATAAAGAGAAAAATATTCCGATGGAAGTGCTTGTGGACGCAATTGAAGCGGCACTGATTACTGCATACAAGAAAAACTATACAGAGCACAAAAACGTGTCGATCGATTTAAACATGGAATCAGGTGCCTACCGCGTAATTTCACGTAAGGATGTTGTGGCTGAAGTCGAGGACCCGACTGCGGAAATCGATCTGTTAACAGCACAAAACTACAATCCTGCATATGAAATCGGTGATCCGTTTGATGAAGACGTAACACCGCAGGACTTTAACCGCGTTGGTGCACAGGCAGCAAAACAAGCTGTAATGCAGCGTATCCGCGATGCTGAGCGCGGCATTCTGTACGATGAGTTTATCAACAAGGAAGACGAAGTGCTGACTGGTCTTATCGACCGTGTCGACCACCGTTTCGTTTACGTTCAGCTTGGCAAAACTGATGCAGTACTTGCCGAATCAGAGCGTATGCCGAATGAGTCATACATTCCGAACGAACGTATTAAAGTTTACGTAAACAAAGTGGAACAGACGACGAAAGGACCTCAGATTTTCGTATCGAGAACTCACCCGAATCTGTTAAAACGTTTATTCGAAGAAGAAGTGCCGGAAATTTTTGACGGTACTGTTGAAGTAATGAGCGTTGCACGTGAAGCGGGCGAACGTTCGAAAATCAGTGTCTTCGCCAAAAACGAAGATGTTGATGCTGTCGGTTCATGTGTGGGTGCGAGAGGTGCGCGTGTTGAAGCGATCGTTGATGAGCTTAACGGCGAAAAAATCGATATCGTCCTGTGGGATGAAGATCCGAAAGTATTCGTAAGAAACGCACTGAGCCCGTCTCAGGTAGTCAGCGTAAACGTTGACGAGGAAAATAAGTCAACAGTCGTTGTTGTACCTGACCACCAGCTGTCACTGGCAATTGGTAAAAAAGGACAAAACGCACGCCTTGCTGCAAAACTCACTGGCTGGAAGATCGATATCAAGAGCGAAACTGATGCCAAAGAATCAGGCATCAGTAACGACTAGAGGTGAATTGAATGGCACGGAAAATTCCGATGCGCAAATGCATCCTGACAAACGAAATGCATCCTAAAGCAGATTTAATCCGCGTCGTTGTCAACAAAGAGGGCGAAGTTGCTGCAGATGCAACAGGTAAACTGAACGGCCGCGGCAGCTATGTCGTAAAAGATCTCGACAAAGTGAACGATGCCCGCGCCAAAAAAGTGCTGGAGAAGGTCATCGGTAAATCCACCGAAACACTGGACCCGGTATACGATGAGATTATCCGTCTTATATACAGAGAGGATATTCCAAAACGATGAATGACAGAATTTTAAATTATATCGGTTTAGCAACGGGTGCAGGTAAAACTGTGACCGGTGAAGAGAAAACTCTCGAGGCTATAAAAACCGGCAGAACAAAAGTTGTGTTACTTGCGTCAAATGCGGGTAAAAGTACAGCGAAGAGAATTAAAGACAAATGTGCAACGTATGATGTCACGGTAATTGACAAGTACACAAACGAAGAGCTGTCTCAGGCGACCGGCACATACAACAGGGTCGTAATGGCAATATCCGATAAAGGATTCGCCAGGAAGATAAAAGAGCTCCTATAGAAGGGATTGGTTCAATGAGTAAAATTAGAATTCATGAGTACGCCAAAGAAAAAGGTTTAACAAGCAAGGAGATTATCGATTTCCTTGAGTCGAAAAATATCGAGGTTAAAAGCCACATGTCTTCACTGGAAGACGACGTGCTGAAAGTACTCGATGCCGAGTTTAACAAAGCTGCGAAAAAAGCAGACTCAAAACCGGCCGGCAACAAACCTGCTGCAAAACAAAACAGCAAACCGAACCAGCAGAAAAACAACAAAAACAAAAATCAGAAAAACAATAAAAACCAGAAAAACCAGAAAAACAGCGCTCCTAAAAAACCGGAAGCTAAAAAAGAAGCACCAAAACAGGAGAAACCTGCCGAAAAGCACTTCACATATGAAGAAGGCATTACAGTGGGCGAACTTGCAGAAAAAATCGGCGTAGACTCTTCAGTCATTGTTAAAGATTTATTCATGCTCGGTATCGTAACGAACATTAACCAGTCGCTTGACCAGGACTCGGTTGAAGTCGTTGCGGAAAACTACGGTTTCACTTCTGAACTGGAAGTGTTTGTGGATGACACTGACCTGACGAACTTCTTTAACCTTGAAGAGCAGAACCTTGACGAAGAACGTCCAAGTGTTGTTACAATTATGGGACACGTTGACCACGGTAAAACAACGCTGCTTGACTCGATCCGCAACACGAAAGTGACTGCAGGCGAGGCCGGCGGTATTACACAGCATGTCGGTGCCTACCAGATCGAACACGGCGACAAGAAAATTACTTTCCTTGATACACCGGGACACGCGGCATTCACGACAATGCGTGCACGCGGTGCACAGGTAACGGATATCACTATTCTTGTTGTTGCAGCGGATGACGGTGTAATGCCGCAGACGATTGAAGCAATTAACCATGCGAAAGCGGCTGAAGTGCCGATTATCGTAGCGGTAAACAAAACTGACAAGCCGACAGCAAACCCTGACCGCGTAATGACTGAGCTTGGTGAACACGGTCTTTATCCTGAAGACTGGGGCGGCGACACGATCTTCGTACCGCTTTCAGCATTAACAGGCGACGGTATTGACGAGCTTCTTGAAATGATTACTTTAGTCGGTGAAATGGCCGAGCTTAAAACGACGAGCGACATGCCGGCAATCGGTACTGTTATCGACGCTGAGCTCGACAAATCACGCGGGCCGGCGGCGAGCCTGCTCGTACAGCACGGTACGCTGAACGTCGGAGATTCAATCGTTGTCGGTTCTACATTCGGTAAAGTCCGTGCGATGGTTTCCGATACAGGTCAGCGCATTAAATCAGCAGGACCGTCTGTACCGGTTGAAATTACGGGTATTAACGACGTTCCTGAAGCGGGCGACCGTTTCGTCGTATTCGCAGACGATAAGAAAGCCCGCCAGATCGGTGAGGCGCGTCACGAAGACAAAGTAATGCGTGACAGAGAAGTGAACCAGAAAGTTTCGCTCGACAATCTGTTTGAACAGATGAAAGAGGGCGAAATGAAAGATCTTAACGTCATCATTAAAGGTGATGCACAAGGTTCGGTTGAGGCACTCGCTGCTTCACTGATGAAGATCGACGTGGAAGGCGTTAACGTCCGCATCATCCATACGGGTGTAGGGGCAATTAACGAATCGGATGTTACACTGGCTAATGCTTCAAGCGCAATTATTATCGGGTTCAACGTCCGTCCGGATGTCAACGCGAAACGTGCGGCTGAGCAGAACCAGATAGACATGAGACTGCACCGTATTATCTACAAAGTTATCGAAGAAATCGAATCAGCGATGAAGGGTATGCTTGACCCTGAATACGAAGAGCAGGTTATCGGTAATGTGGAAGTACGTGAAATCTTCAAAGTATCCAAAGTGGGTACAATTGCAGGGGCTTATGTTACAGATGGTAAAATTACACGTGACAGCGGTGTCCGTGTTATCCGCGACGGCATCGTCGTATTCGAAGGCGAACTCGACACGCTGAAACGTTTCAAAGACGACGCAAAAGAAGTGACAACAGGTTACGAATGTGGACTTACAATTAAGAACTTCAACGATATCAAAGAGGGCGACCAAATAGAGCCATTCATTATGGTAGAGATTGAGAGGAAATAATTATGTCAACGAGAAATGAACGCATAGCAGAAGAAATTAAAAAAGTGCTTAGCGAAGAAATCCGTACAACAGTAACAGAAAAAGAACCTGACATCGGTATGGTTACAATTACCGAAGTCGAAGTCACAAAGGAAAACGAAACTGCAACGGCGTACTATACAGCGCTGAACAATAACAGAGAATTCGTACAGGAAACGCTTGATAAGTTCAACGGCTTATTCAGAAAAGCAGTTGCATCAAACATCCGTCTCCGTAAAGCGCCTGAAGTGAAGTTTAAATACGATACTTCAATCGATTACGGCAAGAAAATCGAATCACTCTTAAGCGACATTAAAGAGCGCGACGAGAAGCAGTAAATAATAACGGCTGGTGGAGCGGGAAAGCAGTCACCAGCATGACCAGATAAAACCGCACCCGACTCCGAGAGGGACATTACCGGTATGAGACTTTACTCATGCGGTGTCCCCGGGAAACCGGGTGCGGTTTTTATTATTTTGTAATATACTATTCATAAATTAAGCAGGTGAGTTTTAATGACAAATAATAATATTCACGGCGTTATTCCGGTAGACAAACCGGCAGGCATGACTTCACACGATGTTATATATAAAATGCGCCGCGTACTCGGTACGAAGAAAGTCGGACATACAGGTACGCTTGACCCGGCAGTTACAGGTGTCCTGCCGATCGTTATCGGAGACGCGACGAAACTGACTGAAATTCTGCAGGAGCGCGACAAGCGCTACAGTGCAACGGTAACGCTCGGCTATACGACTGACACAGAAGATGCGACAGGCAAAACACTCGAGTCGGAGGAAGTTAAAGAAGGCAGTGTGACAAAAAAAGATGTGCTGGCAGTAATCGAACAGTTTAAAGGGGACTACAGTCAGACGGTGCCCCTGTACAGCTCGGTTCGTGTAAACGGCCGCAAACTGTACTGGTACGCACATGAAGGCATCGAAGTTGAACGCCCGTCACGCACGGTACAGATTAAAAACCTGGAGCTGACCGGCGATGTTCGTTATGAAGACGGTAAAATTTCTTTTGATATTGATGTAACGTGTTCGAAAGGAACGTATATCCGCACACTCGCAGTCGATATCGGCAAAGCGCTGGGATACCCGGCGCATATGTCATACCTCCGCCGGACAGGCTCATGCGGCTTCTCAATCGAGCAGTCGATCAGGCTGGATGATTTACGAAGCGGTGCTGTTAAAGCGGAACCAATTCCGATTATCGACATGCTGGCAGGTATGCTACAGCACGACATTACAGACGAAGATTTATTATTTCAAATCACACACGGGCAAAAAGTAGTAAAAAGTGATATATTAACAATGCTGGGGTTAACTGAACTCGATACTATATTATTTACCCGCGGTGACATGCCGCTCGGAATTTACAAAACACATCCGGAAAAACCTGATCAGTTAAAACCATCTAAAATGTTTAACAACGTATGGGGGACTTATGGAAATAATTAAATTGCATTATCCAAATGATGAAGCACTTTCAAACATAGAGCCGTCAGCAGCAGCATTAGGTTTTTTTGATGGTCTCCACTTAGGTCATATCGATGTAATCGATAAGATGAAGGAGATTGCCAAAAAACGCGGCTTAAAAAAAGCAGTCATGACATTCGATCCGCATCCGTCTGTCGTACTGGACCCAAAAAAACAGCGTACAACTTATTTAACGCCGTTTGATATTAAAATGAAAAAGCTGGAAGAACTGGACATAGATTACGTATTTGTCATTAATTTCTCAAGTGCGTTTGCAGGACTCGATAAAGATTATTTCGTTAAGGAATATATTATCGGCAGCAAGATTAAAGAAGTGATTGCCGGATTTGACTATACATACGGCAAAAAAGGCAGCGGTACCGTTTTTGACTTAAAGCAGTATGACGAATTTAATACGACGGAAGTGTCAAAACACGAACAGGGCGACGCTAAAGTGTCGACGACGCGCATCCGCGAATATCTCGATAATCATCAGCTCGATGAGGCCAACAAAGCACTCGGCCGCGCTTATGATATCGAGGGGATAGTCGTGCAGGGGGAGAAGCGCGGCCGTACGATCGGCTTCCCGACAGCAAACATCGAACCGAACTACCGCTACTTTATGCCGGCTAAAGGTTCATACGCTGTTACGATGACAATTGAAAACGACGATACGCTTTACAAAGGTGTGGCGAGCGTCGGTGTTAAACCGACATTCCATGAAAACGCACGCCTGACGACAGAAGTCTACATCTTCGACTTTTCACGCGATATTTACGGTGAAAACGTGACGGTTCACTGGCACCACTTCGTCCGCGGAGAAGAAAAGTTCGACGGCATCGAACCGCTGATTGAAGCAATCGACTCCGATGCGAAAATTGCACGCCGGATGCTCGAAGACAAATAGTCCTGCCGTTCAAACAGGACCGGTTTTTATCTTGTAAATGAATACTTGAAAAACCGTCCGGAAACGTATATAATATTACGAGTACCGTATCTTGGCATTGTTGAAACTCCGACGCATGCTCGGATACAGGTGTATATAAAATTTTAGGAGGAATTACAATGGCAATTTCACAAGAAAGAAAAACAGAACTAATCGAAGAATACCGCGTACACGAAACTGATACTGGGTCACCAGAAGTTCAAATCGCTGTATTAACTGCAGAAATCAACACGTTAAACGACCACTTACGCACGCACAAGAAAGACCACCACTCAAGAAGAGGTCTTCTTAAAATGGTAGGTCGCCGTAAGCACCTGCTTACTTACCTGCGTAACAAAGACGTTGTAAGATACCGCGACTTAATCGCTAAACTTGGTCTTCGTCGTTAATTTATATTTTAAAAACCGTTCCTCACTGAGGAGCGGTTTTTTTGTTGTGTTAACTTTTTATTATATAACGCAGTGAGTAGTTTCGGGAATATATTTTACTTTATTTGTGCATACATATAATGGGAATATCCGACTGCTTTTAGTAAAAAGCATCCCGGTTTTGCTATTTTTGTTTTAAAGTAACTTTTTTAAAAGAGAATCGCGGTTTTCGCCTATATATAGGGTAGAGGGAACTTTTTATATAAGGAGGAAATACCGATGTATTTAAACGACAGAAATACGACACCTGAGCTCCTGCATTACAGAACACTCGAAAGACGGCTTGTATTCGATAAGGGGAATTTGAGGATTTATGAGAACGGCTTTCTCGGAGAGTGTTTATACGATAAACTCTTTGACGAAGTCGGGCATGATAATCTTTATATTTTCCGTGACGTTTATCTTACTGCAGGAAAAAGCGGCGCACAGTATGACAGTATTATTATTTCCGGCGACAATGTAACGGTAAATGAAATTAAAAATTACAGCGGAGAGTACTCTTTTACAGACGGGCGGCTCGTTAAAAATAATGAAGTTGTGCCGGACAATCCGTTTACCCAGGTCGACCGTGCAGTAAGCAAACTGTACCGCATATTCAGGGGATTGAGCGGGAGAGTGCCTGTTGAAATAACCGGAAAAGTCATATTCCCAAACGATGACTTCAGACTGTATTCCGAAGATCACTCCATCTGGAAGAATGTCGTCATCCGTATGGACATGAAGAAATACTTCAGACAGTTTAAAGGCACATACAACACTGACCGTGCTGACCGGATCATCTCACTCATCCGGGCGAACATGACTCCAAATCCGTATTTTAACGGCAGTCCGGATACGGCCCGGGTCAAAAAAGGACTGTATTGCGGAGAGTGCGGCGGATTTGAGCTGAAGAAAGGGAGATTCCAGTTAACATGTACAAAGTGCGGTACAATAGAAAGCAATGAAACACATCTGCTTCGAGCCATGAGTGATCATAAATTTTTATATTACAATCAGCCGATGACCAAACGGTCATTACTGGAGCTTATAGATTGCGAGCTTCACAATATTACAGTATTGCGTGCACTTCAGAAACATTGTGATGTAACGAAGAAGGGAAGGCAAACCTCATATCTGTTTAAATACTACGATTATGATGATGCGATTAAAAACGTGCGGAAATTCCAAAGATATAAAGATAAATCCGGAGAATTTATTTAGAAGCAGTGATTGGACGGCTCCAAAGTAACAATGAGCGCTCTTCATAGTAACGGAGCGGCCCCAAAGTAACAATGAGCGCTCTTCATAGTAACGGAGCGACCCCAAAGTAACAATGAGCGCTCTTCATAGTAACGGAGCGGCCCCAAAGTAACAATGAGCGCTCTTCATAGTAACGGAGCGGCCCCAAAGTAACAATGAGCGCTCTTCATTGTTACACAAGACCCGACGACCCGTCACGACACCTGCGCCATGCTCTCAAAACGCATGACGCCGCACTAAAACCCATCACCTTTTTATATATATATTTTACAACAAAAATGATATGATAATTATAAGTGCCAAAGCTAAGGAGAGAAAACAAATTATGAATGAACAGACTAAACAAGTGTTTGAAACTGAGTGGGGCGGTCGCCCGCTTATTATAGAGTACGGGGAAATGGCTAAGCAGGCGAGTGGTTCTGTACTTGTACGTTACGGCGATACAGTAGTACTCTCTACAGCAACAGCGTCGAAAGAACCGAAGAACATCGGTTTCTTCCCGTTAACAGTAGCTTACGAAGAGAAGATGTACGCAGCAGGGAAAGTCCCGGGCGGCTTTAACAAGCGTGAAGGGCGTCCGAGTGAAGATGCTACGCTGACGAGCCGTTTAATCGACAGACCGATTCGTCCGTTATTCCCGGACGGTTACCGTCACGATGTACAGGTAATGTCGATGGTACTATCTGTCGACAATGATGCTTCTCCGCAAATGGCAGCAATGCTCGGATCTTCAATGGCGCTAAGCGTATCGGATATTCCGTTTGACGGACCGATTGCTGGTGTTACTGTAGGTTTAATCGACGGGGAGTTTATCATCAACCCGACAACTGAACAGCTCGAACAGTCGGAGCTTGAACTTCAGGTTGCGGGTACTTACGATGCGGTAAACATGGTTGAAGCAGCGGCACAGGAAGTTCCTGAAGATATTATGTTACAGGCGATTCTTTTCGGTCACAAAAACATTCAGGAGCTTGTTCAGTTCCAGAACGAAATTATTGAACAGATCAATCCTCTCAAACGTGAAGTGACAATCGAACAGATTAACGAAGAGTACCGCGCACAGATTACAGCACAGGCTGAAGCGATGGATCTTTACGCTAAGATTCAGGAAAATGATAAACAGACACGCGAAGAAAATATTACTGCGGTGAAGCAGAGCATTATCGACAGTATCGACGAAGATGCTGAGGACTACGACTTATTAGTTGCGGATGCATCAACAGTATTCGACGATCTTGTTAAAGCTGAAGTGCGCCGTCTGATTACTGACGATAAAGTACGTCCTGACGGCCGTGAGCCTGCGGAAATCCGTCCGTTAAATTCACAGGTTGGATTACTGCCGCGTACACACGGTTCTGCGTTATTTACACGCGGGCAGACTCAGGCGTTATCTGTAGCAACACTCGGCGGTCTTGGTGAACACCAGATTATCGACGGGCTCGGCGTTGAAGAGAACAAACGCTACATGCACCACTATAACTTCCCGAACTTCTCAGTCGGTGAAACTGGTCCGATCCGCGGACCGGGACGCCGCGAAATCGGTCACGGTGCATTAGGAGAACGTGCATTACTGCAGGTTATTCCAAACGAAACGGAATTCCCGTACACAATCCGTGTCGTATCTGAAGTACTTGAATCAAACGGTTCATCTTCACAGGCATCAATCTGCGGATCGACACTTGCGTTAATGGATGCTGGTGTACCGATTAAAGCACCGGTTGCAGGTATCGCAATGGGTCTTGTTAAAAAAGGTGAGAATTACACAATTCTTTCCGACATCCAGGGCATGGAAGATGCGCTTGGAGACATGGACTTTAAAGTAGCAGGTACACCGAAAGGTATTACTGCAATTCAGATGGACATTAAAATCGACGGCCTGAGCAAATCTATTCTGGAGGAAGCTCTGGAACAGGCGCGCATCGGACGTCTGCACATTTTAGAAAATATGCTTGCAACAATCGACACGCCGCGCAGCGAATTATCAGCACATGCGCCGAAAGTTGAAGTAATGCATATTAAACCTGCGAAGATCCGCGACGTTATCGGACCGGGTGGTAAGAAAATCAACGAAATTATCGACGAAACAGGCGTTAAACTGGACATCGAACAGGATGGTACTGTGTACATCGGTTCAAGCGACCAGGATGCCATCAAAGCAGCGCGTAAAATTATCGAAGATATTACACGCGAAGCGGAAGTCGGCGAAATCTACGAAGGTGAAGTACGCCGTATCGAGAAGTTCGGTGCGTTCGTACAGTTGTTCCCGGGCAAAGATGCGCTCGTACACATTTCACAGCTCGACACATCACGCGTCAACAAAGTTGAGGATATCGTCAAAGAAGGCGATAAAATGCGTGTTAAAGTAACTGAAATCGACAGACAGGGCCGTGTGAATGCATCGCGCAAAGTACTGCTTGAAGCAGCAAAAGAGAACAAAGAAGACTAAAATATAACTGCCGGAAATTAACAAGGAGGACATTAATGTGAAGAAAGATAACAAAAAAGCACATGTGAAAATCGTTCCTCTCGGCGGCGTTGGTGAGATTGCAAAAAACATGTACGTTGTTGAAGTCGACAACGATATGTTTATTCTCGATGCGGGTCTGATGTTCCCGGAAGATGAAATGCTCGGTATCGACATTGTCATACCTGACATTTCATACGTTCTGGAAAACAAGGATCGCCTTAAAGCGATTTTTGTTACACATGGACATGAAGACTCAATCGGAGCAATTCCATACATTATTCAAGAATTAAACGTACCTGTTTACGGCTCCCGTTTAACGCTTGCTCTAATTAAAGAACGTCTGAAAGAGAAGAACGTTAAAAAGAAGGTTAAGTTTTACGCAATCAACAATGAATCAGTAATGAAGTTCGGCAACACGAACGTGGAGTTCTTTGAAACTTCACACAGTATTCCGGATTCATACGGTATCAGCATGAATACACCTTATGGTTCAGTCGTTTATACAGGCGAATTCAAATTCGACCAGAGCTTAAAAGGCAACTACGACTACAACATGTCGAAGATGTATTCACTTGCAGCCAAAAACAAAACGCTTGCGCTGATCAGCGACTCGACAGAAGCTGAGAAACCGGGCTACAACACGGCGGAAAACCTGATTGAAGGAACGATTTTAGATGCGTTCCAGAAATCGAAAAACCGTATTATCGTGTCGTGCTATGCATCAAACTTCGTACGCATCCAGCAGGTGCTGACTAATGCGGCGAAAGTTAACCGTAAAGTATCGTTCCTCGGACGTACGCTTGAATCATCATTTAAAGTGGCAAGAAAACTCGGATATTTCGATATTCCGGACGGGCTGCTTTTACCGAGCCATGAAATTAAAGACTATCCGGACAACGAAGTCGTAATTATCGCTTCAGGTTCACAGGGTGAGCCGATTGAAGCACTTGGTAAAATGTCGCGCGGCCAGCATGAAGTAACGAATATAAAAGAAGGCGATGAAGTGTTTATTCTGACGACACCGTCATCTAATATGGAAGTTGTACTGTACACGACACTTAACGAACTCGTTAAAGCCGGTGCAGTCATCAATACGCCTTCGAGAAATATTCACGCTTCAGGTCACGGTCTTGCTGAAGAACTGAAAATGATGCTTAACATTTTCAAACCGGAACATTTCATTCCTGTACAGGGTGAATTCAAAAATCAGATTGCACACGCACGTCTGGCAACTGAAACCGGTGTTAAAGCGGAAAACATTTTCCTTCTCGAGAAAGGGGACGTCGTTCAGTATGACGGCGAGAAAATGTTCAGCACGGACAAAGTCGAAGCAGGCAACGTACTGATCGACGGCAGCGGTGTCGGAGATGTCGGTAACATCGTCCTGCGCGACCGCAGATTGTTATCGGAAGACGGGATCTTTATCGCTGTCGTAACAATCGACCGTGAATCAAGAGTAATTATGGCAGGTCCTGAAATTCAATCACGCGGTTTCGTTTACGTGAAAGAGTCGGAAGAGCTTATGAAAGAAGCTTCCGAGCACGTCAAAGGTATTGTCGAAGACAATATCAGTGCCGGCAAAATTGAATGGAGTGTCTTAAAACAAAATATCAGAGATGACCTCGGTAAATTCCTATACGATGAAACGAAGCGTCGTCCGATGATTATTCCAATCATTTCTGAAATATAATATAGTTTAAAGCGACGGAGATATTAGGATAACCTTATATCTCCGTTGTTATAATTAAAAAGTGAAAATGAAGGTGGTAAAAGATGGCGACTAAACGAAAGCGCACTGCGAAAAAGAAAAATAATGATAAAAAAACGTATTATGCGAGTTTTGCTTTACTCATTATTATTTTACTTATCATTACAGTATTTCAGCTGGGCCTGGTCGGGGAATATGCCGATGCAGCTTTTAATTTTCTTTTTGGTACAAGCCGCTACTTTACATACCTCGTGTTACTGCTCGCGAGTTTCTATTTGGCGACACATTTAAAATTTCCGTTTACTAAACGCATGCTCGGCTACTTAATGATGCAGTTCGGCCTGTTGTTCCTCCTGCATTCGATATTGTATTTATCGGACCGTGGCAGAACAGACCGCTATTTCACATTTGAAGATATGATGAATATGACGCGGGAACCAGGGTTTGATTTTACCGGCGGGGGAATTATCGGACAGACACTGTTTAATTTCTCGGCTACGGGAATCAGTTTCTTCGGGACACTTTTAATCGGTTTAATATTTATTTATCTGAGTATTATTATCGTGCGTCATAAGAGCATCGAGGAATCACTCCGCAACGATTTCAATTTTGTTATCCGCGGGCTGACAGCGATCGGTGCAGGTCTTGCCGGCATGTTTATGAAACTCTCTGAATGGTTTAAAAACCGTCCGAAGAAAGAAAAAGCACCGAAAGCTAAAAAAGAGCAGAAGAAATCAGAACCGATTATCGAATCACCTGACGATGATGAGCCGGTGGAAAAACGTACAGAGAAGAAACGTAAAGCACGCTTCAGCAAAAAAGAAGAGGAACAGGAATCAGATCCGCTCTTTGAAGAAGATGAATACGTGGAACCGGAAGTGTACGATTCGGAAATTCTGATGGAAGAATATAAAGATGAACCGGTGCCGGATAACATGACACCGGAAGAACACGCACTGCAGATCGAAAAAGAAGTGGAAGAGAAAAAAGAACTTGAGTACGAGAATCCGGATGACGAAGGGTTTGATTCGAATATTCCGGACGGTGAGACAGAAGACAGTGAATTCGAAGAATTTGACGATAAAGAACTCAAACAGTTAATAGAGTATAAACTGCCGTCGATTGATTTACTGAACGATGCGGAGCCGACGGAAAAAGTCAGCAACAAAGAAGTCATCCAGCAGGGACGTATACTGGAAGAAACTCTGAAAAACTTCAATGTTAATGCGAAAGTATCGAAAATCAGAATCGGTCCGGCAGTTACGCAGTTTGAAATTCAGCCGGATGTCGGAGTGAAAGTATCGAAAATTATTAACCTACAAAATGATATTGCACTCAGTCTTGCTGCGAAAGATATTCGTATCGAAGCACCGATTCCAGGTAAATCTGCAGTGGGTATTGAAGTGCCGAACTCGGTAGTGAGCATGGTCACGCTGCGTGAAGTAATCAAGCGTAAATCATCGGACAATCCGCTTGAAGTCGCGCTTGGTAAAGATATTTCCGGTGCACCGATTATGGCGGAACTGAACAAAATGCCGCACCTTCTTGTTGCCGGTTCTACCGGAAGCGGTAAATCCGTCTGTATCAACGGCATTATCATCAGTATTCTGCTGAATGCGAAACCTCACGAAGTGAAACTGATGATGATCGATCCGAAGATGGTTGAGCTTAATGTATATAACGGCATTCCTCATCTGCTTGCACCGGTTGTAACGAACCCGCAAAAAGCGAGCGATGCGTTAAACCGTATCGTCAGTGAAATGGAACGCAGATACGATCTGTTCAGTGCATCGCATACGAGAAATATCGAAGCGTACAACCAGTATCTGACGCGTCAGGCGGACGATCCGGAGAAAGTTCAGAAACTGCCCTATATCGTCGTTATTGTCGATGAGCTTGCGGACTTAATGATGGTGGCATCGAAAGACGTCGAAGCATCGATTACACGTATTGCACAGATGGCACGTGCAGCGGGTATTCATTTAATTATCGCCACACAGCGTCCTTCAGTGGATGTTATTACAGGTATTATTAAAGCGAACATTCCGTCGAGAATTGCATTCAGCGTAAGCTCGCAGACGGACTCGCGTACGATCATCGATTCGATGGGTGCTGAGAAACTGCTCGGCCGCGGGGACATGCTGTTCCTGCCATCCGGACGCTCGAAGCCGATCCGTGTACAGGGGGCATTCCTCGACGATGACGAAGTTACGGATATCGTGAAGTTCATTACGGATCAAATGAAAGCAAATTATGAGAAATCAGTTATAATGAATCAGAAAGAGACTGCTGCAGCGCCGGTTGAGTCGGAGGACGAACTTTATCCGGACGCGAAATGGTTTGTTATCGAGGAACAGCGTGCGTCGGCGAGTCTGCTGCAGCGCCAGTTCAGAGTCGGTTACAACCGTGCAGCCCGTCTCGTCGATGATTTGGAAGCGAACGGGGTTATCGGACCTGCGAGCGGATCGAAACCGCGCAGCGTGCTGATTGAAAACCACGAAGACTAGTTAGGAGTTTTATAAATGTCAGGTGTAGACAAAAGAGTCATAAACAATGTGCCAATCGTAAAAATATATACAGAGAAATTCAAAACAGTTGTCGTGAGCGTGTACTTCAGAGCACCGCTCACGGGTTCTGATGTCACGACACGCAGTCTGTTAAGCCGCATGATGGTGAAGCAGACGGATAAACTGACATCAAATGCGGTGCTGCTTGAGTATCTGGCAGAACATTACGGTGCGCATTTAACATCGAATGTCGTCAAAAAAGGCAGCGACCATATTGTGAAGTTCTCCATAGAATTTGTGAATGATAAATTCATTATGGAAGATATCGATATGCTTGGAGATATTACAGCGCTGTTAAAGGACGTACTGTACACACCGTTTAATTACGATGAGTCTGATGAAGCATTTTTCCAGCGTGAAAAACGACTGATGAAAAACCGTCTGAAGAGCATGAAAGACAATCACGCACAGCGTGCTTTCGAAATGCTGCTCGGTACGATGTTTGAAGATGAAGACTATAAATATTTATCATTTGGTGATCTGGATGCACTTGAAGCGCTGACACTCACTGACGTTAAAGATGCCCACAGCCGTATGATGCAGGACGATGATATGTCAGTTCTCGTTGCGGGTAAAGTGGAGGATAACGTATTTGACTACCTGTCGCAGCTCCATGAGCACGTTGAAGCGAAAATGTATCCATATAAAGGATATCCGATTCGTGAAACTGGTGACGTGAAGTACGAAACAGCCTACGAACGTATCGAGCAGGCAAAAGTAAATCTCGGGTTCCGTGTTCAGTATTCAACGCCGGGTGATATTATGGCGCTGAACGTCTTTAATCAGCTGTTTGGCGGCAGTGCGGCGTCACTGTTATTTACGAATATCCGCGAGAAAATGAGTCTGGCATATTCGATTCATTCTCAGGTCGACGTGAAAAACGGCTATATGTTTGTACTTGCCGGGGTCGACAACGAAAACGTACAGGTATTTGAAGATGCAGTGAAACGCGAACTGCAGCGTGTAATTGACGGCGACTTTGAAAAATCATTCGTCGAAGAAATTAAACGCAATATGCAGTCGAGCCGCAAAGAGTCGATGGACAAACCGCGCGGTCTCATTTCATTAAACTACAATACGCTGTTAAGAGAACAGTCGGTTAAAACTCCGGTCAGAAGCTGGACGGAGCAGCTTAATGCAATTACGAAAGACGACGTCATACAAATTGCAGAGAAAATTAAGCTCGATACAGTATTTACGCTGAAAGGCGGTATAGATAATGACAAATAAATTTACGACAATCCGCTATGATCACCTGGACGAAATTGTTCATAAGCAGGTGATGGATAACGGACTTGAGGTCTTTATCATCGATAAAAAAGGATACAATAAAAAGTTTGCAACGTACACGACGAAGTACGGTTCTGTGGACAATCATTTTAAGGCAAACGGTGAAGTTCACAACGTGCCGGACGGAATCGCACACTTTTTAGAGCATAAAATGTTCGATAAAGAATCGGGCGATGTGTTCAATAAGTTTTCTGAAATGGGTGCAAGTGCGAACGCATTTACATCGATCGACCGGACGAGCTATCTGTTCAGTACAACGGAAAACTTTTTTGAAAACCTGCAGCTGTTAATGGATATGGTGGAAATTCCATATTTCACACCTGAAAAAGTGGAGAAGGAAATCGGCATTATTAACGAAGAGATTAAAATGTACCAGGATAATCCGGGATACCGTCTGTACCATGAAACGCTGAGCGCAATGTATGAAAATTCACCGGTGGCAATTGATATTGCGGGAACGCTTGAATCGATTTCGGAAATTACGGCAGAGCATCTGTACTTATGCCACAAGACGTTTTATGCGCCGGACAATATGGTTATGATTCTTGCGGGAGATTTTAATATAGAAGACACTTTCAACTATATAGAAAATCACCAGAATTCACGTCCGTCAGCTGAATCGTCTGAAATCGAACGTTTTATTCCGGAAGAACCGTACGGTGTGAAAACACAAAAGACGGTTATGGAACTGGCGGTATCGACGCCGAAAGTAATGCTCGGCTTTAAAGCACTGCCTGACGACAGCGATAACGAAACGCGTGAGCGCCGCGATGCGGCAATGCTGTTTGCGCTGGATATGGTGTTCGGCGAACAGTCTCCGTATTATGAAACACTCGTTGAACGCGGAATTATCGATGATTCATTTAACTTTGCCTATCAGGAAGAGGAAATGGTCAGACACACATTGATGGCAGTTGAAACGGATGATTACGAAACATTTACATCCGAAATTGTCCGCATTATTGAAGAAGTAAAATCGACTGATTTCTTTACGGAGAAACGTCTGAAAAGCCAGAAACGCGAATTAATGGGAGACTATTTAACAAGTCTGAATTCACCGGAATATATCGCGAACCAGTATACTAAATATTATTTTGACGGCTACGATCTCTACAACGTGCCGCAGGTTGTCGACAGCATTACACTCGATGACGTTAAAAATTATTTCAACAGTTCCATCGATACAAAAAACATGGTCGAAGTGATCGTGAAATCTTATGAGTAACGTCGTTTTAGTCGGTGCAACAGGTGATATCGGCAAGAGCATTCACGAGTGCTTAAAAGATGAAAACCTCATCACATTTTCAAACCGCAATACACCTGAACTCGCCAGTACACATCATTATCTCGATCTGTCCCGTCCGTTTACAGAAAGTGAACTGGAAGCTGCATTTGCCGGTGTGGATTCAGTCGATACGCTGATTTTTACACCTGGTGAGGCACTGTTTGAACTGATTCAGGATACGACGCTCGAACAGGTCGACGGGCAGTACAACGTCAGTGTGAGAGCGCTGATTACCTTTATTAAAGTGATGCTGCCGAGATTACGCATGAGTGAACGGGCGAGCATTATCGTCATTTCAAGTGTCTGGGGGACGTACGGTGCGAGCATGGAAAGCATCTACAGTACGTTCAAAGGGGCCCAGGAAACACTCGTAAAATCACTTGCCAAGGAACTGGCACCGTCAAATATTACAGTTAATGCTGTAGCACCCGGTGTCGTCCGTGGTAAAATGACATTAAAGCTGACTGAAGAAGACATTGAAATGATGCTTGAAGATCTTCCGCAGGGCCGGTTAATCGAGCCGTCGGAAGTTGCATCTGCAGTGGAGTACTTAATATCTGATAATGCGAGGAGCATTACGGGAGAAGTATTAAAAATTAACGGGGGATGGTATACGTGAATACTGAAAAACCTAATTTTTATCCGGAGCGCAATGAAGAAGTTTATCTCGAGTATAAAAATCTGGACGACCGTCCGGGACTGCTCGGTGATATTTTAAGTCTGATGGGGAATATCGGTCTCAGCATTAAAACGATTAACGGTGTGGAAGTATCACAGCGTGCATTGCTGGTGCGGACTGATAATCTGTGGAAGCTCGAACGTTTTAAATGGATATGCGAGCATGTCGATGAAATTGAAGTCGGCAAAATGCGGACGCCGACAATTACGGACAGGCTGACGCTCCGTCATGGACGCTTCATTAAACGGGCGGAAGAAAATAAGAATATTTTCAGATTTACACGTGCCGAAATCAGTGTTGTTGTAGACTTTCTCGCAATACTGTTCGATATCGATGATACGTTCCTGATCGGTGTGCGCGGTATGCCGCGTGTCGGTAAAACAGAGTCTGTCGTTGCAGGCAGTGTTTCTGCCGGCGACAAATGGCTGTTTTTATCATCGACAATGCTGAAACAGACAGAGCGCACGAGCCTTCACAAGCAGGAATTTGATAAGGGCAACGTTTACATTATCGACGGTGCGGTGACATCGAAATCGACAAGCACCGACCATAAACGTCTCGTTAACCAGGTGATTAATTACGACGGCACGACAGTTGTCGAACACCCGGATTTATTAATCGACGATCCTTTCTTTAAATTGACGCAGGACGATTTTGATTACATTATCGAAATCCGCGAGCATGAAGATCAGGAAATTACTTATGAAAAACATAAGAAACGTCACTGGTTCGAAAGTGACAATATGGACTTTTTCTAATTGGAGATAACAAACTATGAAACTTGGGACATATTTACAAAATAAACGAGAAAAATCAGGTGTCACATTAAAAGAAATGGAACACGGTTCCGGTATTAAACGGAGCGTGATTCAGATTATTGAAGCGGGTGACCTGACGCTGCTGCCTGAACCGAGACATACGCGCTTTCTGATTAGAAAGTATGCGGACTTTCTGAACCTGGATGCCGAACAGTTACTTGAGCGCTTTGAAGATGAAATTCCGGATACTTCAGGAGGAAACCAGAAACGCAATCAGAAATCCAATCAGGATTTCCAGTATTTGAAAAAAGTACTGCTCGGTTTTATAACAATGATTGTCGTACTGTTTGCCGTCTGGCTTGTTCTGCTGCAAATTGGTTCCCAGGGTGATATTTTCGAAACGAAAAGAGTCTACGAAACCGATGAACGAGTTACAAAAAGCGTGGCGGACAACGAATCGGATGATGAAGCATCTAATGAGGATGAGGCAGCGGAAGAAGAACAGTCTGCTGAAGGTGAATCCGAAGAAAAAGCGGAAACCGAAGAAGAGGCTGCAGAAGAAGCACCAAAACAGCCGTCAGCTGAAGTGAATTTCGTTAACCGTGAAGGCAATACACTGAATTACAACATTACTGCACCAGAAGACCTGACGATTGAACTGTCTGGTGATGAAACTTCATGGGTCAGTATGACCGATGATCTTGACAACAGCTATCTTTACGAAGAGTCGGACGGCGGCAGTTTTGACATCGATCCGGACGCGAAGATAGTCAATCTCGCGCTCGGCAATTCCACAACATTTGATATTTCGGTAAACGGTACGGCAATCGACAACTCGCAGCGCGGGGATACCGTAACAGTTTATTATCAATTTAACATCACAAGGGAGTGACAATAAATGAACATACCTAACTGGCTGACAGTCTTCAGAGTAGTTTTAATACCGGTTTTTCTGGTTTTTGCACTCCTTGATTTCGGATTCGGCACCATGTCATTTTTAGGCGGTGAAGTCATCCGCGTTGAGCAGTTTATCGCTGCAGTAATTTTCGTTATCGCAGCACTGACTGATTTTCTGGACGGCTACCTTGCCCGTAAGTGGAACATGATTACGAACATGGGTAAATTCCTCGATCCTTTAGCTGATAAACTGCTCGTTGCAGCAGGGCTGATCGTGCTGGTCGAATGGCACACAATTTCAAGCTGGATTGCGGTTGTTATTATCGCAAGAGAGTTCGCAGTGACAGGTCTGCGTCTGTTACAAATAGAGCAGGGGTTCGTCTCTGCAGCGGGACAGCTCGGGAAAATTAAAACAGTTTTCCAGATGCTTGCACTTGTATTCCTATTATTCGGTGATATCTTTACGGCATATCTGCCAATTTCACCGGGGCAGTGGTTTATGTATATCGCAGTGTTCTTTACGATACTGTCGGCAATAGAATACTTCTATAAAGGCCGCGACGTGTTTAAAGCGGATAAGAAATAAAAAACTGCGGTGACTTCACTGCAGTTTTTATTGTTTTGGCGGTTAACTTTACGGTTATAGCAATACTGTCCGCAATTATTAAATTTATGTTTTTAAAAGCGAACATATATTCGCTTTTTTATTTTGTGCATGATATAATAATTTATGAGATTACGACTGGAGGTACATTATGGACGAGAGACATAAAGCGATAGATACAGTTATTAAAAACATGGAAAAGTCATTTGGTAAAGGTGCCGTTATGAAGCTTGGGGACGATGCGGGACGCAAAGTTAAAACCACTTCATCGGGATCAGTTACATTAGATAGAGCATTAGGGGTAGGCGGTTATCCGCAGGGCCGTATTATAGAAATCTATGGACCGGAATCATCAGGTAAAACGACAGTATCACTGCATGCCATTGCAGAAGTGCAAAAAAACGGCGGAATCTGTGCGTTCATCGATGCGGAGCACGCACTCGATCCCGAATACGCTAAAAAACTAGGTGTCGACATCGACAACCTTTATATTTCACAGCCGGATACAGGTGAGCAGGGACTTGAAATTACAGAAGCATTCGTACGAAGCGGCGCGGTTGATATGGTCGTTGTCGATTCGGTTGCAGCACTGACACCAAGAGCTGAAATCGAAGGTGAAATGGGAGACTCTCACATGGGTCTGCAGGCGCGTTTAATGTCACAGGCATTAAGAAAGCTGTCAGGTGCCATTTCGAAAAGTAATACGACAGCAATTTTCATTAACCAGGTCCGCGAGAAAATCGGTGTAATGTTCGGTAACCCGGAAACGACAACCGGCGGACGTGCGCTTAAATTCTACAGTTCGGTACGTCTTGAAGTCCGCCGTGCGGAAAGCTTAAAAATCGGTCAGGATATCGTAGGTAACCGTACGAAGATTAAAGTAGTTAAAAACAAAGTGGCACCGCCGTTTAAAGTTGCAGAAGTGGACATTATGTACGGGGAAGGTATTTCACACACAGGTGAAGTAATCGATTTAAGTGTTGAAGAAGACATCGTTGAGAAAAGCGGTGCGTGGTATTCCTACAATGGCGAACGTCTCGGCCAGGGTAAAGAAAATGCCAAGAAGACACTGAAAGAAAATCCGGAACTGTTTGCGGAAATCGAACGCAAATTACGTTCGTCACTCGGATTCGGCGAAGATATTCCTGAAGAAGAACAGGACGATGAAAACGACGAAGCGACGGGTTTATTTGATGAGGACGAATTAAAATAATAATAAAAGCCTGATTTAGTCGGGCAGCTGAATCAAGCACCGGTATTATAAATACTCGTGCTTGATTTTCTTTATGTTTATATTTAGAATTGAATTATATAATATTTAATTAATACTCATATTATATTTAACACACTTTAGAACCTTAGTTAGGGAGGTGTTTATTGTGGACTTAATAGACATTCTCTTAATCTTACTTGGTATTATTCTGGGTGTTGTTATCGGATATTTTATTGTCAATAACATATTGACTAACAAGCAGCGTCAGGCAAGGACTTCAGCTGAACATATTATAAATGAAGCGAAAAAGGAATCCGAAAACCTGAAGAAAGAAAAACTGCTCGAAGCGAAAGAAGAAAACCAAAATCTGAAAGAAGCATTCGATAAGGAAATGAATGCGGAACGCAACGACTTGAAAGCGTTTGAAAACAGATTATTGCAGCGTGAGACATCACTGGATCGTAAAAGTGAAACACTCGATAAGAAAGATGACATGCTGGAAAACAAAGAAGCTAAAATTGAAGAAAAACAGCAAATGGTAGATGCCAAGGATAACGAGATTAATGAAAAGATAAGTCAACAAGAAACAGAATTATCCCGCATCTCCGGATTGACGCGCGATGAAGCACGTCAGGAAATGTTCTCTCAGGTAGAACACGAACTGTCACACGATATGGCTGTAATGGTAAAAGAAAAGAAAGAAAAAGCGGCTCGGGAAGTAGACAAAGAAGCGCGTGAACTGCTCGCATTAACAGCGCAGCGATACGCAGCCGAATATACCAGTGAGTCTACAGTATCAGTAGTCTCACTGCCGAACGATGAAATGAAAGGCCGTATTATCGGCCGTGAAGGACGAAACATCCGAACGCTCGAAACACTGACAGGTGTCGACCTGATAATCGATGACACACCTGAAGCAGTAATTCTGTCAGGATTTGATCCAATCAGAAGACAAATTGCGAAGAGTGCACTGGAAGCATTAGTGCAGGACGGCCGAATTCACCCCGGACGCATTGAAGAAATGGTGGACAAGGCAAGACGCAATATGGAAACTGAAATCCGTGACGCAGGTGAAGCTGCAGCGTTTGAACTCGATATTCACAATCTTCATCCTGAGCTTGCAAAACACTTAGGTAAGATGAAATACCGCTTAAGTTACGGACAAAATGTGCTTAAGCACTCGATTGAAGTCGGTTACCTCGCAGGAATTCTTGCGAGTGAACTCGGCGAAAATGTCGCTTTAGCCCGCCGTGCAGGACTGCTGCATGACATCGGTAAAGCAATCGACCACGAAATTGAAGGCTCCCACGTAGAAATCGGAGTCGAACTCGCAACCCGTTATAAAGAACAGGATACGGTAATTAATGCGATTCAGTCACACCACGGTGATGTTGAGCCGACAAGTGTCATTTCAATTCTCGTAGCAGCAGCAGATGCACTCTCAGCAGCCCGTCCGGGCGCCCGTCGTGAAACGCTTGAAAACTACGTTAAACGACTTGAGAGACTCGAGCATATTGCAGAAAGCTACGATGGCGTAGAAAAAACATTTGCAATTCAGGCCGGACGCGAAATCCGAGTAATGGTAAGCCCTGAAGATATCGACGACTTAAAAGCACACCGTCTTGCAAGAGACATTAAGAAACGTGTAGAAGATGAACTGCAATATCCAGGACACATAAAAGTGACAGTTGTCCGCGAGATGAGGGCCATAGAATACGCAAAATAGAAAGATCAGAGACGGAAGTCTCTGATCTTTTTTTATTTGGTGTGGGTGTAGGGAAAACAGGGTTGTTGGCCCAACGAGCGGCCGACGACGGTCCAAAACAAGGCTGTTGGCCCAACGAGCGACCGACGACGGACCAAAACGAGCGGATTGACCCTACGAGCAGCCGACGACGGTCCAAAACGAGCGGATTGGCCCAACGAGCGACCGACGACGGTCCAAAATGAGCCGATTGACCCAACGAGCGACCGACGACGGTCCAAAACAGGGCTGTTGACCCAACGAGCAGTCGACGACGGACCAACCTAGAAAGACAAAACATGCTGCCTAAACTATACAATAACCAGACAAAACGGATGAATTAAAAATATACCTAATCTTTAATTATATAACCTGACAACCGATCCGGTATATAGTCTTGATGAATTTCTCACATACATAAAAAGGAAAAAATCAATAAACCTGTGTAAAAAGTAAACCAGTTTTGCTATTTTTGTTTAAAAGTAACTTTTTTAAAAGGAATACGCCATTTCCTCCTATATATAGGGTAAGAAGTATTTTTTATAAATGGGAGGCGATGAATTTGTTTATTAATAATCGTAAAATACCAGTTGAACTTTTATATTACAATGCGCTTTCAGCACGTACTGACTTAACCACGAGTGAAAGGTATCAAATGGAGTCAATTAGAAAGGGATATGAAGGTGAGTGTTTATACGATAAAATATTTGATGAAACCGGACATAAGAATTTATATATTTTTAGAGATGTTTATCTGAAAATAAAAAACACAACTGCGCAGTATGACAGTATTGTGATTTCTGATGATTGTGTGACTATAAACGAGATCAAAAATTTTCAGGGTGATTTCAGATTTTCAAAAGATATGTGGTATAAAGATGAACGACTGCTTGAAGATGATGCTTTTACTCAGTTAAGAAGGGCAAAAGGAAATTTGATGAAAATAAATAAAGACTCTGATGTGCAATTTGAAGTGAAAAACGCATTAATTTTTATTAATGACGACTTCAGATTATCAAGTGAAAATGATGATATTTGGGAGAAAACAATAGTACGCAGTCATTTAAGAAAATACCTCCGCAATCTAAATAATAGTTATCGTGGTGAAAAGGCGAAGGAAATTGCTAATGTTATTAATAAATACAGAGTTAGGAATACATTTTTTAATGAGAGACCGGATACTTCGAGACTTCGGTTGGGGTTTTATTGCGGTGAATGTAAGAGCTTTGATTTGTCAAAATACCGTTTCCACTTTAAGTGTAATAACTGTGAAACGATAGAAACTAAAGAAACACATTTTCTTCGTGCATTAAGTGACCATAAATTTTTATTTTACAATGAACCGGTAACAAAAAAATCTATCAGTCATCTAATAGACAACCAGCTGAGTAAAACAACATTGTTAAGATTTATGAATAAACATTGTAACCTGATAAAGAAAGGCTCGAGGTCGACTCATACTTTTAAATATTATGATTTTAACGATGCAGTAAAGACAATAACCGGTGGAAGATATAAAAATACAATTAGAAAACAGAGTGAATAAAGCGGGATGGAGTTTGTATGGTTCGATTGGCCCAACGAGCGGCCGACGACGGACCAAAACGAGCGGATTGATCCAACGAGCGGCCGACGATGGACCAAAACAGGGCTGTTGGCCCAACGAGTGACCGACGACGGTCCAAAACAGGGCTGTTGACCCAACGAGCGGCCGACGACGGCCCAAAACAGGGCTGTTGACCCAACGAGCGGCCGACGATGGTCCAAAACGAGCGGATTGATCCAACGAACAACCGACGACGGACCAAGGCACCGAAACAACAACCACCCCCCCAAACTCCCTCTAACCATCCACACGAAAATAATGTATAATTAGCACAATAGATAGGGTGATTTGATGAGGATTTTATTCATTGGAGATGTGGTCGGAAAAATTGGCCGACGCATGATCAAAAATTATTTACCGCAGCTTAAAAAGGAACATGGTGCACATTTTACTATTGTTAATGGTGAAAATGCGGCCCACGGTAAAGGGATAACTGAAAGTACTTATAAGGAAATTTTAAATGGCGGTGCGGATTTTATCACGCTGGGCAACCACGCGTTTGCGAAGCGTGAAGTGTATGAACTGCTTGAGAAAGATGTCAAAATGGTGCGTCCGGCGAACTTCCCGGAAGGAACACCGGGTGACGGCAGCCGCATCGTTAATATTAACGGCAAGAAACTGTTAATCGTTAACCTGCAGGCGCGGAGTTTCCTTGAGCCAATCGAGAATCCGTTTAAAGTAATCGATAAAATTCTGGAAGAGAATGAATACGATGCTGCATTTGTTGACTTCCACAGCGAGACGACGAGTGAGTCGATTGCGATGGGCTATCATCTGGACGGCCGTGTCAATGCGGTGGTCGGCACGCATACGCATGTGCAGACAAACGACGCGACCCGTCTGCCGAACGGGACAGTATATATTACCGATGTCGGCATGACCGGTTTTAAAGACGGCATTCTCGGAATCCGTAAAGACGAAGTCATCCGCAGATTTATTACGAATCTGCCAGAGCGCCATGTTGTACCGGATGAAGGTAAAGGCGTCATCAGCGGTGTCATTATCGATACCGACAGCAAAACGATTAAAAACTTTAAAATTGAAGAGTAGTACGAGAGCAAAAACGGATGTCACCAAAAATGGGGCGTCCGTTTTTACATTTAAAAATAAAATCAGCTAATCCGGACAAGTTTAGTGAAAATTATGTCACTTTTATGGCATAATATAATTAATTCGGATTTCGAAAGAATATCATCGAAGGGGATTTGTAACAATTTGGCAGACACGTCACAGATACAAAGGGTGGTTTCACAATGATTACAGTTTACCGTTATGCCATGAAATACAAATGGATGATTGTTATTGCTTTATTCTTTATGTTCGTCGAGTTAATCGTCGAGCTGATTCAGCCGCTGTTTATCCAGCAGGTGATCGACAACGGGATTATGGTTAACAGTATCGACAATGTCATACTGTACCTGTTCATCATGTTCGGGGTGTCTTTAATTGCGCTCATTGCAGGGATATTAAATACATATTTTACGAGCCACTTAACGAACATGTTCGGCTACGACCTCAGAATGGCGATTTTTACCCGTGTACAGCATTTTACGCTGGCGACGTTATCGCGCTTTTCAACGTCGAGTCTGATTACCCGCATGACGCAGGATGTGCTGCAGACTGAAATGCTGCTCTTTATGAGTTTACGCATACTGCTCCGTGCACCGCTGCTCGTTATCGGGTCGCTCGTCATGTCTTTCCTCGTCAACCCGACGCTCGGAATATATTTATCGCTGCTGACACCGGTTCTCGTAATATTTCTGTTTTTTGCATCGAAAAAGGGTGCGGAAATTTTCTTAAGAGTACAGCACTGGCTGGACAGAATTAACCGTTTTATTCAGCAGAATTTAGAAGCTGTCAGACTGATAAAAGCTAATGATACGGGAGATTACGAAACCGGGAAGTTTGCGAAAGTTGCAGCTAAACTGCGCGACGATACAGTATTTGCACTTCGTTTAATGGAATCTATACTTCCGGTTCTTCTTCTTATAATGAACGGCAGTCTGCTGCTCGTTCTGTGGGTGGCGTCAGATCTTCTGCAGGCGAATGAAGTCGCAGTCGGTGAAATTGTCGCAGTCATTAACTACGCTCTCCGTATGCAGGGCGGTTTTTCGATGTTTGCGTTTCTGATTATCGCGACGTCACGTGCGAAAGCTTCCAGTGACCGTATCAGTGAAATCCTTCATGCACCGGTTGCTGTTTTGGAAAAGGAAACGTTTGAATCAGCAGACAGTACCGGCACTGTTAAGTTTGAGAATGTGTCATTTAAATATCCGAATACGGGACGCTACGTACTGAAAGATGTTTCATTTGAAATTCACGATAATGAGAACTTCGTCATAATGGGTGGGACCGGTTCCGGTAAGAGTTCTTTAATCAGTCTCATACCGAATATGTACGATGCAACAGCCGGTAAAGTAATCGTTAACGGTAAAAATGTACAGGACTGGCATACAGGAGAGCTCAGACAGGCGATTGGTTACGTGCCGCAGCGTGCGATTCTTTTTACCGGCAGTATATACGAAAACCTGTTATGGGGGAATCTGCAGGCTGAAGAGGATGACGTATTCATGTCGTCAGAAAAAGCACAGATTCACGATAATATTATGAACTTTGATGATACTTATGAAACGCCGGTCGGACAGATGGGTGTCACATTATCCGGAGGTCAGAAACAGCGCCTGTCTATTGCACGTGCACTTGTGAGAAAGCCGTCCATTCTCATACTGGATGATTCGACATCGGCGCTCGATGTCAGAACGGAGAATAATCTGTGGGATGCGCTGGATGGGGAGAATGTTACGCGTATTGTCATTACGCAGAAGATTTCGACTGCTGAACAGGCAGATCGTGTACTGCTGCTTGACGATGGTGAGATTTCAGCACTCGGGACTCATGATGAGCTGCTGGCAACGTCACCGCTCTACAGAGAGATTTACGAATCGCAGAAAAAAGGGGGCCATCTCGATGAGTAACTTTTTTGCAAGGCCATTCGGGCATGAGCGCCTGATTACGCAGGCGGATATTAAAAAGGCGAGACGGACCAACAAAAACAAAGCGGAAAACATGGGAGCGACGCTAAAACGTATTTGGCAGTTTATGCGCGGAGAACGAAAGCGTCTGTACTTCATCATTGCGCTCGTTGTCGTTACGAGTCTTCTCAGCATTGTCGGCCCGTTTTTAGTCGGTCGTATCGTAGATGATTACTTTATCCCTCGTGAGTTTGACGGACTGTTACGCATACTGATGATTTTGCTCGCATCGTATATCATGCTGTCGGCAACGACATTTATTCAGGCGTATCTGATGGTCGGTCTGTCGCAGCGGACGATTTACAAATTGAGGCACCGCCTGTTTGAACATATGCAGGAGCTGCCGGTGACTTTTTACGATAAGCGTCAGCACGGTGAGTTAATGAGCCGGATGACGAATGATATAGAAACATTGTCACAGACGATGAACTCGTCATTCATTCAGTTTACGACGAGTATCGTCACGCTGGTCGGGACGTTTTCGGTCATGCTTTACTTAAGCCCGCTGTTAACATTCCTGACAGCACTCATTATTCCGATACTGATTGTCAGCGTCCGGTTCATTACAAACCGCACCGGGCCGCTGTATAAAATGCGTCAGCGCCGTACAGGTGAACTGAACGGCTACATTGAAGAGATCGTTTCAGGGCAGGAAATTGTTAAAGTGTTCTCGCAGGAAGAGCGTGCGGTGGATAATTTTGAAAGCCGTGCGAAAAACTTAAGAGAAGTGACGTTCTGGGCCAACCTGTACTCGGGGTTCATTCCTAAAATAATGAACATGCTGAACAACCTGTCATTTACGATAGTTGCAGGGGCAGGGGGGATTCTCGCACTGACGACAAACGGTGTTGTCACTGTCGGAATAATTGTCGTATTCGCGGAATACGCCCGCCAGTTTACGCGCCCGCTCGCTGATTTATCGAACCAGTTAAACCAGGTGCTCTCGGCAGTCGCAGGGGCAGAGCGCGTGTTCCACATTCTCGATACACCTGCCGAAAAAGATGACGGTAAAATTACTGATAAAACGATTCGCGGGCATATCGAATTTGAAAATGTGACGTTCTCGTACAGTAAACAGCAGCAGAAACCGACGATTAAAAATCTGTCATTCGACGTGAGTGCAGGCGAATCGGTCGCATTAATCGGTGCGACAGGTGCAGGGAAAACGACTGTCATGCAGCTGCTCGCCAGATTTTATGAGACGGACAAAGGACGCATTCTCGTCGACGGTGAAAACATTAAAGATTATACGAGAACGAATATCCGTTCACAGACAGCATTCGTGCTGCAGGACCCGTATCTGTTCGAAGCGACCATCCGCGAAAATATCCGTTACGGCAGAATGGATGCGACAGACGATGAAGTAATTGAAGCGGCGAAAGTGGCTAATGCCCACGACTTCATTATGACGCTCGAGCAGGGTTACGACACTGTGCTCGATCTGGATGAGGGCTTTATCTCACAGGGGCAGAAGCAGCTGATTTCAATTGCCCGTGCGTTAATTACAGACCCGGCAATACTGCTCCTTGATGAGGCGACGTCAAGTATCGACACGATTACCGAGTTGAAGATTCAGGAATCACTCGAACGTCTGATGAAAGGGCGGACGAGTATTATTATCGCCCACAGGCTGAATACCATTAAAGCGGTCGACCGTATATTCGTGCTCGGGCAGGGAGAAATGCTTGAAGCGGGAACAGAAGAGGAGCTGCTGAAACTGGAAGGCAAATACTACGATATGGTCAATCAGTAAATAGACCGGTTGCCGGAAATTTTACAAGCTGCACAAACTTGAGTTAAGATGGAATCAACTGAATAAAGCACACCACTGGAGGTGCCCTTATGGGCTGAGAAACACTCTTAATACCTGATCTGGATTATGCCAGCGTAGGGAAGTGGCATAGATTCGTTATGCACACTCCAGGACTAGAGTGTGCATTTTTGTACTTTGACAAGCGAATCAGGAGATTTACATTTAATAAATGGGAGCTTTCATATATAATGAATGATATATAACAACTAAAAGGTGGAACTTCTAAATGTATACAAAGGATGAAATAATAGAAGAGGCGAAAAAGCTTGGTAAAATGATGTCTGAAACTGAGCAGGTCGAGTTCTTTAAAAAAGCGGAAGAAAAAATTCATGAGAATCAGGAAATCCGTGAAAAAATGGCCAGCCTGAAAAGTCTTCAGCAGCAGGCAGTAAACTTCCAAAACTACGGTAAGGAACGTGCTTACAAAATGACGGAAGAAAAACTTGCTAAAATCGAACAGGAATTAGACGACATGCCGCTTGTAGACCAGTTCAAAGAATCACAGGCAGGCGTGAACGAGCTTCTTCAAATGGTTTCGCACGCAATCAGCTCAACTGTAACGAGCGAAATTATCGAATCAACAGGCGGAGATTTGATGCAGGGCGAAACAGGTGCTGCAATCCGCAACAAGCCGAACCGCGATCCGGATCAGTTTAAATAAGCCGCATATTAAATGGTGTTGAAATCTCTTGATATAAGAGCATTTCAGCACCATTTTTCTTTTTTATTTAATTGAACTCATACGGCCCCATAAACAAACAGCACAGCCAGACTAAAAAGGAGGAACTACAATTAATAAACTTACTAAAAATATGACCTACACCGCAGCTTTCGTCGCTTTAAACGTAATTTTAAGTACAGTCGTTACGATTCCCATCGGCATTATCAGGGCAGCACCGGTTCAGCATCTCATCAATGTGCTCGGTGCGGTTTTAACCGGGCCGTGGGTCATCGTGCAGGCGTTTATCTCGTCGACCATCAGAGTACTATTCGGTACGGGTACAGTGTTCGCGTACCCCGGCAGTATGATCGGCGCGCTCGCGGCCTGGCTCCTGTACAAATACACTAAAAAGCTGTCGCTCGCAGCCATGGGTGAAGTACTCGGCACCGGCGTCATCGGTGCCCTCAGCCTGTACCCGCTCATCATCGTTTTAGAACTCGATGAGAGCCTGTTCACGATTGTCGCAGCAGCATTTCTCGTATCGAGCTTTATCGGTGCGGGGCTCTCTTTTATCATCCTGAAACAATTGGAAAAACACGGGGTCTTACTGCGGATATAAGCATGCACGCGTGTTATAATAATACGACAAGATTAATTTAGGAAGTGTTAAAATGCGGGAACCAACACCGATGATGAAGCAGTATTTTTCAATTAAGGATAATCATCCGGACAGTCTGCTTTTATTCAGACTTGGAGATTTTTACGAGCTCTTTTACGACGATGCAGTCACTGCAGCGAAAGTGCTCGAAATTACATTAACTTCACGCGATAAAAGCAAGGATCCGATACCGATGTGCGGCGTGCCGTACCATTCTGCGCGTAACTATATAGCGAAACTGATCGACAATGGATATAAAGTAGCAATCTGTGAACAGATGGAAGATCCGACAGAGACAAAAGGCATGGTCAAAAGAGAAGTGGTCCGTGTCATAACGCCCGGAACATTAATTGATGACTTCGGCATGGATGACGGGGCGAGCAACTTCATTCTAGCAGTGCATGAGACGGATGAGAGAACAGAAGTCAGCTATGCGGATATTTCGACAGGTGAAATTTTTGCGTTTTCAACAAGTGACGAGACGGAACTGAAGAGTGAAATTGAAACGCTCGGTGCCCGTGAACTTGTCACGAACGCTGAAAGTGAACATATCATTCACCGGATTTATAATGACCCGCCGCTTTACACGGTTTTTGAAGCGGATGAGCCGGCGGATTACGACTATGAAGATGATATCGATGAGCATCGTGCAATCAATCTGCTGTTAAACTATATACGAAAGCAGAACATGCAGGAACTGAAGCATTTAAAAACGGTTGAAAAACACCGCATCAATACGTTTATGAAACTGAATTATGCAGCCATCTCGAACCTTGAACTGCTGGAAAATATTCAGACGAAAAAAGTGAAAGGTTCATTGTTCTGGTATTTAAACCGTACTGAAACACCGATGGGTAAACGCATGCTCAGAAAACTGATCGAGCGGCCGCTCGTCTCGAAGAAGGAAATTGAAAACCGCCAGAGTATCGTGACGACGCTAATCGACAACTTTACCGAGCGGGAGCAGCTGTCAAACATTTTAAACGATGTTTACGATATCGAACGGCTTGTCGGACGGCTTGCATTCAACAACGTTGACGTTAAAGATTTAGTGCAGCTCCGTGATTCTCTTTACGGTCTGCCTGAGTTAAAGACGGTACTCGAATCATTAAAACTGACAGACAACAAAACATTCAGCAACTTCGACAGTATGGAAGATGCGTATGAACGTCTCGAAGTACTGACGGATACTCCGCCGAAAACTATCCGTGAAGGAAAAATTTTCAAAGACGGAGTCAGCGAAGAGCTGGACAACTTAAGAGATATCAGCACGAACGCGCGTACATGGCTGAACAACTATCTTGAGACAGAAAAAGAACGTACAGGCATTAAAAATCTGAAGATCGGCTTTAACAAAGTATTCGGTTATTACCTTGAAATTTCCAAAGTACAGGCAATGAACTTCGATGCGGAAAAATTCGAGTATAACCGTAAGCAGACACTGACGAATGCCGAGCGTTTTATTACACCGGAGCTTAAAGAGATGGAAAGTCAAATACTGACTGCAGAAGATGACAGCATTAAGCTTGAATTCAACATGTTTACCGAACTCCGTACAGACATGATGGAATACATCACGCGTCTGCAGCGGACGGCGGAGCAGATTTCGACACTCGATACGCTGATTTCATTCGCGCTCGTGTCGAACGACTACCATCTGACAACGCCGGAATTCTCCTCAGACAAATCGATTAAACTCGTCGATGCGCGTCATCCGATCGTGGAACGCATGCTGAACGAAAACACGTATGTGCCAAACGACTTAACGATGTCGAAAGACAATTTTATATATCTGATTACAGGTCCGAATATGTCCGGTAAATCAACGTATATGCGTCAGGTGGCATTAATCATCATTATGGCCCAGATAGGCATGAGAGTACCTGCCGCGAGCGCGAAGGTCCCGATATTTGATGCGATCTATACACGTATCGGAGCGAGCGATGATTTATCGAGCGGTAAATCGACATTTATGATTGAGATGATGGAAGCCAATACAGCGCTGCAGCACGCGACGAAAGACTCGCTGTTAATATTCGATGAGATCGGCCGGGGAACGAGCACATACGACGGTATGGCGCTTGCACAGGCAATGCTCGTGTACATTCATGAAGAGATTGGCGCGAAAACGTTATTTTCAACGCACTACCATGAACTGACGAACCTGGAAGATGAACTGACCGGACTGCAGAACGTCCACGTTAAAGCGACGGAATACGACGGCAAACTCGTTTTCCTGCACAAAGTAAAACCGGGTGCAGTCGAGAAAAGTTACGGTATTCATGTGGCGAAACTGGCAGAACTGCCGGACCGTGTTACCGAACTGGCAGCCGAATATTTAAGCGGCTTTGAAAACCAGAAACACGACCGTGAACCACCACACCGTCAGGATGATATCTTCCAGCTGGAACTGCCGCTCGATGACAGCGAAACTGTTTCAAAAGACGATAAACAGCTCCTCGGGGAATTAACTGCACTTGACTTAAATAATATGACGCCGATGGAGGCGCTGAATACATTGCACGGATTAGTAAACAAAGCACGCGGGGAGGGATAATTTATGGGACAGATTCACGTGCTGCCCGCTCATATACAAAATAAAATCGCAGCTGGTGAAGTTGTCGAGCGTCCAAGTTCAATCGTCAAGGAGATTGTTGAAAACTCGCTCGACGCCGGCTCCACTGTCGTTGAAGTATTCATTAAAAACAGCGGCATGGAATCGATAAAAGTTGTCGACAACGGCCACGGTATCGATTATGAGGACCGTACACTGCTTTTTGAAAGACATGCGACGAGTAAAATTGATACAGCCTACGAGCTGTTTGAAATCCGTTCACTCGGTTTCCGCGGTGAGGCGCTTGCGAGTATCGGTGCAGTTTCAAAAGTAACGCTTGAGAGCATGCAGGGCGATTCAACACCGTTTAAAATTGTGTACAGCGGCGGGAAATACGATGAGGATACCGTCTGGCATGAACGCCGCGGGACGATTATTGAAATTGAAGATTTGTTCTTTAATACGCCTGCACGGTTAAAATATATTAAAAATCTGCGCACTGAAGCGGGAAAGATTATCGATATTATGCAGCGCATGGCGCTGAATTACCCGGAAGTCAGCTTCCGTCTCGTATTTGACGGCAAAGACCGCTTTAAAACTACGGGGAACGGCAACTTAAAAGAAGTCATTAATATTCTTTACGGCATCCAGGTATCAAGTAATACGCTGGAAGTTCACGCCGAAAGTCCGGACTATACGATTGACGGTTATATCGTAAGACCCGAAGTCACGCGGAGCAACCGCAACTACATTAACTTAAGCATCAACAACAGACACGTCCGGCACTTTAAATTATCACAGAGTATTATTAACGCATATCACACGCTGCAGCCGAAAGACAAATACCCGCTCGCATTTTTAAACATCAGGATGGATCCGAAACTGATCGATGTTAACGTGCATCCGTCAAAAGTCGAAGTGAAACTGTCGAAAGAGACGGAACTATTAAAGCTGATGGAAGCTGCAGTAAAAGAAGCACTGATGGAAACTGAACTGATTCCGGAAGTGGCGCACAGAAAACCGAAGCAGCAAAAACCGGAACAAAGCGCAATCGACTTTACAGAACGCCACGATAAAATAAGAGAGCATATCGATACGTATGAGCCGCCTGCACGTCAGCTGCCGAAACAGACGTTTACTGAACCTCGTAAAGAAACCGAAAAAGAGCAAATGACCCGCCGGCGTGTTACAGAAAAACCGGAAACAACGTATACAAGTCCGTTCAAACAGACTGAAAAAATACAGCCGCAGCCAAAACAGAAAGATACACCATCATTCGCCGGGCATGAACCGCTGCCTGAAAAAGAGAAGCTGCCTTACCTTGAAATAATCGGTCAGCTGCATGGTACGTATATTATTATGCAGAATGAAACAGGCATGTATTTAATGGACCAGCACGCTGCGCAGGAACGTATTAAGTACGAATATATTTACGCGAACATCATCAAAGAAGCTGACGGTATACCGCTCCTGATTCCGTATACGTTTGAGTTCAGTTTTGACGATGTGATTACAATCGATGAGAAACTGGCTGAACTGCAGTCGCTCGGTTTTGATATCGAAAAAAGCGGCATTAAGCAGTATACGGTATCCCGTTATCCGTCATGGATTAAAGCGGATAATCCGGAAGAAGATATTAACGATTTAATCGATTTTATCTCACAGACAGATAATTTTGATGTGAAGAAATACCGCGAGGAAATGTCGATTATGATGAGCTGCAAGCAGTCCATTAAAGCGAATCACTACCTCGATAAAAACCAGATGGCGGCACTGCTTGAAGAACTCGGTAAGTGTTACTCACCGTATACGTGCCCGCACGGCCGGCCGGTAATTATTCACATGACAACGTACGAAATTGAAAGATTGTTCAACCGTATTATGAAGTAGGGGGTTCTGAATTGAAGATTTTAAACCGTACGATGAAAAATAAAGACAGGAGTATTTCAGTGACGCATTACGTTCCGGAGCGTCCGAAAGCAAGTATTCAAATACTGCACGGCATGGCGGAGCATAAGGACAGATATAAGGAATTTTTAATGTATCTGGCGTTAAATGATATTCACTGCGTCATTCATAACCACAGGGGCCACGGCTGTGATGAAAAAAAGAGCAGTCTCGGCCATTTCAATTCGTTTGATGAGCTGCTGGACGATGCGAGAATTGTCAGTACATCAATGCCAAAAGATGTGCCGCGTATCGGCCTTGGCCATTCCATGGGGTCTATTTTACTCAGAAGACTCTTGACAGAAGATATTTACGATGCGGGGATTATCGTCGGCACCGGCAGTAAAGTCAAACTGTCCGATACTGTTGCCAACGTATTAATTCAGCCGCTGTCGAAACTGATCCCCAGTACGAAATCCAGGCTGATTAACAAATTGTCGTTTCTCGGGTATGACGGGAACTTTAAAGGTACAGTGAAAAACCGCTGGCTGTCAGCAGATGAGCATCACGTCCTTCAGTATAATACAGATCCGCATGCCGGTCAGAAAATGAGCGTCAGGGCGCTTGCTGAAATATTGAAAAATATCCGTACGGTGGATACTTCAAAAACATTAAAGAAATACAAAAATATCCCTTACTTATTAATTGGCGGAATGGACGATCCGTTTTCTCATTTCGGCAGGGATTATGAAATGTTAAACTGGCGTCTGCAGCGTCACTTTGACAATGTTCAGCTGGAACTGGTACCGAACGCACGCCATGAAGTACTGTTTGAGGAAAACAGGGGTGCAGTGTATTCTAATATCGTAAAATGGGTGAAACAAAATGTTGAAAAGTAAATTACTAATATTAGTCGGTCCGACAGCAATCGGCAAAACAGCTCTATCGATCGATATCGCAAAAAAATTTAATGCTGAAATTATAAGCGGCGACTCCATGCAGGTGTACAGAGGAATGGATATTGGGACCGGAAAAATTACACAGGACGAAATGGACGGTGTGCCGCATCATATGATCGATATTTTGAATCCGGATGAGACTTTTTCAGTTTCAGATTTCCAGCAGCAGGTGGAACATCTCGTTAAAGATATCGAATCGAGAGGCAATATCCCGATGATTGCCGGCGGTACCGGCCATTACATTAAAGCGCTGATTGACGGTTATGAATTTAACGATGAAAACAGGGATGATATCGACCGTCTGACCGGGGAATTTGAATCGTGGACAGACGAAGCGCTGTTTAGCGAACTGACCAGACTTCAGCCGGATAATGAAATACATCCGAATAACCGCAAGAGGATTATCCGTCAGCTTGTGAAGCAAAACCTTGATACAACAGAAAAGAAAGCGTATACACAAAAGCCGAAATATGATACATTCTTAATAGGTCTCACAGCAGACAGAAGTGTGATATACGACCGGATTAACAAACGGGTGGCTGAAATGTTTAAAACAGGGCTTGTGGAAGAGGTAACCGGACTGCAGAATGACGGGCTGTCTAAAACAGCCGGACAGGCAATCGGCTATAAGGAGTTCCTGCCGTATTTTAAAGGGGAAGCAGAATTATCTGACGTGATGGAGCGCATTCAGGCTCATTCTCGGCAGTATGCGAAGCGGCAGCTGACATTTTTCCGTAACCAGCTCGATGTAAATTGGTATGATATCGCACATTCAAACACAGATATAATCTTTGAAGATATATATCAATTCTTACAAACAAAAGGGGAGAATTAAATGAATTTGCAAGATTCGTTTCTAGGGGAGTACAAAGAATCAGGACAGGAAATCACGGTATTTTTAATGAATGGTTTCCAGTTACAGGGGAAGATCAGCGACTTTGACAAGTATGTCGTTGAATTGGATTCAGAGGGGAAAGTTCAAATCATATATAAGCACGCAATCAGTACATTTATTCGTGCATAAGAAAAACATCCGGACAGTTTGTCCGGATGTTTTATTATCCTGCGAGATATTTTTTAACATCTTCTTCGATATCAAGCGGTGATTTTTGCGGGGGATAGCGTTTAACCACCTTGCCCTCACGAGTCACGAGAAATTTAGTAAAGTTCCATTTTATTGAATTGGTAATTAAACCGGATTTGCCTTCAGTTAAGTATTTAAATAAAGGATGAATGTGTTCACCTTTAACATCTGTCTTTTCCATCACTTTATATGATACACCGTGCTGACTGCTGTATGCATCACGTGCTTCTGTTGCAGAACATGGTTCCTGGTTCATAAAGTTATTTGACGGGAATGCCAGTATTTCAAGGCCGATATCATTATACTTTTTATATAACTTTTCAAGCTCATTGAGCTGACTGTTAAAGCCGCACTCACTCGCTGTATTAACAATCAGTACTACTTTTCCTTCCAGTTCATTCATTTGAAAATGGTCGCCGTCTGCATCCTGTGCCGAGAGATCATAGAATGTGTGTTTCATCCATGGTCCTCCTTTCCTGTTCACTTCGCATATTTTTCGTTATTATAATATAGCCTTATTAATATTGTTGAAACATGATATTGTAATATTAAACAAAGAAACTGGAGGTGTCTGTCATGGAAATGACACATACCGGAATAATACTTGCGACGAATACTGTACAAAACAAAGATGTTGAGTCGGAAGCCAGAGAGCTGAAAGAGCTCAGCGAGTCGATTGGTATAGAGATCATCGGCACACACATTCAGAACCGCACGATGATAGACAGAAAGAGCTATGTGGGAAGCGGATTTCTGGAAGAGGTCAAAATGCAGTATGAAGATATCGATTATGCAATCGTCAACGATGAAATACTGGCAAGTCAGAACCGCAAAATAGAAAACATACTGGATACGAGTGTTATCGACCGTACACAGGTGATTCTCGATATATTCAGCCTGCGTGCGCAGTCAAAAGCAGGTAAGCTGCAGGTGGAGCTGGCGCAGCTGGAATATTTAGTGCCGCGCTTAAAAGGACAGGGCATTAATCTGTCGAGACTGGGGGCCGGAATCGGGACGAGAGGTCCGGGTGAGACGAAGCTTGAAACAGACCGCCGTCATATTAATTCCCGTATCAGTGATATTAAAAAACAGCTGGCAGTCGTTGAAGAGCACCGTTTAAGATACCGCGATAAGCGCCGTTCAAATCAGGTGACAAAGGTGTCTCTGATCGGTTATACGAACGCCGGCAAGTCGACGCTGTTTAACAAACTGACGAATGCGGAGACGATGCAGGAAGACAAGCTGTTTGCGACACTGGACCCGTTAACGCGTGAAATGGTCCTGCCGTCAGGATTTCAGTGTATAATATCGGATACGGTCGGTTTTATCCAGAAACTGCCGACAACTTTAATCGAAAGCTTTAAATCAACGCTTGAAGAAGCGGCGGACAGTGATTTTATCATTCATGTCATTGACAATAACGCACCGGATATTGTGAGTCAGTACGATACAGTGCTGGATTTAATTGATTCACTGGATATGAAGGATATTCCACAGCTGATTCTGTTTAATAAGACAGATTTAAATGATAAGAAAAGACTGCTGCCGATGAAGCCGCATAAGTTTGTAAATATGAATATGCCGGCACAGGATATTTTAATGGATATCGAAAACTTTATGACGAAGACATTCGATGCGTATAATACGTCGATACCATTAGCGCGCCAGGATAAGCTTTACAGATTAAAAAGACAGACAATCGTTAAAGACGTGGAGCTTGATGAAGCGTCGGTTAACGTCAGCGGGTACGAACCTGCGGGTAATTTTGTAGAACGCATAGTAAAGAAGGATGACGACAGTGAATAACGAAGAAAAAATCTTAAACATTATGAACGGTGCTGAAGAAGCACTTCAGCCGTATTTTAAAAAAAATAAGGATACTGCCTATAAAAACTTTAAAAAAGTAATGGCAGCATTTACCGAACACTCTGTAACGGAAAGTGACTTCAGCGGTACGACAGGATACGGTTATGACGATGTCGGCCGTGACAAGCTCGAAGAAATATACAGAGATGTATTCAAAGCAGAAGATGCGCTTGTCCGTACACAGATTATTTCAGGGACACATGCTATCAGTCTTGTACTGCTGAGCCTGCTGAAACATGGAGATGAGCTCCTTTACATTACTGGACAGCCGTATGACACGCTTGAGAAAGTAATCGGCAACAGTGCTGCTGATGTCGGAAGCCTGCTTGAGATGGGTGTGACGTTTAATACAGTGGACCTTAAAGATGATCAGTTTGATACAGAAGCTGTCTTAAACAGTATCAGCGGCAAAACGAAAATTGTCGGTATTCAGCGGTCACGCGGCTATTCATCACGTAAATCGATGAATATTGATGAAATAGAAGAAGTTATAAAAACAATTAAAGACAAACATCCGGAAATCATTGTCTTCGTGGACAACTGTTACGGTGAATTTGCTGAGACGAGAGAACCGCTTGAAGCGGGGGCGGATATTATGGCCGGTTCGTTAATTAAAAACCCGGGCGGCGGAATTGCGAAGATGGGCGGTTACGTTGCAGGGAAAGAAGAACTCGTGGAACGTGTGAGCTATCGTCTTACAGTGCCGGGAGTCGGTAAAGAGATGGGGGCGAGCCTGAACGCTCTGACTGATATGTATCAGGGCTTCTTTATGGCGCCGCATACTGTAATGGAGTCGATTAACGGTGCTTTAATGATGAGCTATGTGTTTGAACAGCTGAACATGAAGCCGTCACCGAGGTATACTGAGCCCCGTACGGATTTAATCCAGAGTGTATCATTCAACAACGAAGAAGAAATGATTACATTTACGCAGATGATCCAGAAAGCAAGCCCGGTGAATGCGAGATTTATGCCGATTCCCGATTTAATTCCGGGATATCAGAATCCTGTAATTATGGCAGCAGGAACATTTGTGCAGGGCGCATCACTTGAACTGTCGGCAGACGGACCGGTCAGAGCGCCGTTTACAGTTTATGCACAGGGCGGACTGCATATTGAGCATGTAAAATATGCGCTGGAAATGTCTTTGACGGAACTGGCTGAGAAGAATATGATAGAACTATAATGAATTGTGATGGATAGGTGTCGCTATTGGATAGTGACACTTATTTAAATTAAGCGTATAATTAACTTCGAAATTATAAATTGGAGCTTACCTAATGAAAAATGTCTTTGCTTTACTAAAAGAAAACTTTGAGAACCTTCATTTAATATGGAAGTTAAGTCTCTATAATATAAAAGCGCAGTATGCAAACCATTATCTGGGGATACTGTGGGCGATACTGATGCCTGCAGCGCAGGTCGGAGTCTTCTATGTGATTTTCGGACTCGGCCTAAGGGGGGACCGGGGCGATGTGCAGAACGTACCCTTCCTGGTTTACCTGATAACGGGTATTTTTGCCTTCAGCTTTATTTCAGGCTGTATAAATGCCGCGTCGAATGCGATCAGCAGCCAGATCGGGCTCGTGACTAAAATGAAGTTCCCGTCGAGTGTATTGTTATCTATGTCGATGGCGAATAATGTTATTACTTTTATGATTATGTCTGTTATCGTTCTCGTCATCAGTCTTGTTAACGGCTACTCGGAACCGCTGCATTACCTGGTCTGGTTTTACTTTATGTTTGCGACCATTATTTTTACATACAGCATCGGTTTAATCATGTCGTCAGTTAATATACTCATCAGAGACTTTAAAAATATTCAGGCTAACGTCATGAGAATGTTTTTCTTCATTACACCGATTTTCTGGGAACCGGCAGGACGTCCGCCGTTAATGGAAACGATTATGGCGTTTAACCCGCTGGCTTATCTCTTAATGACCTTCAGATATGCTCTGATATTTGACGGTCCGGCTTTTTACGGTGATGTTTCCGACCATATCTTCTTCTGGTCGATTACGCTCTTCCTGTTCTTTATAGGAGTACAGGTGCATTACCGCTATAAAGACAGACTGGTGGATTACCTATAAAGGTGGATAATTATGTATAAAGTTAAAGTAGAGAACGTCTCTAAAATATATGATATTAATAGAAATCGCATAGCAAAAGTATTATCATTGCTGACTTTCGGTAAACTTTATAAGGCAAAACCATTTTATGCCTTAAGAGATATCGATTTTGAAGTTAATGCAGGGGATTCTGTGGGTATATTGGGATTAAACGGTTCCGGTAAAACCACGCTGTCAGATTTAATCGCTGAAGCGACAGTCCCGTCCAAAGGTAAAATTCATATTAATGGACGTACTTCCTTAATTGCAATCAGTGCGGGACTGAATCAGGAACTGACCGGCGAAGAAAATATCCGTATCAAGTGTCTCATGCACGGCTTAAGTGAAAAGCAGATTGCAGACCGCTACGATGATATTTTGAAATTCAGCGAACTCGGTGAATTTATTAAGCAGCCGATTAAAAACTATTCGAGTGGTATGAAGTCGAGATTGGGTTTTGCCATTGCGATTCATACTGATCCCGATATTTTAATTGTCGATGAAGCATTATCGGTCGGAGATGACACTTTCGCCAATAAATGTATCGACCGCATGCGCGACTTCCAGGAGCAGGGCAAGACGATTTTCTTTGTCTCCCATGCAACGGGACAGATCAGACAGTTCTGCAATAAGGCAGTCTGGGTGCAATATGGCGAAATGAAACAGTTTGGGGACATGAAAGAAGTTACAAAAAGTTATGCCGAGTTTGTAAACCAGTATAAAAATCTTACAAAAGACGAGCAGATTGAATACAAAGATAAGATGGTAGGTATTCAGATGGAAGAGAGTCAGCATCTGGATCTGCCAAAAGAAAAGATAAATATGAATAGTGTCGCCATCGGCACATTGCTGTTTTTGTTTATGATGCTCGGAATTGTGTTTCAGATATTTAGTTTGTAAAGGTATGGTAAATTAGTATGAATATATGTAATATTGGGGTTCATACATTTAAGATTAGACATTAGGAGAATTTTCATGAGATACCTTCAGGGAATCATTTCATACGTGACTTTAAAATATAATATGCCGGTTGTCTCAAGACACATTCTGAAATTAAGTCTGTCGAAGAAAATCGGAGGTCAGGAACCGGGCTTAAGTTTCTTTCTGCGTAAGTCCGAGCATTTAACACTGATGGATTTGATAGACAACATGCGTCTCCAAAATGATTACGAGGCGTATTTAAAGGCGCTTATTTTACGTCACGAAAAGAATTACAAGGGTTCTCTTGAAATGGTAGCAAATGACCGTAATAAGGCTCTCGTGCCTTTTAAGACTAAGTTATATTATAATTTGAAGCGTTATGATGATATAGTACACATTGCAGACTCAGGGCATGATGTACTCGCTGAACTGACAGAAGAACAGCAGCTGGTCATTGTGCGCAACTTAATGAAAAACAATCAATATGAATCAATTGAAAAAATGATTGAGCGGACCAGTAAGAATAAAATGCAGCTTGAAGAGCTGTATCACCAGGAAAAAGATGATTTATATTATCAGTATTCATGGTCTCAGTACCGGACGATGATACTGGAAGACATCGACCCGAATGCACCATTTTCAGAAATTAAAGTTGCAATAGATGCAACTGACGATAATATGCGCGATTTGGGATATGTGCTGGTTATAAATAATTACTTTGTCAAAGAGCAGAATCTCGATGATTTGAATCAATTATTTGTAGATTATATTAATAACAATGAAAAACTTTTTAAATACATAGATCCGATAGCAGTGGATACGCTGGACTTTAATTTAAGCGCCAATGACAAGAAATCCGACCGGCTGCAGAACCTGCTGAATTATTATCATTTCGGCAAAGGGACTAAAATGCTCATGAATAAAATCATGAAGCTGCTCCCGGAAGTTACACTCAACGCTCAGCATATAATGAGTATCAGAAGACTGGTGCTGGACGGGCATTTAAATTTCAATGATTCAGTGATTAAAAAGATGTTTAATTCCGATAAGCGTCTGGAAAATGTCTTTCACAGTGCGACACTCTTTATAGATGAAGAGACCCGTTCAATGACTGATAAGTTTGTACATCACAATTTCAGTACAAGAGAACGCACCAGAATTTATAATACTGTAATTAATCAGCTGCAGCGCGTGAATAAGCGTTATGAGCTTCCGTTTTATATATTTTCCTATCTTGAAAAAACAGCAGCCAGGAAACAAAATCATACTTATATACTGGCACGATTTTATGCAACTGAAGATCAAAAAGAAAAGCTGAACAGTCTGATATTATCAAACACATTGGATAAGCAGTTAAAAATACATATTAACTTATCAATGTATCTGTTCAATTTAAAAATGTATGCCTGCTCACTGCAGCATGCACGGGAAGCTTATAATATAAAACCGAGCAATGCAGATGTGCTTCGTTCATTAATCCGTTCACATCATGTCATGGGGAACATAGATGAAAGATATAAAATGCTGCAGGAAATGAGAAAGCAGTTTCCGTCCAGAGTCTATCCCGGAGAATTTTTAATGGCGGAACAAGAGCATGAGCTTTTCCACAGTGAATGGCAGCCTAAACCGCTGACTGATGATATTGTCTATAAAGATGACGGTAAAACAGTGCTGTTCGTACTGAATAAGGCAATGCCTGCTATTAATGGCTATACCATCCGTACGAATGAAATCGTTTCAAGAGTGCGGGATTACGGCTACCGTCCTGTCGCAACATCAAGACTTGGCTGGTCCCCGGAACATGAGAATTACACTAAACCGGGGCTGGATGAAGGGGATTACCGAACTTACTATATAGATAAGTCGGATAAATATTTAACAAACCGTACACCGATGAGAAAGTACTTCAATGTTTATAAAGAGGAATTATTAAAAATCGTGCTGAAAGAAAAACCGGCGGTAATACACGCTGCGTCAAATTTTCAAAATGCACTGCCTGCAATTCGTCTCGGCAATCAGATGAATATTAAAACGATTTATGAAGTCCGCGGTCTGTGGCATCATACGCAGACTTCAAAAGTACCTGAGTTCTTTAATTCGGACCGTTTTAATATGCAGGAACAATATGAAATATTGTGCTGTGAGTATGCGGATGAAGTAATCGTAATCAGTGAAAGCTTAAGAGAATATTTAATATTAAAAGGTATTAAAGCAGAGAAAATTACTGTGCTGCCTAACGGGGTGGACAGTGAAGTGCTGTCACCTCTTGAGAAATCTAATGATATTCTTGAGCGCTATCAGCTTGAAGACAGTATTGTGTTAGGTTTTATCGGATCAATTACTAACTATGAAGGCATTGAACTGATTATCGATGCTGTAGAAGCGCTGAACAGCACCGGTGAGTATAAGCAGCGCTTTAAACTGCTCGTAGTGGGCGATGGGCAGCACCGTGCCACCCTGCAGCGTAAAGTTCTCAATCAGAACTTAAGCGAAGATATTATTTTTACAGGGAAAGTGCCGTTTGAGACGGTTAAAGATTATTATTCTGTAATTGATATTGCGCCATTTCCGCGTCAGGATAAGCTGGTTTGCCAGCTTGTAACACCGATTAAAACATATGAAGCAATGGCAATGGGGAAACGCGTTATTGTCAGCGATGTTAATGCATTGAAAGAAATGGTTATCGATCAGGTGAACGGTGTGTACTTCGAAGCCGATAATCAGGAAGCATTTGAAGAAGCGGTAATCAGTGTACTTAACAACGATTCAATCGGTGAATCCGCACGCGAGTGGGTTGTGGATAACCGTGACTGGTCAGTATTGCTTAAAAAACTTGCAAAAGTCTATGAAAAAATGGATATTAAAGCAAATTAAAAAAGAGCTGCACAAAAGTGCGCTCTTTTTTTATTGCTTCAGGAAATTTATATAATTTTGAATGCCTGAAGATGCCTGAGTGATAACCTGCTGGTTTTGATTTACAAAATCGGTTAATTCTTCTTTTGGCATATCTTCCAATAATGACAGCGATAGTTCAATTAACTCTTCTCGTTTAATATAGGGTGCTGTCATTTCCTCTTCCTGATAAACATTCAAATTTTTAAATCCTTCTGGATATTTGTAAGGATTGCCGACAAAGCCTTTAATATTCATACGAGCTAAAATTAACAGCAGCATCCATTCACCTGTTTTACCAGGTATTTCTGCATATTCAGCAATATTTCCACTTTTTGATATACTTCCAGGCTGGTATTCATATGTCTGTGAAAATCTCGGTTTAACACTTTCCGTATCAGGTGTGACTCTGATTCGGTACTTGCCGCCTTCATCGAGTTTAAACTGACAGTATCTGGAGTCCGTCTTGTGAGACTTTTTATAAGGATGACCATCTTTATACAGTTCGTAGACGTAATGTCTCGGTTCAATATAGTTCATGTAAACAGATAGAATATCATCTTCCAGCTTCTCATCAAAGAGCAGCTGGTTTTCATAGTTGTCGGAATTAAACTTTCTCAGCTGCTGGACGATACTGTCGTATGCTTCTATAGGAGCATTAAAGATATCTTTTATATTTGTATTATCAGCACTGATGACCAGTTTATTGCCGATACTGTTATAGAGCAATTCATACATGCCTTTTATAAAATCATCATGTTCATTGCCGGGTGTTACATTAAGAAGAATGATCTGCTCGTAAAAGCTTGTCAGTTCAATAATTTTGTCCAGATGTTTTTTCAATGCTTTGAACTGATCTATTTTACGCAGGTCTTCATATTCTATTTTCTCATCGATAAGTTCAAATGATTCTCTGTTAAAGTATGAACCGTTATATTTTACAAGCGGATTCAGTTCGCTTAAAAGGTCTATCATTAATACTTCTGAACGGGATTCCTGGAGCTTGGCTAGATTCGCTTTATTTAAATCTCTGTGAGCTTTAGAAATTTCAACGATATCAGATGTATTTATATCCTTCATAGAAACGGGATAGGGTTTAGAAAGAAGAGAAAGGAAACTCTGTCCTGAAACAAAAATATTCACGTCATACGGAAAATTTCTGAATTCCGTTAAGCGGCTGGCGAAAGTGCTGCCTATTATATCAATTTTCATTAATTTGCACCTCAAGATTTTTCTTAGAATGTTTTCTATTTTATTGCCTTAATAGTATAATATAGAATGAATCAATTATAAGGAGTCGGCGTGATGTATTTTATAAAGAAAAACTTACTTAATATTATCATCTGTGTGTTAGCATTTGGCGTGATTGGTACCGCTGTGAATTTCTTCATACCACCGGCCGGTACAACGTACGAAGAATATTATACATTAGAAAGCGGTCTGGAACCAAATTCAATTGCAAATTTAAATATTCAGTTAAATGAAACGGTTAATAATGTATCAGATAATATTAGAGTAGCAAGTGTTGAAGGACAGTCTGGCTCTGATATGCTGAAACTTGTTATCGGCACCGAGAGCGGTATAAATTACAACTCAATTCATGCTCAGGCAATGGACATTATTGCCGGTGAAGGTATAGTGACTGCTGACAGTGCAGGGCTGAATACGTTTGAAACGCCCAACACTGCACTTAAACTGATTATAATTTTTATATCATTATTAATCGGTGCTGCAGCTGGTATAATTATTGCGCTGAATAACAGAAATATAAGTACTGAAGAAGATATTCAGCACTATCTTGGAGAAAGAACACTGGGTACTTTCTAGGAGTGATATGATGAACGAAAATGAAGAAAGATTAATGGACTTTAACGAAGATGTTATAAATAAATTGTATGATACAGCAATTGCCATCAGAAATGAAAACCACGACAACCCGAACAACAAAACATTGTTCTCTTCAGTGGATCAGGGGATGGCGACAGTAGAAGCGGCAATGCATATCGCATATATACTGACGGAACTTAAAGACAAAGTGCTGGTCGTCAATCTCGACAGCAGCAGTACCGAAAAAATTGAAAGTTACATTCATTCAAAAGCAAAACCGAATTTGTTCACAACTTTAAGTACGTCCATGTTCCTAAGTGAAGCAATTCAGCATTCTAAATATGAAAAACTGGATATTATTCATGTTGAAGATATGGCAGAAGAAGAACTGATGAAGCAATTCAGTCAGTATAATGTGCTGTCCAAATTGAGTCCGCTGAAAAGTTATTATAATCACATTTTTCTTATCGGTCCGGAATTTCAAAGTATGGAAAATTATGGACCGATTTTAGAGCTTGCTGACAGTGCGGTCACTGTAATAAGTTCGAAAAAGAATGACAGACATGAATTAAATCACTATTTACAAAAAATTAACCTTTTTAATGTAAAAAGTTTTGGTATACTAAGAAAAGCAGATTAAATTTATTTAAGAAAAGGTAGGGTGTTTCAGAGTGAAACTAACAACAATCGGATTAGGATATATCGGTTTACCAACTTCAATCATGTTCGCAAAACATGGCGTAGATGTAGTTGGTGTCGATATTAAACAGGAAGCAGTAGATATGCTTAATGGAGGACAAATCCACATCGAAGAGCCTGGTTTACAGGATGCACTGGAAGAAGTGCTTGAAACTGGTAAATTCAGAGCATCAACGACTGCTGAAGAAGCAGATGCATACATTATTGCTGTACCTACACCAAACAAAAACGATGAGTACAAGTCAGCAGACATCTCTATCGTAATGAGCGGTGTTGAGTCAATCGTTCCACTACTTAAAAAAGGTGATACGGTAATCGTTGAATCAACAATTGCACCCCGTACTATGGATGACCATGTGGCACCTTACCTTGAAGAGCAAGGGTTTAAAATTGGAGAAGACATTTACTTAGTACATTGTCCTGAGCGTGTACTGCCGGGTCAGATTATGCACGAACTTGTTTATAACAACCGTATTGTCGGCGGGATGACCCCTCAATGTGTTGAAGCTGGTAAAAAAGTGTACGGTACATTTGTACAGGGTGAAATGATTGAGACAAACGCTAAGACAGCGGAAATGTCTAAATTGATGGAGAATACTTATCGCGACGTGAATATTGCACTAGCGAATGAACTTGCAATGATTTGTAACCGTCTGGATATTAACGTACATGAAGTAATTGAAATGGCTAACAAGCATCCGCGTGTTAACCTGCACACACCGGGACCTGGTGTCGGCGGACACTGCCTGGCTGTAGATCCTTACTTCATTATTGCTGAAGCGCCGGAAGAATCTCCGTTAATTCAGTTATCAAGATCAATCAACGTGTCTATGCCTGAATATGTAGTGAACATTACTAAAAAAATGCTGTCTAAACTGAATGGCAACAAAGTAACTGTTTTCGGTTTAACATATAAAGGTGATGTGGATGATATCCGTGAATCACCAGCGTTTGATATTTACGAACTGCTTCGTAAAGAAGAAGGACTGGAAGTAAATACTTACGATCCGCACGTGAAAATGGACTTTGTTGAGAAAGATATGAAGTCTGCAGTGACTGATTCTTCATTAGTATTAGTATTAAGTGACCATAGTGAGTTCAAAATCTTAACTGATAACGATTTTGAAACAATGAAAGACAAAGTGATCTTTGATACTAAGAATGTAGTACCTAATAACTTCTCTGAAGTGCAATACTTCAACTACGGTAATATTCAAAAATTCTAGTATAAATATAAATATAAAAACTGTAGACAAAGTTAATAGCTGACCTGTCTGCAGTTTTCTTTTTTTTATAATTTAATAATACATAAATGCGGGGTAGAGAAATGGAACATAAATTAGATAAATTTTTAAGACATGTTAAAGAATTTGATGTCAGTCATTACGTATGGATTTATGAAAAGGGGAACAAACCTTTACTGCAGTCAGTACAGTCAATGAAAAAACTTGGAGAACTGAAAGATTATCAGAAACAGATTATGCGTGTCCTGGCTCACAGAAAAGCGGATAAGAAAGATTACTACTATTTGGAGTATGAGGGCAATGAACTGGGCTGGGCTGAATTAAAAACATCTATTGTTGTTTACTCAAAGCCGCGTGAACATGTAAGACTTGATCTTGATAAATTTATGCAGGAACAGGACAAACAAATCTTCGTTGTAGCTAAAAATAACTTAAGTCTGTTAAAAGACCAAATGCTCGATTCCAGATTTATTATGATTAAAGACGGGATTGAATATGAGGCGCTGTTTAAAAAACATCGTCTGCAAGGCTGGTTCTCTTCGGATACGCTGGTGCGCTCTGAAAGAGCAAAAATTAATGTAACTGGCTATACCGACGACTTTAAATTATATGAATTTAATAACCTGACATCTGAAGTGCGTGTTGATGAAACAAAAATATATCCGATTACTATTGTGCATATGTTCAGAGATATAAATCTGGCTAAAGTTAAAACAGGCATGGGCAATTACTGGACAGATATGAGTCAGCTGAAATATGACAAGGAAAGTCTTCCGGAATATGAACCGCCATATACTTTTGACGAAACAGTCGTGTATGATTTGATTCAGAATGTCTCAGAAGAACGTAAAATGACAAAAGCGCTGGTTGAACGTCTGAAAAGCCAGTTCAGAGATACAGATATTGAAATCGAGCCTTCTAACACTGAAGAAGTAAATGACTTAATTGTCGATAAGGATATCGAACTGCTGCAGGAAGAATTGGCAGCTGAAAAAGAAAAGCGTAAAAATATTGAAAGCAGATATAATAATCTTAAAAAATCGTTCTTCGGCAAACTGCAGACTAAATACTGGAAAATGAGAAAGTAGGTGTCTTGTATTGACGACAAATAATAATGAATCAGTATTACCTCATGTAAGTATTTCAGATAATTACTTACTTGGTTTGTATCAGCTGGCAAAGTTCCATGATGTTGATACATATGGGAATCTTTTTAATAAAGATGTTTCTACATCAACTCAGTATCATGATTTGTCATTGGAAGAATACTATAAGTTATTCAATGAACAGGGCAAACCAGAACTCATCAATCAAGTTGAGGAATTGTCTGAGTATGTAACAGAATCAAATGGTTCCCGCGTGTTTAAAAAGATAGATTTAAATATAGGGATTATTTGTGATGAATTTTTATATGAAGCATATAATGATGTAGTGAATCTTCATTACATTAACTACGATAAAGACAATATAGAAATTGAATTTGACTTTGTTATCGTAGCAACGACTTGGAAAGGTATTGACGGCAGCTGGCAGAATGTTTCTAAAGACAAATCGGAAGAACGTCATCATCTGTATGAACTGATTAAAGAACTGCAGGAGAGAAATATACCGACATTGTTCTACTCAAAAGAAGACCCTGTTAACTATGACCAGTTTGTTGAAATTGCCAAGAAGTGTGATTATATCTTTACCTCAGCAGAAGAAATAATTCCACGTTACATTGAAGCAGTCGGCCACGACAGAGTGTATAAATTGGAATTTGGAATCAATCCTCATAAACATAATCCAATTGGGATTAATGCACCTGAATTTAAAGATTACAAAGATGACGTTATTTTTGCGGGCAGCTGGATGGTGAAATATCCAGTCAGAAACCAGGAATCAGCAATGGCATTTGACGGAGTGATTAAAGCAGGAAAGGATCTAACGATTATTGACCGTAATCTGAAGCTTGAGAATAAGCGCTATCATTTCCCGCCGAAATATATGGAATACTTATCATACCCATTGCCGCATGACTTACTTATGAAGACTCATAAAATATACAGAAACGCGATTAACGTCAACTCAGTTAAATACTCAAACACGATGTTTGCAAACAGAGTGTATGAACTGCAGGCATTTGGAAACATATTGTTATCTAACTTCTCAGTTGGAGTGAATAGTAAATTCCCCCACGTATTTATTTATAATTACAAAACTGATGTTCCTCAATTCCTGACACATACATCAGACAGAGCAATAAGAGAAATTTCATCTGCGGGTATACGTCAGACAATGAATTATGAAACGACGTACCATAGAATTAAATATATGTATGAAATACTCGGACATACACTTGATGTTGATAATGCAAAAGTGCTTGTAGTCTTAAAATCAGAAGATAACGAAGCGGATCAGATGGTTAAAGCACAGTCATATAAAGATATTGACTTCATTAATAAAGATGAATTAAACGATATTGGATTATCACCGTATCGTTTCGTGACATATTTCGACAATGAAAAGTATTACTATGAAGAAAATTATATAGAAGAACTGGTCAGTGGATTTAAATATGCTGACGTAGATTTTGTTACAAAAGATAACTCGAAAGAGAAATACAACTTTACAAATAATTTTTCAGATATAGCATTAACAATGTTTGACCTGAGCATTTTACCGGATGCAAATATTGAAACCGTTAAAAATAAAGTTTTATCAGGATTGAATATCGATGATACTGAAGTTGTTCTTCACACAGAACTGCCGGTGATGAGCAGCAGAAAGCATAAGCTGAGTGTTGTTGTACCGATTCACAATAATGGAAGATATCTTGAAAACAAATGCCTGCGCAGTTTAAAACGCCAGTCTGTATATGAAGATATGGAAATTATCTTTGTGAATGACGGTTCAACAGATGAAGAAACGATCAATATAGTGAACCGTTTGATCAGACGTAATCCTGATATTGTCTACTATGAATTTGAAAAAGCATCAGGCAGTGCTTCAACGCCGCGTAATAAAGGCGTAGAGCTTGCTTCAACAGAGCTGGTTACATTCCTTGATCCGGACAACGAAGCGACAGGAGACGGATTTAGCAGGCTCCTAGAGGAAATTGAAGCGGATGACACTCTTGATATGGTTGTCGGTAACATGGTTAAAGAAGACCAGAATGAAAAGAGTATTTTTAATTATTATAAGACTGTTCAGCATTATAACTATAAGAACAATCTGATTGATGATACGAAAGGTTTCCTTAAACGTTCGTTCTTAAAAGCTCAGAGTATCCAGGCTATGATTGTGCGTAAGAGTATTATTGATGACAATAATATTAAAATGGTCGAAGGCGCTATCGGACAGGATACGATTTACTATCAGGAACTGCTGCTGCATTCTAATAAGGTGAAAGCAATTGATGAAGTCATTCACATGTATTATGGTGCGGTTGCTGATTCTGTAACGAATACAGTAGGATTGTCATTCTTTGATAAGTACTTGAAATTAGAAAAATACCGTATTAACTTCCTGACTGAAAATGACTTAATTAACGAGTATTTAGAAGATCGTTTTGAGTATTATCTCATGAACTGGTACCTTCCGAGACTGGAAAGAGTAGAAGAAGCAAATCAGCCTGAAGCCGCAAAAAAGCTGCATGAAATATTTAGTCTTTACAAAGATTATATCGGCGATGAATATGCACTTGTGGAAGAGAAAATTTTAGAATATCAAAAATAATGTTGCTCAGATAATCACTTCTATGAGAAACATCGTTTTGTGGGGGGAACAGCGTGTTAGTAAATAATATCGAAACATCGTATTCATACGTATTGCTGCATCAATCCTTGCAGTCTGACAATATCACACAGAGTTCTAAAGTAAGTATTGGGGAATATAATTTACATTACAGTAATGATATGGACGTTACATTATATGAAGAGAATAACAGCCAGCTGATTGTACTGGGTTATATGCTTGATATTCGCGATGGTGACTTAACAGATATAGAAATCCTTCGAAACCTGTCAGTATCAAATGATATTGACAGGGAACTGGATTATATTAATGGACGGTATGTGCTTATCGTTAATAAGGAAGCTGAGGCGGAAGTCTATACAGATGCGAGCGCATTGCTGCCGATTAACTATGCAGAGAATGAGAAAGTAATCTCGTCACATGATATTCTGATTGAAGAAGTGCTGAAACAAAATAATATCGAAGTTAAACCGTTGAGAGAGGAACTGAAAGGTTCATTTGATTTTACAAGATATGAAAGTATTTTTAAGTTCAATCCCAGCTTAAAACTTGATTTAAGCACATGGGAATTTAAAAGATACTATCCGGATAAAGACATTGTTCATAAAAGCATCGATTTTGTTATTAAAGAACTGGAAGTATATTTTAATGAAATGATTAAATGGCTAAAGCATTCGCAGAAAGAAATTATACTCACTTTAACAGGGGGCTATGATTCCCGTGTATCGATGGCGTTGACGAATTCTTTCAGTGAAAAGGTAGAGTATATTACATATCTGCACCCGAATCTTGCACGTTTAAGTGAACGTGCGCAGGAAATATACGATATTGATATGTTTATAACTAAAGCTATTGGGACAAACTTAAATGTGAATCATACGATGGTGGACCTGGCGGATTATAATTTACAGGGGAATGAAAGGAAAAATGCCCTGCAGACTTTGCAGACTGCACATTCATTCTCTTTAATAGACTATTTCCGCAATGAAAGAAAATTTAATAAAGCTCTTCATATTAAGTCCACAGTATATGGAATGGGGAAATCGGACTTTCCTTTAAAGAAAAATCATAATCCCGCTACTTATGAAGAGATGAACGATTTCATACACGGTGTTTCAAAAGAAGCGGTTAAATTTCCGAATTATAATGATATCGTTAAAGAATACTATAAACGTAATCTTCATAGTGAAGGTGTAGGGAAAGGCAGGCATTACTTTGAAATTTTCCATCTGGAGAGCCGTATGGGGAATTGGCACAGTAATGTAACGCAGGAGACAGATCCTGAATTGCTGGATTTCATTTTTGTAAATACACGCAGAATTATCGATCTCCTGCAGTCGCCTTCGATTCAGGAACGTAAAGATAAAGTGCTGTATAAAACTTTGATAAATAAATATTGGCCGGCACTTTTGTTTATAGGCGTAAATGAGAAAACGATTAATGTGGATTATGATAAAATCGGATTGACCAATCAGTATATTAATGGTCTGAAGATTTATGAGCTGAATAACCTGGAGTTAGAAAAAAATGCAGATAATGTGTTTACGATTAAACCGGATTCAGAGTTCGTGGGTCCGCAAAATCAGTATGTATTTAAAGCGAAAAATAATACGCATGAATCAAAAACTTTGCATCTAAAGAGTCTTTTTAATAAAGAAAGCGGCAGAAAGTATATTAATGTTAAAATAATGAAACTTGATAATAAAACTTTTAAGAGTATCGATATCGTCGACTTATTTGAAGGTTATGATGTCACACTTGAACCTTTCCAGCAGTTTATGATTAGAATAGATTATAGTAATGTATTCGACAAAGCATCATGGCAGCAGGCAGGACGTATTCAAATAAGTAATGTATAAAATCGGAGGTCAGTCATGTTAAACAGTTTTGAAATATCACATGAAGTGAATAATCAATACAGTTGTAACTATAAATTAAAGGATGACTTGGTTATAAGCTATGACCATGAAGATATTTTTAACAGGGTTATAAAAAATAACAGTACAATCATCAGCTACGGTTACTGTTTCGATGTCAGAAATCCAAATCAAAACATGAAAGAAACATTAAGTAATCTTTTAAATAATCCCTCTGAGATTCTGGAAAATATTAAATATTTAAACGGACATTTTATATTGGTATTTAAAACGAACAATAGCTGGAAACTGATCACAGATGCTGCAGGAATGACACCTGTTTATTTTGATGCTGCTGAGAAAATTGTGACAGTACACAATACAGTTACACTGCCGACATTAAACGGTGTATCTATTCTAGATCTGCAAGACTTTACATTATCGAGAATCAGTATAAGCGACAGCAGGCTGACGGATGAACGTATTGAAAGAACTGTGTTGGATCTTGTAAGCAACCAATATAAATATTTCATCGATAAAGATGTAACTTTGAATTTCAGAAGAAATAAAATGAACAAAGCGATTATTTCTATACTGCGCCCGGTTCTTATGAATCAGACACTGAATCTCAGAGAGAATGATGAACTGACTGTTAAAATCGGGCACTGGATGGCACGTGAGTATAAAATGAATATCCTGGAAGAAGATGCAGAAGCTTCATCAACTTATCTTGCCAATACCCATCTGATGAATTACAGCTTTTATATGAGAAAAGATATTGATTTGGCAGATAAAGAACTGAATAACTTTAATAATTTATACAATTTGAATGATGGAAATTTAGAAGATCGCTCTAGTATAGAATATAATCTGCTGCATAAACTGAATTACAGAAATGACCAGAAGCCTCAGCTGATTTATGATCCGTTTAATGTATTGGCAATACAGGAAATCATATACAACTTTAACGATGCTGCCGTATTTAATCCTCTAACACGAATTATTAAAATAATGCATCCGTCAATTGATTTTTATGATTTTTCTGAGGGCGTGACATTACTGCAGAAATATACAAAAATGAAGAAACAGAATCAAAAAATGTCAGAAGAGCTGAAGAAAGTAGTAGTGAATCAGGAATTCCTACGGGAAGCTGAAGCACAAGGGATTAGTGTATCTGAGAATCTGGACGGTAAAATTCTGGATAAAGGAATTACTGTTCATCCGGCATCCCAGCTTATCAGTAAAGATGATATTTATGAAATGACTTATGTTAAAAACGGCCCGGGCATGATTCTTGTTGAAACTTACTTTAACAACCCTAAGAATGCTCACAGAATCAAAATTGAATTAAATAATGAAACTTTTAATATCGATGAATTTCTGGAAGGAAAGTTTATACAAGCAAATTCAGAGATAAATATTAAAATGTATTATGAACGAAATTATGATGCGGCATCATGGCAAAAGGCAGGAAAGATAACTGTTAAAGAAATAGATTAATTTAAAAGTGAAGAATTATATTCTTCACTTTTTTAATAAATACAGTGAGGAGTAATTTAATGTCATTATCTTATATGGACTGGATAGAGAAGTACAATTTAAATTTTCAATTACATATCACACAACTTGAAGATAGCCCTATCTATAAGCAGATAGACTTAAAGGAAATTACAGAGAATTTATCGACATTTAATAATACAGTGGTGGATGTTATTTCAACTGCTAAAATAAATGAGAAGTATTATTTTAAATTTAAGTATAAAGATAATTTAATCGGCTGGTGCAGTCCAAAAAACGATACAATAGCTTATATTAAGAATAAAAAACAAGAAACTAAAATTGTGAACGATGAGAATATAGAAAATGATCTTAATAAATTATTAGAAATAGATACACAAAAATTAAAGGAAAACTGGTTTAAAATTTTCATTAGTGATTTTTACGCAATTTTTAATAATGAAATTTATTGTTCAATCATGTTGAAAGATGAATTATTAGGATTTATCAATTTGAAGGATATTTCATTTTTTATAAACTATAAAAAAGATTTCGAATTTATAGCAGATGAAGTGAACTTATACAAGGATAGCAAGCTGGAGAAAACAGTTATAGAAAATTTTGAACATGACAGCAAACTATACAGTTCTTTAGGCGGATTTGAAAAGTTTAATGGTGTAAGAGTAATTATTAATGGAAAAAGATATTGGACCGATATTAATAATACAAATATAAGTATAGAAAAATCAGTCGTTGAAACGTTGGACGAAGTGATTATAGATGCTTTGATTTATCAGCTGCAGGAGAAAGTTAAGACACAGAATGAATTCTATAGTAATCAAATTATCAAACTCAGAGATAATATTAAAGAATTGAAAGAACAGGAAAAGAAAACTAAGCAAAATATTAAAAAATTAAAAGAAATTCTGTAACAAGAGGGTGAATTTTTGAATAAGCAATCGGTTGTTGAGCAGTTTAATGATTACTTTATCAATAAAAATAGAGTGAAGCATATTGAAGATTTATCATATAATCTACCGCTTAGTGATATTACAGGAATTAATAAGAACAATATTATAATTGGACGGACTTCTATAAGTATACCTGAACATATATTAGAGAATTCAACAGGTAATAAGACTATACTTGATGCATTCACAAATAGTAAAAATGAGATTTACTATGTCGATTCTGAATATAAAAAATATTATCGTATTGGTTATGATATAGAAGTAGAGAACTATAGTCTCAGGGAGAATGAAATTTTAAAATTTGAATTTAACTATGACAATCATGATGATATTAACTGTCATTTTATAGTTATCGAATTTTCTACAGAAAAAGGTATTTTAGCGAGGAAATATTCGAATTTGAATGATGTACGTATTTTACCAAATAAAGAAACTAACTACCTGAGAGCTTTTATTGTCCCCGAAAATAAAGGATTTTTTTATAATTTAGAAATGAATGTAGTAAAAGAAAACATGACAGTTTTAAGCAATACGTTTTTAGAATTAAATACAGATGTAATGTATAATCCGGACACTCGGGTAACAATGAAAAAAGATAATGATAATTTATTAATTTCAGTTCCTGAATTAAATAAAAATTTCATTTACTTTTCTTATGGAATTCAGAACAACAGTTTCAATAAATTACCCGAACAGTCATTAATTAATATTAATACGAAAAACCTTTATAAATTAATAACGCCATTTAAATTACATGATGAAATTGATTTCACACCGACTGTAATTGAATACAATAATACTGGGAAAACAAATTTAATTAAACTGACAAATGAAAGCGAGTTTATCAGATTTCAAAAAGACACAACTGCTATCCGCTTAAGCTATAGATTTACTGGTACAGGTAAGGTCGAAATACAGCCGATCAATATTATTGAATATGAAACAGAAACGGAATATGAAATTGTTGAATGGAATAGCCGTTATGAAATTGATACTCATATGAAAACAATTAAAAGCATAAAAGATTTAAGAATGGCAGTTATAATGGATGAGTTTACATATCATTCTTATAAATATGAAGCAGATTTACTCAGATTGACATTTGATAACTGGAAAAATGAAATAAATTCGTTTATGCCACATTTTATATTTATAGAGTCAAGCTGGCATGGAAACAATGGAGACTGGTCTAAGAAAATAGCTTATGTTACCGATGAGAAACATAGCTATATTAAAGATTTGATTGCTTTTGCACAATCATTAAATATCCCAGTAGTTTTTTGGAATAAAGAAGATCCTGTACATTATGATCATTTTATTCATACTGCTAAATTATGTGATTATATATTTACCACAGACCAAGATAGAGTCGATGACTATAAAGCTGCATGTAATCATGAGAATGTTGATGTTCTTCAATTTGCAGCACAACCGGTAAACCATAATCCATTGAAGATTCAAAAAGAAAGAGTCGATGGAATTTCATTTGCTGGTTCTTATTACGGATTGAGAGAAGAACGATCAAAAGATATGAACAGATTATTCAAAGCCTCAATTCCTCATAATCTGTATATCTATGATCGTAATTATGAATATACAAAGAAAGGTGAGCGTTTAAATTTCCTTTTCCCTGAAGAATTCAGAAAGTATATTCTCGGTACATTACCATTTTATGAAATTGAAAAAGCTTATAAAGGCTATAAGTATATGATAAACATCAATACTGTGAAAACCTCTCCTACCATGTATGCACGTAGAGTATACGAGGGACTTGCATCTGGGACTCCAATTATCAGTAATTATAGTTTAGGTATGGAGAAACAGTTCGGTGATATTATAGGGTATTCAGAGAATACAGATGAACTTAATGATTACTTAGCGAAACTCAATAATAGTCCAAGTGAGTATAATAAGGTAAAACAGCTTGGTGTTAGAAAAGTACTGTCTGAACATACTTATGAACAGCGCCTGCTGCAAATTGCTGATACACTTGGTTATGAGTTTACTTTAGAAGAGAAAACGGTGACTTTTATAACGTTTATTGATAATAAAGACGAAATTTCCAGTATAGTTGATCAATTCGAAAGTATTATCTACTCAAATAAACAGTTAATCATTGCGGTAACAGATGAAATAAATGATTACAGTATAATAAATAAAAACATCTCAATTCTGAACGAAAAACGGCTGACTGAAAATTTTGAAACGCTGTCTAAACTCGCAGAAACTCATTATATTTCACTGCTGAGTCAGAATGATTATTATGCACCTAACTACCTAAAGGATTTGATGCTGGCTGTGCAGTACACTGATGCTAGTGTTATCGGTAAGAGCAATTACTTTGTGTCTAAGAATTATAACCTTGATGAAGTTAATGAGAATTCTGAACACGAATATACTGAAAATATAAATATGAATTCAGCAATCATCCGTTCAAGTCTTTTCTCTAATTTTAATCTTGAGGAAACTTTTAATTACCTTAAAGGTAATAAAGATATAACTGAGCTTAATTATCTTGGATTTAAAATCTATTCAAATGATAAGATGAACTATATTAAAAATGGTAATGAGATTTCTGACAATCAGAAATATAATGTATTAGTATAGGGTGAAAATTATGGATAAACGAACTAGATTAAAATATATTATGCCTATGACTGGTAATAGTACTTCTAAAAATAAAGTGTTAGCTTCTGAAAATATTATTAATAATAATATTTTTAATTTGAATAATAATTATGATATATCTGTTAATGTTAATAATAATTGGGAAACTGAGAGTAAGTCTCGGAGTTTAAGAAGATGGTTACATACACATATATTTTTAAGTGACTTTACACGTGCATATAGTGAGACAAAAGATGAAAGATATTTTACTGAGAGTTTTAAATTATTAACTGATTGGTTTGAAACATTTCCTATTGAGAAAATTGACAGTATAGATCCTTTAGCATATCACGATGAAGGTACTGCTATCAGATTACTATTTTGGTTCAAGTACTATAATCAATTTATAGAGTTATTTCAACCAGAACAATTATCACTTTTTGAATCAAAAATTGAAGAAACAGTCACTTTACTAAATTCAGATGAATTTTATGCAGGATTAAATAATCACGGTATGTTTCAAGATATGTCTCTTTTAGCGTACTCATTTTATAAGTACGAAGATTTTTCAGAAAGTGCTATTTTTAATAAAGCACTGGAAAGAATATATATATATTTTAGAGAAGTATTTACTAGTGAAGGAGTTCATAAAGAGCACGCGCCTTCTTACCATGTGCTTTTACTGCACAGTTTAAAACAAATACTAACTTCACTGAATTTAGCAGATTACTCTGATTTCAGAACGGATAGTTTGAAAGATATTTTCGAAAAAGGTGAAATTTACACAATAAATATAACCATGCCTGATTTTAAATTACCTAATATTTCTGATAGTACTCATAGCACACAAATAAATATGTCTACTTCAGGTGTTTATAGAAATCTTTTCAACAGTGAAGAATACAAATTTATTACTTCAGGGGGCAAGGAAGGAAAACAACCTCTCCCATTGATAAAAAACTTCCCGGAGTCAGGTTATTTAATAGCCAGAGATGGTTGGAAGAAAACGTCCACTTATTTCCTTTTTCTGGCAAGTTATCATATGCATTACCATAAACATACAGATGATTTAAGTTTTATTCTATACAAAAACGGACCTATATTTATTGATTCCGGTCCTCATAACTATAATTATAAAGAACCATTTACTGAATATGCGTATTCTCAATTTGCACATTCTACCTTAATAGTTAATAATAATTCTTTACCGCGAACTGATTATAAATTTAAAGAGGTTTATATTTCAGATAGTCAAGTTGACACTGCTAACAACACATTTTCTGTAGAAGGTACTAATAAACGCTATAAAAATACAGAACATATACGAAGAATATCTGGTGATCTAGATAAAGGTAATTTTAAAATAACAGATAAAATACATTCTTCAGATTCTAATCAATACAAAGTGCTTTTTCAAATAAACGGTGATCTTGATGTTCTATTGAATGGCAACATAGCCTCTATTTTTAAGAATAACGCTAAAGTAGCAGAACTTGAAGTTAATCACCATAGCGGACTTTCAGAAATGAAAGTATATAATGTTAGTGGGCAAAAACACCCTAAAATTATGGGCTACCAATTCCTTAAAATAGAAGAACCAAAGCATTCAAATACTTTAGTAATAGAGGGTTACAATAATAATTCTGAAGCAGTTATTGATACGGAAATACGTCTTCAAGAATTTAAAATAAAAGGAACTGCTAACTTTAGTAAAAAAAATGAAATAAAATCCTTTAGAGATATTTCCTATGTATATGAAGATTACAACAATAATAAGTTAGCTGTTATATTCAGTCCTACAGAGGATAAGTATATTTATAAACTAGATGAATTTAATGACCTTCATAAAAAAGGATTCAATATCTTATATCTTTATGATAATCAATCTATAGTGGGAAGATCCTTTATACAAGGGAATTCATCAAGTACAGTAGAGGTAGATGTGCTTATGGTGATTAATAAAATAATAAATGAAAATAATTACAGCAACGAAAGTACATACTTCTTTGGGCGATCTAAAGCTGGGTTTGCAGCCATATATTATGCACTGAATTCAGGGTTTGATAATGTATTTGTTTCTTCTCCTCTGATTTTGATAGGAGACTATTATACAAGACATGAAAAATTTGATAATATGGTTGATACTCTAGGTTTTGAAGAAAAAGAAAGCTTAAAATATTATTTAAATGATTATCTCAGTAATATACGTGAATTCTCAAAACTTAAAAATATTAATATTTGCGTAGGTGAGAACGATTACCATAAAGGTAAACATGTTGGTTATTTATTAAAATTTTTAACGGAAAAATCTATCACTTATAATCTGCATGTTTATCCAGGAACTTATTTTCCAGAAGACAAAGAGGAATTTATTAAGTACTTAATGAATTATAGTTTTGAATAATAAAATTACTCATAATTAATGAGTTAATTGTTGTGGTGGGATATAGATGAAAACTAGATATGAAATTGCTGAAGAGGTTGTCAGTAATTATAAAGAGAATAAATTATTACTAAAAATAGGGTTTGATTTGATTGATATATCAAATGGTATAGACTGGAGATACAAACATACTTCGAATGTTAGAACTTATTCAGTATATCTCCATACTTTAGATTTTTTGAAAAGTATTGTAATGGTATACGAAGAAACAAAAGAGGAAGACCTGGTCATATTAGCGAATAAAATTTTGACTAGCTGGTATGAATATAATGAAATTCGTAAAGACATAGATGAATTTGTTTGGAATGAACATGCTGTTTCTAATAGACTGCATAATATTCTATATTATTTTGAGAAGCTTGGCGAACTGACTGCTGATAATCAAAAATATTTTGATACAATTATCGAAGAACACTGTGATTTTTTAATTGATGAAAATAATTATAGACCTAATAATCATGGGATTATGATGGACAAAGCTTTAATTGAAAGTGTTTCTTATATACGAAATGAAAAAATAAAAAAACTATATTTAAGTAAAGCGTTATACCGTATTAAGCTAGCAATTTTCAGAGATTTTTCAAGACGTGGGGTGCATCTTGAAAATTCACCAGAATATCACAGGATGGTTCAAAAGATACTGCATATAACCAATCAGACTTTAATAAAGAAAAATATTAAAATAGGCAGTGAAGAACATAGGCTTATTAATTTGGCTAAATATTTTAATAGGATTATGCTAAAGCCAAATAGTTCTTATCCATTAATAGGAGATACTGGCTATATTTATGATAAATATACTAAAAAAACTTTTGAAGACTTTGTAGATTATGATTCAGGGACTGTTATTTTTCAACAAGAACATAAGGATAACTTAGAAGAAAGTTTCTATTTATTTTTCAAATCAGGTTACAAGAGAAAAACCCATAAACATAAAGATGATTTATCTTTTATCTTAACCATGGATGGTTCGGATATAATCACGGATTCTGGTAAATACAATTATGATAAAAAAGATAATTTAAGAGATTATTTTACGTCTCAAAATGCTCACAGTACTATAATAATATCTAATAAAGATTACTCATATGGCAACCCCATAAGTGATCAATTTGATTTAGAAATTAAGAATGTAAAGATTAGCGATGATTTGAAGGTTGCCACAGGCATTAATAATCTGTATCCAAACTGCAAACTTAAACGTACTGTAATAGTAACTTCAGATCATCTAGTTATAATTCTAGACGAAGTTCTAGCTGAGGAGAAGGTAGATATAATTCAAAATTTTATACTTTCTGAACAGCTTTCTGTATCCAAAATTGATAATAAATCATATTCAATGGTAGATAATAAGAATACATTTGTTATTCAGAATTTAAACAAAAATTTTGATGATTTAGAGAGTAGTGTGAGTGAGTCTAAAATATCTTATAGATTTAACGAATATGATGAGAATTTAAAAATATCATTTACTTCGAGTATGATAAATTCAAATATAGTTACTTGTATATATAATGAAAATAAAGGTATAAAAAATGTTCAGTATAATAACAAAAATAATATTTTAACTTATGAAATTAACTCAAAGATAAAAGAATTTAATCTTTTTGACTGAATAGGAGGAATAGTATGACTTTACAAATAAACCCTGTAGATCATCAAATTAAAGAAGATTGCAGGATAATGTTTAGAGATGATATATCTGATGAAATTGTCTCTGTGATAGAAGTAAAAGAGGGTGAAGTGCTAGAGATTGAAGATGATAATATTTTAGCCAACCCTGAAAATTTTAAATTTAGAATTCAAGTATTTAAAGAAGGTAAATTTAGGAATGTTACCAAGTATATATATTTTATCGACGTCAAGAAACTAGAAGATTTTTTACTGAATAACATTAAAATAACTGATGAAGAAGCCTATGATCTCTTGTCACAGTATTGGAAATCTAATTTAAAAGTCAAAGTACTAAGACCTATATTTAAAAAGGTTTTAGAACATATTTGGATAAATCGAGTTAATAAAATTAGCAACCTTAAACAATCTCTTTTATTAACTCAAAAATATAAAATGGAAATCTCGACTTTATGGGAAAATATTTTCTCATTCTATAATAATCTAATAAATCTGTATGAAAAGTTAAAAGAATTAAATTTATTAGAAAAATCTTTTTTAGATATAGAGAAAAGTAAAGATATTAGATTAGCAATATTTATGTCAGAGGAAATAGATCGAATTAAGGAATCAAAACTGCAGTTAGATAATTATTTAATAGGGAATTATTATAGTTTTCTGGGAGAGAGAAGCAAAGCTTTGACATATTATAGTGAAGCTGCAAAAAATTATGAAGATTTTGATTTAATTAAACTACTGAATTTCGATTTAGGGGGAATCAGTACATTTAATAACTTAGATTTAGAAGATGTTAAATATGATCGTCAAAAGGTATTTGATAGTTTTAAATTTTATTCAGACGAAATACCTAATGATAAAGAAACTACTTTAGTATTTTCAGTTGACGAAGTATTCTTGAGAGTATATGGACCAAGCTTACTTTATAGTATAACTGCACTGGAAAGAGTACATTTCCATTTCCATGTTATTTCAGATAATGCAGAGAATATTATTAAAGATACATTAAATTTATTTAATAATATTATAGAGTTTCGAAAAATTAAAACAGTTACTTTACCAACTTTTTCTTATGAAGATATTCCTAAAAACGTAGAAAATATTACTACTTATTATGCGTGTGCTAGATTTATGCATGCTGATTATTTTCTTGAAAAATTTGAAAACGAAATATTAATACTGGATGCAGATTTTATGTTCATAAATGACTTAGATGAATTGTTAATTAAATGCAGAGAAAGCGATATAGCTACTACTAGCTCAAGTATTGGTTTATCTATCTTCCCTTGGAGAAGATTTATGGCAGGAATAGTCTATTTAAAAAATGAAGAAGTGTCAAAAGAATTTATGAGAGGAACAACAGCTTATATTCTCAATCAATACGAAAATGAACATACATGGACACTTGATCAGAATGCACTTTCATTTGGTTATTATTATATAAAAGAGAAGTTTGAAAGTTTTAATTTCGGAGATACTCATGTAAATAAAAGACCATTCCTTCATCCAGATTTTAGAGGAAACTTAGAAAAACAAGTGAAATTGTAGTGTATTAGTGCTTTATTCTAAAATGACTTTTGATTATGAAAGAAATTTGGAATAAGTCATGATTAAAACTATATAAAAATATTTATTATGAGGGTTTTTCTATGAGTGTAATGGAATGAATTATCAAGTAATAACATGCGAGGCTGGGACAAAAGCCTAAAGAAGATAATATATGTTATAAAATACTGAAAAAATCCGTACGTTAAACTCCTTGGAGAATAGCATCAGCGTAAGACTTCAGACTTACGCGATGCCTCTGGGAAGCTAGCGTACGGATTATTTATTATAGAGTTATTTATGTTCTAACCTTTTTTGTATAGTAATTTAGCTCTATAATAAATACGGTTGATGACTAAAACGTCATCAATCGTATTTTTCTGTAAAAAGGTATAAAAATAGCGCAAATGTTCTTTATAATGAAGTCACCACAACTCATAAAAAGGAACATTTACGCCTATGAAGAATTTTATACTATCTTTCCTCCAAATAAAAGAGAACAATATTGATTTTATCCAGATCACGGTCGAAGAAGTCAGTCATAAAGGTATTAAATCACTGTTTATCACGGCCAAGCTCACGTACAATCCAACGCATTGTCCAGATTGCGGATGCATCAATGCGGATTACAGTATAGTTAACAATGGCACCCGTGCCTCTCGAATCACTTTGCCGCACATCTCTGGTCTGCCGGCATTCTTAAAGCTGTCTAAGCAGCGCTATCTCTGTAAAGACTGCGGACATAGTTTTACTGCAGAGACACAAGTGGTCGAAAAACATTGTCATATCTTATAAATGCTAGTATAAATATGTACAGATGGGCATGCGGACAAAATCTTAGACCAAATTGGTTAGTAGGAAGTCGAAGTATGCTTATAAGGAAAAATTAAAAGCTATAAATCTTTATTTTAAATACGAATCATACGCTGCTGTAATAAACGAACTCGGGTACTCTCACGTTTGTCACTTAGAAACTGGATAGAAGAACATAAACGGCATGGTGACGTTAAAAAGGAAATTACGAGTCGGTCTAACACAGAAAAACAGAAAAAGACGGCAGTGGATCATTATTTAGAGCATGGTAAGTGTTATTCTCGTACAATTAGAATGCTAGGGTATCCAAGTCATGGGCTTTTAACGAATTGGGTAATGGAAATGGCACCTCAGTCTCGTAAATTTAAAAGAAATGGGATAAACTTAACATCAAAAGAAAAAGAAGCTGGTGTTTTACTCACTCGTAATACATCTGCACAGAAAATAGCGGATGATATGGGGTTAGCCGAGAGCCTCTTTACCAGTATAGAGTCCAGCTGCTTGGCAAAGGTGTGTCTATCAATAAAATGAAGAAACCTAGTGATACAGACGTAATAAATTGAAAGACCAAGTCAAGTAACTTCAGGATGAGCTATCTCAACTTCAAATGCAAAAAGATATACTAGAGAAAGCAGGAGAAATTATAAAAAAAGACCAAGGCATCTTTCTGGAAGCGCTGACTAACCAAGAAAAAACAACCCTGATCCATGCCCTTCGTCCAAAGTACAAACTTTATCAATTACTAACATCTATTGACATTCCCAAAAGTAGTTATTGTTACCATAAGAAACAACTTGCTCTGCCGAATAAATACAACTATGTGCGGGTTCAAATTATTGATATTTTCAAAGTAGGAAAGTGTCTTTACGCCTACCGTTGGATACATGCGTCATTAAAAAATATAGAGATTATCCTGTCGAAAAAAAGTGCGACGTATAATGCAGGAAAAAATCTCGTTGCGAAATCCATTAAAATGAGAAAATATAGTTCGTATGATGGAGAGATATCACCTGTTGTCCCTAATATTTTGAAGTAGATAAAATAAATGATAAATGGGTTACGGAATTTTGTATACTTAGCGGTAAGGTATATCTATCTCCAAGGATTGAATACGGTGTTATCGTGGGTTGGACAATGAGAGTATCACCCCTAATGCAGAGTTAGTTAATACAGTGCTTGATCAGGCGATGCAAATGTTACAAGAGGGAGAGAAACAAATTGTTAATACGGATCGGGTTGCGCATTATCGTTGGCATGGATGAATTGATCGAAAGGATAGTAATAACTTAATACGTTCAATGTCCAAAAAAGGATGTTTTCCCGATAACCCTCCATGTGAGGGCTTCTTTGGACGGTTAGAGAGTATAAAATTTCTATATTTAAATAAAATAAAAAATTAATAACAGTTAATTTTTTATCTATTTTAAAAGATAATGTATTAGATTTTTTCCATAAATAGTTTATATAAATACATTTAGTCTGGTATTAGATTATACTTTTACTAAAATAAATTTATAACAAAATGTGATAAAGCAATGAAATTATGTGAATATACTTATGGTATAATCTAAATACTTAGATATAAAGTCAATATAATTTATTTAATCAGTGTTCATATAATGCTAAATATGAAGTTATATTAGTTAATACGAGTGAATTTTTTCTAATAAATAATTATATAAAATTAATTAAGGTGATATCAAAAATGAATAAATTAAAAAATATACAACCTGTGATTGGTATACTAGCGCAGTCAGAATTTCATAAAGAGCTCTATAATCATTGTGCTATTGTTTCAAAGTTTTATGATTGTGAAGTATTTTATTTTTCCAATTCTAATATAGATAGTTCTAATGACTTAATTAAAGGTAAAACATTTCAAAATGGGAGATGGATTTGGAAGGATTATTCTTTAAGCAATGGTATAGATGTTATTTTTGATCGTTTAAGAACAGCTTCTTCTCCAAAATATAAACATGTATATGACAAAATAAAACATATTCCAACGACACACCCTAATTTTGGTCAAAAAATGAATAAATTAACTTTTTACGATAAATTCTACGAAGAAGGAACCTTACTTGAAAATATAATTCCTTATGAAAGATTTTTGAGTACTAAGGCCACATTAAATTTTTTAGAAAAACATAGAAATATTATTTTGAAACCTCAGTCGTCCTCTGGCGGTAAAAATTTATATTATATATACTTTAATGATAAAAATATTGAAGTTGCTCTAGAGAAATCTATAATAAGTTATTCATCAGAAGAATTTAGCAAATGGCTCGATAACCTCTCTGGTAGGGATAACTATGTACTTCAAAAATTTATTCCCTCTAAAACATTAGATAACCATCCTTTTGATATTAGAGTTCATATGATACGTAATATTAATAATGAATGGGAATTTTTAGCAATAGTCCCGCGGGTTGGTCACGATATAGCTAAAATTTCAATGCTTAGCAATGGTGGTTATATTGGTCAATGGAAAGGGTTTGTTAGTAGAAATTTCAGCAAGGAAAATTATAAAAAAATAAATAGAAATATTAGAGAGATTTCATTGAAAAGTGTAAAAGTTATGGAAAAAGTTTTTGATTCTAAAATAACTGAAGTTGGTATTGATTTTGTAATTAATAAAGATAATAGTATTTATTTTGTCGAATATAATGTAAATAAGCCTGCTGAATTTTATGCAGGTTTTGATCTTGCGTTAAACGGTATAGGCTATGCAAGATATATTGCTTTAAATGCAACTGAAGAAGATTATATTTTATAATTTCTATTTTAATATTTAATTTGGAAAGCTGGATAGTATCCAGCTTTTTTAAATATGTTTCTTATAATATCTAAAGAAAAATACTTTAAAGTCTGATTTTAAATTTGATGAGTAATACTTTTTAATTATGATAAAATTATTATATATAATATTGAAATTCTTAAAAATTGGAGTGATTGGATGTCAAAAATAAGTATAGGAATAATATACGGAGGGAAATCAACAGAGCATGAAATCTCTATGCGTTCTGCTGAGAGTGTTTTAACTGTTCTGGACAAAAAAAGATATGATATCAACTTAATTTATATTACCAAATCTGGTGAATGGCTTTTGACTAAAGCTGAAGATCTATTCAATTGGAAAGAGAAGTCTGCAGAAAAAGTAAGAATAGTTTCTCCAGGCAGGATTGAAGGTACAGATATTAATAAGCAATTGGATGTTGTTATTCCAATACTTCATGGAACTATGGGTGAAGATGGTACTGTTCAAGGATTGCTTGAACTTGCAGAAGTTCCTTACGTTGGTTGTAATGTAAGAAGCTCAGCTATTTGTATGGATAAAGATATAACTAAGAAATTACTGAAAAGTGAAGGTATCGATGTGGCTAAATCAGTAGTGTTTAAATATAACGAGAAAAATAAAGCTAACTTCAATAAAACAAAAGAAAAACTTAGTCTTCCAATGTTTGTTAAACCAGTCAATCAGGGATCGTCCGTTGGAGTCTCGAAGGTAACTGATGAAAAAAGTTTCTATAATGCTATTGATGAAGCATTTAAATATGATACAAAAGTAATGGTTGAAAGTGCAATAAATGGACGTGAAATTGAAGTGGCTATTCTTGGGAACATGGATCCATTTGTATCGTTACCTGGTGAAATTATATCTAATACAGAATTTTATTCATATGAATCGAAATACATAGATGAAAAAGGTGCCAGTCTAGAAATACCTGCAAAACTAAACTCTTTCCAAGTCACAGCTTTACAAGAAGTTGCATTGAAAACATTTAAGATTTTGGACTGTGAAGGACTTGGAAGAGTTGACATGTTTCTGACTGATGATAACGAAATTTTTGTAAACGAAGTTAATACATTTCCCGGATTCACAAATATTAGTATGTATCCCAAATTACTTGAAGTATCAGGTATTGAATATTCTAGTCTTATTGAACGACTGATTGAATTAGCTTTGCAAACTCATAAATTAAAAACCGATTTAAGAAAAAGTCTGATTAAATAAATTTTGCATTAACATTATATTTAAGGACGATTAAAAAATGAAGCTATTAAAGTTTATCAATAGTTGAATTATAATAATTAAACTGAACAGGTGAAATTATGAATATTGAAAAATTAGTTCCATATAATAAAAGAATGGAAACAAATTTTAGAAGATTGTTAAGAGGGAGATTATATATTAAACGTAATCTTGATCCGATTAAATATGAAAAAGAAATTGACTGGAATTTTAACCACCACAGAAATCCTAGAACATATCAAGTATATTTGCATAGTTTAAATTTTGTAAATGATATCACTTGGTCTCATATAAAATCGCCTAAAACCATGAAGGTCAAATTAGCGCGTGCAATAATTGATGATTGGATTAAATATCACTTAGAAGAAAGTTATATTTTAAAAGAAAATAATTTAGCGTGGAATGAACATGCGGTATCATATAGAATTATAAATTTTATTTTTTTCCAATCTGCTTATAAAAACACGTCTAAATTCGAAGAGGAAGAATTTCAGAATTTACTATTAAAACATGCAGATTTTCTTTTTGAAGATGAGAATTATAAAGAAAATAATCATGGAATTATGATGGATAATGCGCTTCTTTGCACCAGTTTTTTCATAAACGATACTAAGAAAAAGAAAATGTATCAAGAAAAATCAATAAGCAGACTCTATAAAACTATCAATAGAGATTTTAGTGAAAAGGGAGTACATTTAGAAAATTCTCCAGAATATCATAAGTTAGTAAGAATTCTTTTTCAAAGAACTGAATATTTATTGGACTCTATTGATATAAAAATCCCAACACCTTTGAAAGATAAACTAGAGAAAACATATAACTATAATCAACTGATTCTTAAACCGGATTCGTATTATCCATTAATCGGTGACACAGGACAAATTAAAGAACAAACTACAAAGAAAATATATAAAAACTTCGTAGATACTGAAGCTGGCCAATGCATTATACAATATAAAGATAAATTAGATAATCTAAATAGTAAACACCTGGTTTTCATATCTGGATACAGTAAACTCACACATAAACACTATGATGATTTATCTTTTGTTTATTTTGAAAATGGTAATGATATATTTATAGATTCTGGTAAATATAGTTACAATAAAAATAATGAAGTCAGGAAGTATATAATTTCTCCTTCCGCACATAATACATTGCTTATAAAAGATATGGAATATAAATACAGTGATTATGAAAATGATAAAGAAAACTTAGGAATTAAAGAGTATAAAGAAACAGAAGATTATACTAAAGTTAGAGGAATAAATAATCTTTATAAGGATACTAATATTTCAAGAACGCTAATAAATACTAAAGAAGGTATTATATTTATAGTTGACGAAATTGATTCTCAAAATAAACAATTATATTATCAAAATTTCAATTTAGCCCCAGATGCAAAAGTTAAATATAAAGATGAAAAAAGTATATTGATAGAAGTAGGAAATATGAAATATACACTTGAAACTGTCAAAGTAAATAATGTAAAGACCTCTACAGAAATTACAAGTGGGAAAATCTCCAAAAAATTCGGTAATTATACACCTAACCATAAAACTGCTTTTATTAAAAAAGGTAAAAGTAGCAAGTTTTTAACATATTTTTATAACAATATCGATGATGTTGCTATTGTAAGTTATTCATTCAAGAATAGAACAATAGTTTATGAATATAACAGTCAAATAAAGACTTTAGAATTTTAATAAAAAATTAAAGGGGATAATATGAACAAAGTTACGAAAGCAATATTATTGTTTAATCAACAAGATGTAAATATGCTAGACTCAAAGGTTAATTCACAATTACTTTTACAAGATGCTGCATCTAATAACAATATTGTATACAAAGTTTCAAAAATAAAGAATAGTAAAAGAAAGAGAATTGACTTATTCTACAAAAGAAAAAACATTGGTAATATACGGGGACTTAATATATCGACAACACACAAAAGCGCTTTAAAATTGTGCAGAAATAAATATAAGCTTGAAAATTATTTGAGTCAATTTGATATAAATGTTTTAAAATCTGAGTTGTTTAAGGAAGATGAAAAAGACAAAGCTTTTGATTATATAAGAACTCTCGATGGAGCTAATATTGTTATAAAACCAATATCATTATTTGGTGGAAAAGGTATTGAAACAAATGTATCAATTGAAAACTTCTCTAGTTCTTGGGATAGAAGTTTAGTCGCTCAACGAGATAATAATATAATAACCCCTGAATTTATTATACAAAAACATATAGATGGTTTTGATATTAGAGTAAGTGTTATTGAAGGTATATATTCTGCAGCCGAAATACGGTTACCTCCTCATGTAGTTGGAGATGGAGAAAGTTCAATAAGGCGTCTAATTGAAGAGAAAAATATAATCCGTAGTAAAATACATTACTTTAAATCAAAATTAATTCCTGTAAATAAAGTTGTTTTAGAAAAATTAGAAAAAAATAATAAGAGTCTAGATTATGTTCTTAAAAAAAATGAAGTTTATATTTTAAACGAGATGTCTAACATGGTGCTAGGTGCAGAAAGTATTGATATAACTGACGAATTGTCAGATGAAATAATCCAAGAATCTATTAAAGCAGTAGCAGCGATCCCGGGCTTACACTCAGCAAGTATCGATTTTATGTGTGAAGATTATAGCAAAGGGCCGGGTCATATAATAGAAGTTAATACAAATGGTAATCACACTCAACATCATGTTCCTTATAAAGGAACAGTACGACAACCTTTTGATATATTAATAAAAAGCTTAGTCATCAAGCATAAATTAAGAACTGGCTTAAGTTTAACTGTACAAGAGCGTGAACTTTCTAAACACATCTATACATTCTTGGAAATGAAAAGTTACTATTCATCTAGAACTATATAAACAATAGATTTAAATTAGGAAAAAAATTTAATCTAATTTTTTAAAAAAGGAAGAGTTTTATGTCAAACATAGCGCTACATGAACATATTAAATCATTACCCGAAGAACTAATAAGGAGTTTTGAAAATCATAATAAAGATAAAAAGGTAAAAGTAGATAACGTTTTAAATAATGTTATTCAAGTTTGGCCAAACCTACCTGATATAAAATTTTCAAGTACTTTCAATTGGGATGAACAGGATGATAAGAGTGGTAATACATTCCAATTATATTTACAATCATTGAGATTCTTAAACGATTTAATTGTTATTTATTATGAAGAAAACGATGATTTAGTACTGAATAAAATTTATGAAATATCATCTTCTTGGATAGAATATGCTAGATTAAAACCAAATAATGATATGATTTGGTATGATCATCCGACAGCAGTTAGAGCTCAAATTCTAATCCAGTTTATGTATATAGTCATTAAAAAGAACATAGATATTAACTTAGATAAATATTTTAATATATTAGAATCACATATAGATGTGTTAACAGACTCTAAAAATTATAACTTCAATAATCACGGTCTAATGATGGATAGAAGTTTATTATTAATAGGCAACTTCTTAAATAGAAAAGATTTGATGACTACAGGAATCTCGAGATCTACGGAAGCATTCTGGTATAACTATAGTTCAAAGGGTATTCATTTAGAAAACTCCCCTGAATATCATCTTTTAGTAACTAAACTATATAAAAAAATCCAAAAATACCTTGAGTTATCTAGTTTAAGTTATAGTGAACATATACTTAGTTATTTAGAAAAAGCAGATAATTACTTTAACGTTTTAGTAAGGCCAGATGGATACTTACCTCCTATTGGTGATTCGAGTGAAATTAAATATGATTTATCCAATAAACACTATGAACATCTAAATGATGGAGAGCTTGGTTTAAATATTTATCAAAGAAATAATGAAATCCCATTGTATCTTACCTTTATTAGCGGTTATTCATCAAGAGTACATAAACATCTAGATGATTTAAGTATCACACTAAATTATAATTTTAAAAATTATTTAGTTGACCCAGGTAAGTATAATTATAGTTCCTCTCCAATACGAAAATATATGATGAGAGAAACTTCTCATTCAACTTTATTTTTTAAGAAATATAAATATAAAAGAACGAATGAAAATAGATTTACAAGAAAAGTGCGTACAAATGGATATTATCACGGTGAAAATTTTTCGATTCTATCAGGAATAAATGAGAGTTTTAACAACGGTGTAAAGTTAGAAAGAAAGGTAATAGTATTTAAACACTATGATTTAATAGTTTTGATTGATAAAGGACACATAGAAAAACCCTCAACTCTTATACAAAACTTTAATTTACATCAAGATGTTTTAGTGAAAAAGGGGAGAAATGAAGCTCTTCTTAGAAATAAAGGTGATTCAGTTAAAATACAGCAATTTCTAAATACTAATCTTAAACTAATAAAAGGTGAAGACGAAAAGGTTATTGCTAAAAATACATTAAAAACCGGGAAAGAAATTAACACAAAACAGCTTCAATTTTCAAAGTTATCATCTAATGATGACTTTGATTTTATAACAGCTTTAAATTTGAAAAATTATAGTATAGATATTAAAGTTGTTAAAAATAAAATGTTGAAAATATTAATAGATAATGAAGAGTTTAATATTAGCGTTTAATAAATTTTAAGCACACATCCTGATAATTTTTCAGTATGTGTGCTTATTTTGTAATCAGTAAGATAGCTAAAAAACTAAATTGATAAAGGAATAATTTAGTTTATATATTGAGGTTTTTTTCTTTAAGATGTAAAGCTATTCTATAATTCACAACATGTTTAGGAAATTCAAGTTTTTCTTAATTATGTTCGATCTAATAATGATATAATTTATTTAATAATTAATAAAGTTAGGATGGATGATTTAATGGAAGGTTTTTTGCATATCTATAATAAAAAGAAAAATAATTATATAACTGAGGATAAAGTTTCTGAAACTATCAACTTTTATAAAGAAACTTCGCATATCTTCGAATCCGTAAGTAATGAACAATTAATATCAGTATATTATACAAATGAATATAGAGAATATCCTTACAATAAATATGAGAACCACTTATTTTGTCCCGTTGGCCAATTTGTAGAAGGAAAATTAGATATACAAAAAATATTGATGACTTCAAATGCTGATGAAAAACATTCCATTATAAGGGAACTAAGAGGTGCATTTGCATTATCAACAGCTAATCTTATAGATAATAGTATCGATATTTTCACCCATGTTGTACGTGCTGAAAGTGTCTATTACTATGAAGATGAAAATCATATAATTGTTGGAACTGATCCATTGGTAATCAGTGTTTTGGGTAATGAAAAAATACAACCAATTTTTGATCCGGCCAATTTCATTTCATTCTTAGAACAAGGATATTTTTCAGATGAACTTACTCCATTTAAAGATGTCTTATGTTTACCCGAAAACTCTCACATTAGAATTGCAGATGGTAATATCACATCTAAAGAAATAGATGATACATATCATTCCGCATTTAATGTAAAATCTACGGAAGACTTTTATGATAAAGTCACGGAAGATTTATTATCAAGTTTTGATATTGTTAAAGATAAAGAAAAATCGATTAGATTAGGTCTTACTGGTGGGAAAGACAGTCGTATTGTCTTACTTGCTTTGTTGAATAAAGGCTATAACATTAAAGCACATACTACAGGTTTTCCTGACCATCCCGATGTAATAATTGCTCAACAATTAGCTGGATTATCAGAAATTCCACACGAAGTAAATGAAAGGAAGTTATCAAAAAAAAATCAATTAAGTGTCTCTTTAGATAATAGAATAAAATCAATAATGACAGCTTCTTCAGGATTGATAAGTGCATACGATACAGTAAACACTAAAACTGAATTCGTAGATAATAAAAATTTTAATGGAATTGCTGCAGCTGTTTTAAAGGGCGGATATAGTACCCATATACCTAAGAATAAAGATGTTCTTAAAAATCCATTAAAAAAACCATTTTATAAATTTGAAGATTTTTACTTAGATGACCAGAATAAATTTAGCACGTTTCTCGATGATTTTTCTATTAAATATGATAACATTAACGAATTATTTCACATATTCTTTTTGAAATATCGAACTGGACGATGGACAAGTGATTCAAGAAAGCCAAAAAGTTATTCAAGTAACTCATATTCAGTTTTTATGGATAATCAATTCACAAAATCTGTTATGAAGTTGAATATAGAAGATTTAGATAAAGAAAGAATACATTACGAAATTATTGAAAGATTAAATAGTGACTTTAATAAATTGCCTTTTTTTAATACAAGATATACATTTGAAAAAAATGGACCACAATCACCAGAAGACTATGTTAATTGGTTAAAACGGGAACCAATACAGGCGACTAGTCAAGTCGCTAAATACAATTGGAAATCACTTGGTAATAATGATCAAGCTCTTGTTAATGCTTTTAAAGATTTAATATTAGAATTTAGAAACAATCCTATGTTTGATATTATTGAGTACAGTAAAATTGAAGAGTTGATGAATTCGAAATTGAACAATCGTACTAATAAATTTATATGGTCGCTTGCCTCCATGATTCAGTATATAAATATTATGACTAAAAAAGGCTACCAAATACCGAAATCCCATCTAACATTGACTGTAGCAAGTGATAATTTAAAATCAATGCAAAAATCTACAGAATTAATTGATTATACATTAGATTATATCTCTTTAAATGAAGCAGTGACTGTTAAAGGTGAAGATATTACTCTACATGAGTCCGATAAAAATGCATATATTAAAACATATGAAGGTTCTTTTAAGAACATACCTAATTCTAAGATTATCGAAAAAGCAAAAAGTCTAAAACTTAATACGTCCATCAATCTTTTAAATTATGAAGGTGAGATTAGAAAAAGTGTCATTTTTTATACAGATGAAAAACGATTTAAAACTGTTGTTTTGGAAAATGAGAAAACTAACGAAAGCACCTTATCAATTTTCGATGAAGTTCCAGTTCCAAAGGGTGCAAAATATTATAGAGTTATTTTACTGTTTAAAACTAATAAAGAGGCTCACTGTAAGTTAAATTATTCATATGCTCGTATAAATTATTAATAGTATGTTAAGTTTATAAAAGTTGGTTGAATAAGTAGAGTCTTTATTTAAAGTTAATAAAAAAGATAGTTGAGAGAAATTAATATGTTATAAATTTTAAAATAGGCTGGGCATGAATTTCTTTTGAAAAATAATCAGTATGTTAGCTTTCTTGGGACGCTGTACAAGTATGTTGTATTACGTTGATGCTATTATCCAAGTACTCTGATGTACGGATTTTATATGTATTAAATAAAGTATGTTATCATCTCTGGAATTTTTAACTAGTCTCTTTAATTAAAACATTATAAGGAGAACAGCAATGTACCGCAAGCTATTTATAATAGGGTTATCTTTGATACTTATAATAATATTAAGTGTTCTTATTATATTCGATGAGAGTACGTCTAATAATTTAGTTAACAAAATAAATACTGTAGAAGACCGCTGGGTTAATTATAAAGGTACTTCAGAAAATAATAAGGCAATGATGCAGTCGCAGTTCATTCTGTATAATCCAGAAAAAGATTATGAAATCAGCCGTGACACTTATGTATCTTATTTCAATGGTGAAGACTTTATCAAAACAGAGCTCTATGAAGATACACCTGAGATGCTTAATACAGTTGAAGAGGCTGATGGTATAATACTCAGCTTTAATAAAAATAATAAAAACGGCATGCAGCTCGTTGAAATTGATTAATATTAAATGCGGAGGCACTCATGAATATTAAAATTGCAATTCCTTTACTTGTTATTCTTGCTCTTACATTTATAGCAATTTTAATAGAAAGTTTTATACCCGGAGAGTCTGACACGCCTGAAGACAGCGATGTGATTGTGACTCTCGGCGGCGGTGACCAAGGCAGAGTGAAGGAGGCTGCTGATTTATATCAGTCAGGCTATGCCGATAAGGTGTTGATTACCCCAGCAGGTGACAGATACAATGCTGAAGAACTTACATCTATCGTTCGCCATTACGGTGTCGAAGAGGAAGATGTAATCGTTGATACTGAATCTACAAGCACATATTCAAACGCAGAAAGAACTCTAGAAATTATGGACGATAATAATTTTGAGTCCGCAATGATTGTTACTAGTGATTACCATCTTAAAAGAGCCAAACTAGCCTTTGAACGGCTCAATGATAATGACAAGACCTTTAACTATATCTCCGCTTCAAATTTAGAAGGTAAAAAAGGACTCGATAGAGAAGACGCTTTTTCCCATTGGATTAGAGAGTTTATAAAAATATGGGGCTACCGCTTCGGCTTATATAATCTCTTTGGTTAACAGTTAGACAGGCAGCAGTATTATGCTATTATTTAACTGTTACTTACTTTAAACAGAAAAGGGGAACATCAATGAAAACCAAATTGTCTTTTATGAGTTTACTAGTGGGAATTATGCTTTTATCAGCGTGCAGCGGCGGTTCAGATGATAATCTGATGGATATGGGCTCGCTCACTGAAGGCAGCTGGATGGGCTACAATGGTGAAGCTGTTGAAAATGAAGAAATGATGACTACTGATTATATTGACTACGATCCATCTAATACTTATGAGATTAACCGTTCAAGCTACGTATCTTATTTTAACGGGGAAGATTTTATTGAAACGATTCAATACAGCGGAGAGCCGCCGATGACACTGAATACTGTAGAAGAAGCGGACCGCATTATGGTGAGTTTCAATCAGTACAATGAAGATTCTATTAATTTAACAACCGCAGAATAACAGAAAACCGTGAGAGGATATCTCACGGTTTTTATTTACACTAATTTTACTTCTGTAAAACTGTATCTAAATACTGGCTTGTTATACTGCAGGTAACAATACAGATGAGGTGAGTACTGTTATGTCTTATGAAAATAAAACACTAATTGTCTACCTTGACGGCGATTATCGCCGCTTTAAAGCAGTCGCAGATCTTTATCAGAAATTTGATTACGGCAAGGCGCATATCCTAATTACATCATTTAATGATGACAACGAACTCCGCGGTACGAAAGATCTTTTAAACCCCAGCTACGACTATATAGACGAATGTCATATCCTCACAGAATACTTCTCAACGACCACCTACAACAACGCAGTGGAAATTCAGCAGATCCTCAAAAGGCTTAATTACGGTCAAGTTATCGGAGTTACGAGCTAATACCATAAATTTCGCACCGAATTGATTTTTAATAATGTATTTGAACAGAATAATAAATTGAAATTCTTAGGTGTTAATCCTCAGACAACGATAGTGGAATATTTGTCAGAAGCGGCGAAGCTCATACTTTATCTGATGAAAAATTATAAGTTCTATACGAAAGATAAGCTGTTGTACAGCAAGAGCAGATACCGCAGAGTATCGCGCTTGAGATATCAGTAACAAAATCTCTCTGAATAGGCTAAAAATATAGTCCCATATGTTAAACTATTACTAATAACATAAAGAAAAGAATAGGGGATTACATGAAGAGCTATAAAGAAACTAAAGAAGAATTATTAAAAGCAACAGACTATAAAAGCTTCACATACCGAATGACACGCATTCCGGAAATGATTGAAGATCAGTCTAAAAAACTGGACGATATTCTTGCTCAATTTAAAGAAGAAGGTTTTAACCACTTATCAGTCGTTGAACTGTGCCGTGCTTTTATCAGAATAGATTTAATCAGGCTGTCACTGATGCAGTGTACACACGGTGTAATGACTGCAGATAAAAAAGTCCAGTATCCTACTGAGCTGGAAGTACTTGAAAGATTCACTCTTGAAAAAATCACACAGGATTTCTATCCTTTAGATCTTCCTAAAGAGCTTGAAGAGAAGAACCAGGAAATGCGCGAACAGTTAATTAAGTTAACTAAAGAACTTGAACCGCTGTTAAGACTCGTAGAGCAGAATACAGGCGATATGAACGAGACGCTTCAAGTTGTTGCTACTCAGGTTCAAAAGAGCAACAACCATGTCTTAAGTAAGATTTACGACGATGTTTTCTATACAACAGTACTTGACTACAACATCGACAATGCATTTGAAAATGCATGGAAGAACAATTTAATCCAGTCACCGCTGGTATCATTCTATTCAATGTTTACATTGTCGTTCTACGACGATATGTTTAAAGATCAGCTGGTTTAATATTAATCAGGGCGTACTTATTAATTTAAAGTACGCTTTTTTTATTCTATAAAACTAAAATGACTAATTTCTATGAAACATGGGTATTTACCTATTAATAAATACTTTACTGAAAGTGAGTGATAGTAATGGTTGTATGTCAAAACTGCGGTGAATCAGTACTGGAAGATACAAGAGTATGTCCGGCGTGCGGGGAGTTTATCCGAGAAGATGAAAATTATACTGATACTAACGGACTGATTCAGGAACGAGCACCGGAAGAGGAGTTCTTAAATGGGCCTGGTAAGGATAATAAGATAGAAGATATGCCGGAAGAGAATTATCCGGAAGATGAGCTGAATAAACAGCAGAAAAAAGAGCGCAGTGATTTTGGGCGTAGTGACGATAAATAGTGATTATACTTCACGTTAATACCGGGAAGTTTTTTTCTCATTCTGAAATGACTAGATATCTCACAAAGGGGTATTTGTAGTAAGAGAATATTAACAGAAAAGAGGGTTTACTATATGGATGCGTGTCAAAATTGCGGTGTGAAAATCGCCGAAGAAACCGATATCTGCCCCAACTGCGGAGCATATACTTATGGCGGAGAACAAGCCGAAGATGTCGAAGACAGAATAGAGAACGTGGCAGTGGAAGAAGAAATTCTGGACGGTCCTGTGTCGTTCAATGAACCGATAGAAAATCTTCCCGACGAAACATATCTGGATGACGAGGTGGATGATTTGGAACTTGAAGCGGAACGCAGAAAGTTCGGTAAATCAACTGAATAACAATTGAATTGATATCCTCTCCGGCACAGCAGGAGAGGATTCTTTTTTTTACAGTGCATCTATTTGAATTCATACCTCAGTTATATATAATGAATAACATCATACAAGGTTTATGAAAGGTGGGACAGGAATGAATGAAAGTTTAAACATGCTTGTACTGAACAGTACAGAGGCTCCGGGAATCAACTGGGTAATGGTTATTGCAGGTGTTCTGCTGCTTGGTTTAAGTCTGCTTATGTTTTTTAAGCTGAGGAAATAATATATTTAATCAGTTTTACATAGAGTTCTCACCTGGACTCATTCATGGTTCCGGGGTTTTATCATTTGTAATGTTACTGTTAAGGTCAGACGGATGTTTTTAACTAATGTATTATCCGCGTTATAATGAAGGTAACTACAGTGAATGGAGAGAGTTTAATGATAGATATTCATAATCACTTATTAATAAATGTGGACGATGGTCCTAAGTCATCTGAAGAAACATTGAATTTACTCAACCAGGCAGTTGAACAGGGGATTACTGATATTATTGTGACACCGCACCATCACAGCGGATCGTACCTCACACCGGCTGATGTTGTAAAACAGAAGCTTCATGAAGTTGAAAGTATTATTAAAGATAACAATATACCGGTTAATGTGCATCCCGGACAGGAGATTCGAATTAACGATGTGTTAATTGACGAACTCCGAAGCGGGGAGTCACTGACGCTTGCGGGCAGTAATTACATTCTTGTAGAGTTTTCATTTACCGAGTTGCATGAAGATGTCGATGAAGTGTTTACGGCACTGCGTGAACTTGGTCTGACACCGATTATTGCGCACCCGGAACGTTGCCGCCCGCTCGTCCAGAATGAGCAGATCCTTGCGCGTTTAATTAAAGACGGTGCGCTGGCACAGGTGACCGCTGCGTCTGTATGCGGGGAGTTCGGCAGTGATCTGCAGGCGAATTCACTTGATTTAATAGAAAAAGGGCTGATTCACATAGTGGCAAGTGATGCCCATCATGCAGAATACCGCCCGTTTATGTCTAAAGAAGCTTTTGAAATTATTGAGAACGAACTGGGAGGCTCTTATGTTGAAAAAATGAAACAGACTGCCAAAAACGTACTGGATAATAAACAGTAATTATTTTTGTTCTTTATTGCTCTGTTTGACTTTGAAATAGTCTCCACCTTTTTTAGCTGTATCATCGGTACCCCAATCTCTCAGGTTTTTAGTATCGACGAGGTGGGGGATATGTTTGGAACAGTGAATATACGCTTCATGTACTGTGACGACCACCCAGCGTTCCGCACGCTCATCAGTTACACCCGGTGCAATCTCATGAATGTGTTCATTTTCTATAATTTCAGCAGCACCGTTTATATGAAGACCGATCTGCTCATTAAAGAAATCAATCATTAAGAGACCGATATGCGGGTTTTCGATTATGTTACCAAGAGATGCCATCACGCCGTTGCCGCGGTATTCCGGATACATTACACGGGTTTCATCAATCACGTGTATAAAACTCTGTTCTCCGGCCTTAAATGATGAATCACAATTGCCGTTTTTATCACTTGTTGCGATAAATAACATTGTCTGTTCTTTAATAAACTGCTGCATTTCACCGTTTAAATAATCAATCATCTGATTATTGTAAAAAGCATCTGCACGGCGTTCTGTATTATGCTTTTTTTGTAAATCACGTTCACCCTGTGACATATTATCACTCCTTAACAGTTTTATTTTACCATTATTAAGATTTAAAAAATGGGGTATAGTTTACAAAGAGGTGAAGGAAATGAAACAAATTATTACAGTGCATTTTATCGGCGGATCCACGATGGAAGTCAACAAGACAGAAGCAGTAGATGAACTGATCCGGCTGATTAACGGCAAGTTTGAAGCCAACCATTTTGTGAAACTTCCGAATCGAAGCGGCGGCGAGGCCTATATTAATTTAAGTCTGATAACATCAATCGAAGTGCGTTCCATATAAAAAATACCAGCCGCGTTAATGCGGCTGGTATTTTTGTTCTTCAATTATATAGATTACATATTAAAGTTCGTGTTCATCATAATAGTTTGTCATTGCTTCAAGTCCAGCAGCAGGATCGATATTTTCTGTACCCTTCGACTGGAGGAATACTCCAAACGCTGTAATGAAGTTTAAGAGATTCTGTTTTTCTGCAACGTAGCCCATCGTACCGATACGCCAGATTTGTCCGGCGACTGATCCGAATGTGCCTGCAATTTCAATTCCAAAGCGTGACAGAAGTTCTGTACGGAATTCTGCATCGTTAATACCTTCAGGTATTTTAACGCATACTACCATCTGCATTTCGTGATTTTCGTCTCCAAAAATCTCAAGTCCTAATGCTGTAACTGCTTTTTTCATCGCCTCATGGTGATAGCTGTGACGGCGTGCACGTGCTTCGACGCCTTCATCGATTGCAAGTTTCAGTCCTTCATACAGACCATAAATATTCACCGTTGCCTCAGTGTGGTGATTCAGACGGCGTTCACCCCAGTAATCCTGAAGCTGTGTCAGGTCGAGATAGTTGCTCGTAATGAAATGAGATGTCGCTTTGTCATCTGATGTACGTATTCCTTTTTCAACGCGTTTACGTTTATTGATTGCTTCACTGAAACGTTCGTTAAATGTAATGGGGGTAATACCTGAAGGTACCGACAGACATTTTTGAGCACCGCCGATAACAGCATCCAGTGCCCACTCATCAACAGGGATGTCCTGTCCCAAATATGTAGCGACTGCATCGACTACTGTATATATACCTCGCTCTTTCGCTGCATGGCCGATTTTATCAATTGGCTGCAGACGTCCTGAAGACGTTTCCCCGTGAATAATTGCGAGTACTTTAGGTTCGATTTCGTCCAGTTTTTGTATAATGTCTTCCTGCGGAATTACTTCACCCATCGGTGCTTCAATTGTATGCACGATACCGCCGGCACGTTCAGCGAGTTCAGTAACGAGATAGCCGAATCGTCCGATAATCGGTACCAGTACTTTATCTCCCGGTTCAACGATACTGGCAATAACAGCTTCAATTCCTGCACGGCTCGTTCCATCGACAGGGAATGACCATTTATTTATGGTTTTAAATGATGCACGGATTAACTCCATCGTTTCATTCATTATATCCGTGAAATCCGGATCAAACTGTCCAAGAATTGAATTGCTCATCGCCTGTGAAACTCTGGGGTCAACTGCGACTGGACCCGGTGTCATTATAAGTCTTCTATTTATTTTTAAACTTGCCATTATGCGCATCATCCTTCTCTTTTATTTTTTTGTACTATTAATAATATAATTATTCGGACAATTATACAAACATTTTATATATACCAATATTTGCGCCTATATTTTGTGATATTATGCACAAAGTATAGAAAAATTTTATCTACTATAGATAAAGAATTTAGCATGGTGATGCTGTAAAATAATAAGTGAAAATAATACAAAATTAAATTTAAAGGAGACAGAACGATGGACAACAAAAACATTTCCAACAATTACTGGATAAAAATTGTCATTGTCTTTACGCTCGGTTGGGTTGCAATTTATGCAACGCGTACAATTTTAAACCCGATTATGACAAATATTCAGTCGGAATTCGCCATTAACGCAGCTCAATTAGGTCTGATCAGCAGTCTATTCTTCCTCGGTTATACTGCGACTCAAATACCTTCAGGATTTTTAGGAGATAAATTCGGCCGTAAGAAAATGATTATTCCGGCATTTATCGGATTTGGTATACTGGCAATTATTTCAGGACAGATGGTTACATTCTATATGTTCCTGATGATGTGGTTCCTGACTGGTATGTTCCAGGGGGTATTCTACGGACCGCAGTATGGTTTATCATCTGAAGCAATTCCTCAGAAACGCTTAACACTCGGCAGTGCGATTATTAACAGCGGTATGGCAATCGGTATGTCAGCAGGTTACTGGATTTCAAGTATTACAGTACAGGAAATGGACATGTCATGGAGAACACCATTCTGGATTATGGGTGTTATCGTAATCGTAATCGGTATTGTGATGTGGATTATGGTTAAAGAACACCCGCCGGGCTATAAAGCGCCGGACAGTGCAAACGGTGTTCCGGAGAAACTTAAAATGTCAGAACTGTTTAAAAACAGAAACCTTATTTTAGCTTTTATTACTATATTCTGTTCGATTTACGGATTCTTCGTAATTCTTACATGGCTTCCGTACTACCTTGAAACAGCTCGCGGCATCAGCGGATCAAGCGTTGCATTCGTGTCATCATTAGTACCGTGGGCATCAATTCCGGGAATGCTGTTCTTCGGATGGCTGTCTGATAAACTGGGGAAACAGCGTCCGGTCCTTTTGGTTATGGTGCCGCTGGCATTTATCTCGACAGTATCAATTGTCCTTTTTGAGCAGATGTGGGTACTGTACGTATCACTGATTGTTTACGGTATCGTCGGTAAGCTGAGTACGAACCCTGTACTGATCGCAGTAGTTGCGAACAACGCACCGCGCGTCGGACTCGCAACATCATTCGGTATTTATAACTTCATCGGAATGTCGGCATCGATACTGGCGCCGTACATTACAGGATTCATTACGGATGTTACAGGAAACCTGGATATGGGCTTCTACCTGGCAGGCGGACTGCTGGTTGTAGGTATTATTGCGGTATTCATGCTTGATGAATCAGGTTATAAGAAAGTCGGACACGTGGAAAAAGTTAAATAAATATATTGATGGAATACTCCGAAACTGCAGTGCAGCTTCGGAGTTTTTTAATTTGTAAAAAGGGACAGCAGCAGAGTGACTGATGTTTATCCGGCGCTGAAGATGAACTGCATGTATTGTCATTCACCCTCGGCAAAGCATTGAAAAACTTAAAAACAGACCGAAATGACTAGAAAATTCTTACTATAAGCGCTTACATCCCAAAAGTTATAAGATAAACTTATTACAGGTAATTAAATTTATATAGATTTATCTGAATATTTATGATAAATTCAAAACATGTTTATTTAAAAAGGGGGATATTTTTGTGAGTGAGCTTAAGAAAAGAGGCATTGTCCAGAGAAGTTACGACAACTTATGGAGTGAATCAAAAAGGACAAAGTCGTTATTAAAATTTTTCAGTTCTGAAGAATTAAGAAATGCGGCATCTGGTGCACCGTCACCTGGTGAGCATAGAATAGCCTATAAACCGGCTCAGTTAATCGGTTTAATTTTAGGGCCGCTGCTTTTTGTACTGGCTTTAATGTTTATAGACTCAGTCTCTCTTGACAGTTCCGGAGTTTTCGTAGTCGCTGCAGCACTGTGGATTGCTACGTGGTGGGTTACTGAAGCAATTCCGATACCGGCAACGTCACTGCTGCCTTTAGTGTTGTTCCCGATGGGCGGGGTTATGACCAATCAGGATGCCGCGAGTTTCTACGGAAATGATATTATTTTCTTATTCCTTGGTGGTTTCCTGTTAGCAGTAGCGATGGAAAAGTGGAACTTACATACGCGTATCGCATTGTCGATTATTAAAGCAATCGGTACGACGACTGCGACAATTCTTTTAGGGTTCATGATTTCAACTGCATTACTGTCTATGTTCGTTTCGAACACAGCAGCGGTTATGATCATGATTCCGATTGGTCTGGCAATTATTAAAGAGGCGCATTCACTGTCTACACCGGAATTGCAAAGAGATGTAAAGTTATTTGAAAAGGCTTTAGTACTTGGTATCGGTTATGCGGGTACTATCGGTGGTCTCGGTACACTGATTGGTACACCGCCGCTAATTATTCTGGCAGGTCAGATGAAAGAAATCTTTGATTACGAGATGAACTTCGCAACATGGATGCTTGTTGGTATACCGGTTGTTATTGTACTGCTTGCTATTGCATGGGCATACATGAACTTCTTCAGTTTTAAACACGGTATGAGAGAATTGCCGGGTGGACGTAAAATTATTACGGATGAACTGGATAAACTTGGGAAAACGACAAGAGAAGAAAAATGGGTACTGGCTGTATTTATCCTGGCAGCACTGCTATGGATTATGCGCGGGTTCTTCTTCGACCAGTTTGCATTTACAGAAATGCTTGGTGACGGTTCAATCGCGATGTTTGCAGCAGTTCTTCTGTTCATTATTCCATCTAAAAAACAAAACGGCCGTGTCCTGGACTGGTCTGTTTCAAGAGATCTGCCGTGGGGCGTACTGCTGCTATTCGGCGGAGGACTTGCGTTAGCCGGAGCAATCGTTGCAACGGGTGTTGATAAATGGATTGGGGAAATGCTGTCGGGTGTAAGCGGTATGCCAATCGTTTTAATGATTGCAATTGTTGCGATCTTAATTTTATTCCTGACAGAGTTTACGTCAAATACAGCGACAGCAACGATGATTTTACCGGTACTTGCCGGTCTCGCAATGGCACTTGACGTTCATCCTCTGGCATTAATGGCGCCTGCTGCGATGGCTGCCAACTGTGCGTTCATGCTTCCTGTAGGGACGCCGCCAAATGCGATTGTCTTTGGTACAAATAAAGTTTCTATCACAGAAATGGTAAAAACAGGGTTCGGACTGAATGTAATAGCGACAGTTATTATTATAGTAGTCGTCTATTTCTGGGTACCGGTTGTATTCGGTGTCGATCTTCATACATTCCCGTTCTAAATTAAAGTTTAAAAATAGCCGTCGGAAATTTTCCGACGGCTATTTTTAAACTTTAATTACTGATTTAAATCCTGTATGTGCTGTGAAATAAAGAGGGCGAGACGTATATTTAATGAATGAACAGAATCCATCACATTAACGTTCAGAAGCTCTTCGCATTTGTTAATACGGTATTTTACCGTATTTCTGTGGACGAAAATCTCATTGGATGTTTTCGTAATATCACACTGGTTATCCATGTAAATCTGCAGCGTTTTTTTGAGTTCTTTGTCTTTAGTATTTTGCGGAAATGCAAGTTCACCGAGCGTGCTGAGTACGAACGGACGGACTTTGTCCGGCGGCAGCAGCTGCAGTAACTCCTCGAAATTCCTTGGACGGTATACTTCCAGAAATTCCCGTTGCCCTTCGGACTGGCACAGTTCAAATGTTTCCAGTGCTTCGACGAATGAAGAATGAATCTGTGTAAAGTCGGATACTTCATTCCCGATCCCGAATGACAGAGATTCTTTAAAGAACTTTTTGTACTCCTGCTGCAGGTGTCGGCAGTATGCCTGATAATATTCGTGTTTTTCCTGCAGGAGAATAGCGAATTTATTTGAATCGCCAAAGCCGAAAATACTGATGTTCGGATCGAGTGTGACCAGTACGCTTTTCAGCCATTCAAATGTCAGCTGGTACCGTTCGTTGACGTACTCTGAGTTTTCTATATCACTGCCGGCATCAATGCCGCAAATAATCACTTTATAATAACTGGAGTCTTTCAGCTGATAGCGTTCGAAAAACTCAGGGTTACTTTCAAAGCTGATTGGAGATCCTTCATTTGTATTAATCAGTGCGCTGAACAGCAGATTGACGTCTTCCTGTTCTGTTGCACGGATTCTTGAATCTTTATAAATAGCGAAGGACAGTGAGTTAATCGCCTGCTCAATTGCCAGATGACTGAACGGATAACTGATTGTTTCAAGGTTCGAAACGATTAAATAGTAGGGGAAGTAGCTGAATGCAGGTACTTCAAACACAGCAATCTTACTGTTGAAATCAACGTTAACACTGTCTTTATCCGGGAGATATACATCGTTGAAATATCTCAGGTTTTCTTTCAGCAGTTTTTGATTATTGTTAAAATCATTGCTTGTAACTTCCACTTTATAAAACGGGTTAATCAGTACGAGCGGCAGGCGTAAAAACTGGCTCAGCTGATTCAGCATACGTTCGACACTGAATTCTTTTATAAGCATTGAATTCATGCGCTGCTGGACTTCCAGTGCGTAGTAAAGCTTTTCAGTTTCATCCTGGGAAATGTAGGTTGAGATGCTGTGGGTCGCCTGTCCCAGTTTCCAGTTTTCCGGTATTTCTATGAGCGGGAATCCTAGTTTGTCAGCGTGGTCAATCACGTCCTGATCGATCTTATGGATGAAGCGTGACAGCTTTATGCCGAGGGCGGCAACCGGTACGCTGTCGAGTTCGCTGATAAAATTAATCAGCGACTGCTGATCACCCTTAAAATTCATCGCAGTAGTCAGAAGCAGCGTATGCTGTGATGTATAATCCTTAACATCGGGTGTTTCTGTAATATCGACGCTTGTCACTTCGCGTGACAAATCGGCATTTTTATTAATCAGTTTGAAGTTGCTGAAGCGTTCCAATGATAAAATTTCTCTAATAGATACCAATTATTCATCACCTAAAATCGTATTGATAAAATTTTGTACACATTGCACAAAATAAAAAATCAGACATAATATATTAACTATATTTATTTCTTCATATAATAGTACACTAATAATAATTAAAACGTAAATATATTAATCTGGCTGCCGGTTTCACTGCTTAAGTTATGGGTAAAGTATACAGACAGCCGTGTGAAGATTTTGCGTTTTACAGAAATGGTCAGGAGGAATTATAAATGGCTTTTGATTTAGTTGTAAAAAACGGCCTGGTAATTTTACCGGGTGGAGAAAAGAATGTCGATATCGGTGTAACTGACGGTAAAATCGCAGCAATCGGTACGGATATCGATGCAGGCGACGCCCGCGTTGTTGATGCAGCAGGCTTAATAGTATCACCTGGTATGATTGACGCTCACGTACACATCAGTGAACCGGGCGGCAGCATTCGCGATCACTGGGAAGGGTATGATACAGGTACACGCGCTTCAGCTAAAGGCGGCGTGACTTCATTTATCGAAATGCCTTTAAACCAAATCCCTGCAACAGTTGATGCAGAATCTATTCAGAAGAAATTCGACGCAGGTGAAGACAAACTTTCAGTAGACGTCTACAGCTACGGCGGATTAGTACCGTTTAACCTTAACGGCGGAATCCAGGAGCTGGATGATAACGGTGTTGTTGCGTATAAAGCATTCGTAGCAACTGCCGGAGACCGAACAATTGAAGGCGACTTCATGAACGTTGACGATTATTCTCTATATGAAGGAATGCGTCAGATTGCGAAGACAGGCAAACTTTTATCAATCCACGCGGAAAATGGACCGATTACAGATAAACTTGGTCAGCTTGCACAGGAACGCGGTGAAACATCACTTGCAGCTTACGTGGACTCGCGTCCTGTATTTACTGAAGTCGAACCGATTCAGAAAATTATTTTATTTGCACGCGAAACAGGATGCCGTGTGCACATCGTACACGTGGCATGTGAAGAAGGTATAGACCTGATTCACCAGGCTGCAAGTGAAGGCGTGGACATCACTTGTGAAACTTGTACGCACTACCTGTACTTCTATAAAGAAGAACTGGATGATATCGGACCGGTTGTGAAATGCTCACCGCCAATCCGTGAAAAATCACGCCTTGAAGGAATGTGGGACCGCGTATTCGACGGTAAAGTAATGTTCGTAACGAGCGACCACTCACCATGTACACCGGATCTTAAAGATACGGACAACGCGTTTGAAGCATGGGGCGGAATTTCAGGAATCCAGAACAACGTGGATATGCTGTTTGATGAAGCAGTTCAAAAACGCGGTATGTCACTTGTACAGTTCTCTGACATTATCGCAACAAACGTTGCAGAACGCTTTGCACTTGAAGGAAAAGGACGCATCGAAGTTGGATACGATGCTGACTTTGTGCTGATTAAAGGCGATTCTCCGTACACAGTTGAAAAAGAAGAACTTGAATACCGCAACAAGATCAGTCCGTATATCGGACGTGAAATCGGCGCTCAGGTTGCCGGTACAATTTTACGCGGTGAAGAAATATATTCACTTGAAAACGGCGTAAGCGACGTTAAAATCGGTAAATTTTATAAATAATTAAGAGGGGCACCGCGCAATTTTTATTGTGCGGTGTTTTTTTAGAAAGGGCTGGTTTACGATGTGCACTCACATTGTAATGCGTCGAACCACAACTTCAAAAAAATACCGGCCCGACATGGACCGGTGTTATAACCAATTCAATTTAAGTCTGTTGTTCAGCGTGTTTACTCATAAACTCGACTGCACGTTCATATAATGAGATATTCTCAGCGGTAACTTCCTGATCGAAGTTATGCACGGCGGTATCGACTTCGACGAATTCCGCAACCGGTGCAGATTTTGTGACCTTTCTGCTGAAGAATACCGGAACATCCGGATCGCCCTTGGCGTGCACGGCGAAGACCGGCGGCAGCCCGCCCATGTCTTCTTTCGTCAGGCGGTATTTATCATTATTGGCCTCTAGATCAATACCGATCATCTTCTGCCAGTTACCGGCTTTTCTATAGTAGAGATAGAGCAGATATCTCGGATCCGGTGATTCGCTCACGGTCACGTAATCGCGGATGTTCCGGCCTGCGAGTTCTTCCGTCAGCATTACGTCCAGATGTTTCTGGTCGTGGGGCAGGTAGTTAAAGTCGCTGTGGGTAAAGTTGAAATAGCCGTAGAAGTCAATGACGCCGGCGATATCGAAGTCGCGTGCAGCGATCAGGCTTAAATATCCGCCGGCAGATCTTCCCATTATATAGACAGGGCCGTGTTTCAAAGCAGCTGCAAAGTGATATATGTGTTGTAAGTCGGTAAAGATATCATCGATATCAGATTCCGGCGCTAATCTGTAATCTGCAGCCAGCACGTTAAATTTATGTCTGAGTACGTCTATATATTCTGAAGGGAGGTCTGTTCTTTCTCCGAATACGAGACCGCCGCCGTGTAAATAAATAAGAGTGCCGAGCACATCCGATTCATTTTGTGCGGTGTTTTCATACAGATCACCGTAGAGAGTATAAGCATCTGTTTCTTTTATCGTTACTGTAGTCATAATGGTTTAACCTCCTTTATTTACTTGTACTATTATACAGACTAATGAATTTTTGTGTATTTGTCTAAAGTGAATAATTTAAAAAATGATGATTGTTAGAACTGTCAATGTCATCATAATTTATAAAATCTATAATTATAAGTGAAATAAGATGAGTGGAGTGGATAATCAATGGATATTCGTGAAACCTTTGAAAAACTGGATAAACAGTTTACAAGTTACGGCGGACTGGAACCCCGCGGTATAACACGATTATTATATTCTGAAGAATGGCGCCAGGCAGTCAGTGCACTGCAGGACATCTTCAAAGAGAACGGCCTGGAAGTTTCAAGCGACGCTGTCGGCAACGTTTCAGGACGTTTAGTCGGCAGTGAATTCCCTGATGAAACTATCATGAGCGGTTCACACATCGATACTGTTGCTGAAGGCGGACACCTGGATGGTCAGTTCGGAATTTTAGCAGCATTAGTCGCAACACTTTACTTGAAAGAAAAATACGGTCAGCCGAAACGCAGCATTGAAGTGCTGTCGATTGCCGAAGAGGAAGGTTCACGTTTCCCGTACACATTCTGGGGCGTTAAGAACTTCTTCAATCTTCAGAACAACGACGATGTTAAAGACATTGCAGACGGCGACGGCATTAAATTCGTCGATGCAATGAGAGAGTCGGGCTTTGACTTTAAAACAGACGATAAAGTGAGAGACGACATCAAAGCATTCGTAGAAGTACACATCGAGCAGGGCCAGATTCTTGAAAAAGAAGAAAAACAGATTGGTGTTGTGACAGGCATTGTCGGTCAGAAACGCTATACAATCAACCTAAAAGGTGAAGCGAACCACGCGGGTACTACTCCGATGGGCTACCGTAAAGATGCGGTTGTCGCATTTACTGAAATTGTCCAGACACTCGTTCAAAAAGCCCGTGAAATCGGCGATCCGTTAGTAATCACTTTCGGAAGTGTCAAACCGGTTCCGGGTGTAGTTAACGTAGTGCCGGGCGAAGTTGAATTCTCAATCGATACGCGTCACATCGATGAAGCGGAACTGAACGCATTCGCAAAAACTGTCGAGGGAACGATAAATGAAGTCTCGGACAAGTACGGTATCACAGCTGACATTAACTTATGGATGGAACAGTCACCTGCATTAATGGATGAATCAATCGTTAAGATGATTGAGGAATCTGCTGAAAAAGTTGCAGGCGGTTCATACAAAGTAATGCCTTCAGGTGCCGGGCACGATGCGCAGATTTTCTCAGGCTACATGCCGACAGGAATGATTTTCGTGCCGTCAATCGGCGGTATTTCTCACAACATCGAGGAAGCAACAGATGTTGAAGACCTTGTTAAAGGTATTGAAGTATTGGCTGAAACACTTTACAAATTAGCGTACTAAACAAAACTTAAAAATATTTGGATATTATGAAAGGGAGATTTTAATAATGGGTTACTTAAATCATCAGCAGGGATACAGAGAAGGATTATTGGAAACACGTTCAATCGTTAAAAATGGTGCATTCGCAGTACTGACTCCGGACGGCTTAGTAAATAACGTCGTACCGGGATTCGACGACTGTGACATGTCAATCTTAGGTTCACCACGCATGGGTGCACGTTTTGTTGACTACCTTGTAACAGTTAAAAACCAGGGTGGAAACACTCAGGGGTTCGGCGGAAACGGTGTTCAGACTTTCATGTACGTAGTATACGGAAACGTTACTGCAACAGTTGACGGACAGTCTTACGAACTGGCAGAAGGCGGATACGTTTACGTGCCACCACACCTTGAACTGACTTTCGTAAACAACAACAACGGTGAAGACAGCCGCTTATTCCTTTACAAAAAACGCTATCAGGAAGCAGAAGGCGTTGGGAAACCTGAAATCGTTACAGGCAATGTCAACGACATTCAGCAAAAAGCTTACGAAGGAATGGATGAAGTGCTTGTACAGGATCTTCTTCCTGCAGACATCGCATACGACATGAACTTCCACATTCTTTCATTCAAACCGGGTGCTTCACACGGTTATATCGAAACACACGTACAGGAGCACGGTGCTTACGTATTAAGCGGACGCGGAATGTACAACCTTGACAACAACTGGATGCCGGTTGACAAAGGAGACTACATCTTCATGGGTGCATACGCACTGCAGGCAACTTACGCTGTCGGTCTGGATGAGTCATTCTCTTACATTTACTCTAAAGATGCGAACAGAGACATCGAAATTTAATTAAACATTTCAGGAGGCAAAGACATGTCAGAAAATCTGGTAATTTCCAATTCAGAAGAACTCCGCGGTTTATTTAAAGAGAAACTGATGCTTAACGGTATGCCTGAGGCGTTTGCGGATCGTGCCGCAGACGTTCTCGTCTGGGCAGACGAACGCGGTATTCACTCACACGGTTCAGTACGTATGCAGTATTACTCTGAACGCTGTGCAAAAGGCGGATTCAACAACGAGCCTGAACTGAAATTCGAGAAAACAGGACCGTCAACAGGTGTCTATCACGGTGATAACGCAGTCGGACACTACGTTGCTTACGAAGCAATGGAAGAAGCAATTAAAATGGCGAAAGAATCGGGCATCGGTGCAGTGGGTGTAAGTGAAATGAGCCATTCCGGCGCTATCGGCTACTTCGTTCAGAAAGCAGCTGAAGAAGGCATGGTTGCTTTATCAATGTGTCAGTCGGACCCGATGGTAGTACCATTCGGCGGCTCGGAACCGTATTTCGGTACGAACCCGATTGCATTCGCAGCACCGCGTAAAAACGATACACCAATCGTTTTCGATATGGCGACAACAGTGCAGGCATGGGGTAAAATCCTCGACGCACGCTCGAAAAATAAAGATATTCCGGACACGTGGGCAGTCGACAAAGACGGTAACCCGACAACTGATCCATACGCAGTAAACGCACTGCTTCCGGTTGCAGGACCGAAAGGTTACGGCTTAATGATGATGGTTGATATTCTGTCAGGCAGTCTCTTAGGCCTGCCGCACGGAAAACACGTATCAAGCATGTACAAAGATTTAAGCGAATACCGCCGTTTAGGCCAGTTCCACCTCGTAATCAATCCTGACTTCTTCAGCTCAAGAGATGCTATGGAAGAGAAGATGGATACGATGGTTGATGAACTTCACGGAAACAAACCGGCAACAGGATTCGACCAGGTATACTACCCGGGTGAATTAATGGAAGCTCAAAAAGCTGAATACGAAAAATCAGGCATTCCGATTCCAGAAGATATCATGGAGTATTTAAAGTCAGATACACCATATTAAAAGGTGAGGTTTTGTAAATGCGTGTAACTAAAGATGAACTATTTGAGTTAATGAAAAATAAGCTTCATAAAGCAGGATTAAATGAAGATGCAGCGGCGGACATCAGTGACGTACTGACGTTTGCCGACCACCGGGGCATTCATTCCCACGGTGCTGTGCGCGTCGAGTATTACGCGGAACGTATAGCAAAAGGCGGCATCACAAACGATCCGGAATACAAGTTTGAAAAGACAGGGCCCTCTACAGCTGTTCTTGACGGCGACAACGGTCCCGGACACCAGGTTGCCAAACAGGGCATGGACAAAGCGATTGAAATTGCACGCGAAAACGGTGTGGCCGTTGTCGGTATGACCAACATTTCCCACTCCGGTGCGCTCGGCTACTTCGTAGAACAGGCAGCTGAACAGGACATGGTTGCAATTTCAGTCTGCCAGTCCGATCCGATGGTCGTGCCGTTCGGCGGTACTGATCCGTACTTCGGAACAAACCCGATTGCGTTCAGTGCACCGACGAATGACGAGCGTATAATTACGTTCGACATGGCGACGACAGTGCAGGCGTGGGGCAAAGTCCTCGATGCCCGTTCAAAAGGCAACGATATCCCCGACACATGGGCAGTAAACGACAAAGGTGAACCGACGACAAACTCGCGCGATGTTCACGCACTCGTTCCTGTTGCAGGACCGAAAGGTTACGGCCTGATGATGATGGTGGATATTCTGTCGGGGAGTCTCTTAGGCCTGCCGCACGGTGTACACGTATCAAGCATGTATAAAGATTTAACAGCAGGCAGACAGCTCGGCCAGCTTCATGTCGTTATTAACCCGGCGCATTTCACAGATATTGACAGATTCAAGCGCCAGCTTTCAACGATGCTCGATGAACTGAAAGAGCAGGCACCGGCACCAGGATTTACAGAAGTCAATTATCCGGGAGAGCGCGGCAGAATGCGTGCGGAGAAATACGACGAAGAAGGCATCGAAATTGTCGATGAAATTTATGATTACCTCGTGAGTGACGACATTCATTTTGACCGTTACCACGGCAAGAACAGATTTGCAGAATAAATATTAATGGAGGTACATGATGTTATATACAATTATTAAAGAAAACACATACCAGGATTCCATCGTTTTAATGCTTCTGAGCCAGAAACTAAGTGCTATGGACGGCGTTAACAAAGCTTCAGTTATGATGGGTACACCTGCGAACAAAGACATTTTTAAAGGTGCAGGACTGGGTACTGATGAACTTGAAACAGCAAGTGCAAACGATATCGTTATCGTTGTAGACACTGACGACGAATCAAAAGTTGATGAAGTAAACGAAGCAGTTGATACGGAACTTGCAGGCGGAGGCGGTGCTGATGAATCAGCTAAGAGCTCTGAAGCGCACAACTGGACACGCGCACTTGAACTTGCAAACAAACCGAACCTTGCAATGATCTCAATCCCGGGTACGTACGCTGCAATGGAAGCTGAAAATGCTTTACGCAACGGTCTTCACGTATTCATGTTCAGTGACAACGTTCCCAAAGAAGACGAAGTTCGTCTGAAAGAACTTGCACACGAAAAAGGATTATTAGTGATGGGTCCTGACTGCGGTACAGGTATTATCCACAGCGTTCCTTTAGCATTTACAAACACTGTTGCACAGGGCGACATCGGTGTTGTTGGTGCTTCCGGTACAGGTATTCAGGAAGTCACTACAATTATCGACCGTCTTGGTAAAGGTGTAACAAACGCGATCGGTACAGGCGGACGCGACTTATCTACAGAAGTCGGCGCAGTAACGATGCTCGACAGCATTAAAGCACTTAACCAGGATCCAAAAGTTAAAGTTATCACTGTTCTTTCTAAGCCGCCGGCTAAAGAAGTACAGGAAAAAGTTGAAAACCTTCTCCGCAGTATCGACAAACCGGTTGTTGCTCTGTTCTTAGGTGCGAAGCCTGAGTACCAGGAAGAAGGCATTTATCACGCTTATACTCTTGAAGAAACTGCAGTTGCTTCAGTACAGCTTTCAAACGGTGAAGAAGTTAAATTCACGCCGTCAACTCTTGAAGGTATTAAAGCGGACTTCGAAGAGAACCAGAAAGGCATTAAAGGTTACTATTCGGGCGGTACGCTTGCAAGTGAAGCAGCAATGCTGATCAAACACTCTACTGACGAAGAACAAGTGGAAGATGATGCATTCACATACAAATCGGCTTCACACGAAGTGATCGACCTTGGAGACGACATGTATACTCAAGGTAAGCCTCACCCGATGATCGACCCTGAAAAACGTATCGAAAAGCTTGAAACTTCAGCTGACGATGAAGATACAGCAGTAATTATGCTGGACAACGTTATCGGTTACGGTTCACACGCTGACATGGCTTCTGAACTTGCTCCGACAATTAAACGCATTACTGACAAAGCAGCTTCTGAAGAACGTGCATTAGTAGTTCTTGCAACTGTTGTCGGTACTGATAAAGATGCACAGGGCTACGACAAGCAGCGTCAGATTCTTGAAGATGCAGGTGCGGTAATCTGTGACACGAACGATCAGATGGTACGTACAGCAATCGAATTAATCGGCGGCACAGCAGTTCAGCCTGAAGCTGAAATGAAATCATTTGACAAAGGCAACGAAGATCTGTCAGTTGATGACAAGATGATGAGCCTGATTTCAAACAACCCGAGCGTAATTAACATCGGTCTTAAGAGCTTTACAGAAGCAGTTGAAAACAGCGGAGCGGAAGTTGTACAGTTCAACTGGCGTCCGGTTGCAGGCGGCGATGAGAAGCTTATGAAAGTACTTCAATTCTTAAACAATTACGAAGGAGAGAATGTATAATGGCTTACCAAACTATAGATGAAGCAAACAAAGCAGTCGTACAAAAAATGATCGGTTCAGCACCTTTCCTTACAGATGTTGTACCTGCACACACAGTAATCCCGGAACTGACTGAGCATGTATTACTGCATGCCGGTCCTCCGATTAAATATGAAAACATGACAGACCCGATGCAGGGTTCATGTGTCGGCGCTATTCTTTTCGAAGGATGGGCTGAAGACGAGCAGGGTGCACGTGAATTACTTGAAAACGGTAAAATCACATTCATCCCATGTCACCATGTTAACGCAGTAGGACCAATGGGCGGAATCACTTCAATGAACATGCCGCTTGTCGTTGTAGTTAACAAAGAACACGGTAACGAAGCTTACTGTACGCTGAACGAAGGTATCGGTGCGGTGCTACGTTTCGGTTCATACAACGAGCAGGTGCTTACACGTCTTCACTGGATGAAAGATGTACTTGGACCAGTATTATCGAAAGCTCTTAAGACGATGGACGAAGGCTTAAACGTTAACGTTCTTGTTGCGAAAGCAATCGCTATGGGTGACGAGTTCCACCAGAGAAACATTGCTGCATCACTTGCATTCCTTAAGGAAGTTGCTCCGGCAATTACAAGCCTTGAAGATGTTTCACTGGAAGACCGTGAAGCAGTTATGCAGTTCCTTGCAGATACTGACCAGTTCTTCTTAAACGTAGCAATGGCTACAGCTAAAGCAATGACGGATGCTGCACGTACGATCGAACACGGAACAATCGTTACAGCAATGTGCCGTAACGGTGAAAACTTCGGTATCCGTATCGCAGGTATGGGTGACGAGTGGTTCACAGCACCTGTAAACACTCCGCAGGGTCTGTACTTCACAGGCTACTCTGCAGAAGATGCAAACACGGACATCGGTGACTCTGCAATTACTGAAACGATCGGTGTCGGCGGTATGGCGATGATCGCTGCACCAGCTGTAACACGTTTCGTAGGTTCAGGCGGATTCAACGATGCGCTTGAAACGAGCAACAACATGGCTGAAATTACAGAACAGGAAAACCCTAACTTCATTATCCCGACTTGGGACTTCAAAGGTGCACCAACAGGAATCGATGCACGTAAAGTTGTTGAATCAGGAATTCTGCCTGTAATTAACACAGGTATTGCACACAAAGTTGCAGGCTTCGGTCAGATTGGTGCAGGTACGGTTAACCCGCCAATCGAATGTTTCGAAAAAGCAATTACAGCATATGCTGCAAAACTTGGTTTTGAGGCGTAAATGATATATGAGTCAAGTGCGATCGGTGAGATCGCACTTTCCTTGTTAAAAACAAGTAAGGCAATGCGTGTGCACAGTATTTTCAACAATGGATTTAATATTGTAAATGATAAAAATGATTTGATTTTTATCGGCACCGACAAGAACGGTTATTTTCCGTTCGGCATTACAATCAATAAATATACAATGTATTATATTAGAGAATCACTGCAGGTCGGTGACATGCTGAAGACTGATGCATCCGGTGTCAATCATAAAGATTTTATGCTGATTACGAAGAACTCAGAAGTTTATTTATACAGTAAAGTAAATAAAAATACGACAGATGCAATAAAAAGTGTTGTCAGCGGCTATGATTTTTGCGATTATAATAGTAGTGATTTCAGCGAAGAGAAACTGAACCGTATTATTGCGGACCTCGGTGACCCGGAAGCTGACTTTCCACTCGCGTATTTAGTCGGCAGGGGTCAGGGACTGACACCGTCGGGCGACGATATTATTACAGGCATACTGTATATCGACCGCCTTGAGCCTTTTATCGCACAAAAACATCTGGATCAGCTGTCCTCGTATATTCGCGAAAGTGTTACGACCATCGTCAGTGAGAGTTTTATTAAACTGGCACTGCAGGGTATTTTTTCAAGACGCATTACGGACATCGGTGATTCACCGGGGAAAGACACCGTGGATGCGCTCCTTGAACTGGGTTCAAGCTCGGGCAGAGATACGCTGTACGGCATTTATATGACATTAAATAGGAGATGAAACAATGGGTAAAAAAGTAGTATTAGCTTTAGGCGGTAACGCAATTTTACAGCCGAAACAGGAAGCGACATTCGAAAACCAGAACCAGAACGTAATCAACGCAGCTAACCGCATGGTTGAAATTTCAGAAGCAGGTCACAAAATCGTTGTTACTCACGGTAACGGACCTCAGGTTGGTAACATCATTGCTCAAAACGAAGCAGCTAAAGACAGCATTCCGGCAATGCCTCTTTTCGTTAACAACGCTGAATCTCAAGGTATGATCGGCTACATGATGGAGTCAGCTCTGAAAAACAGACTGAACGAAGGCGGAGACAAAACTAACGTTGTAACGCTTCTGACTATGGTTGAAGTCGACAAAGACGACAAAGCGTTCGAAAACCCGACGAAACCTGTTGGTGTATTCTTTACTGAAGAAGAAGCTAAACAGATGACAGAGGAAAAAGGTTTCCAAATGGCTGAAGATGCAGGCCGCGGATTCAGACGCGTTGTTCCTTCTCCGGAACCAAAAGTTATCCACGGTGTGGACGAAATTAAATCACTGATCGACACATCAATCGTCGTATCATCAGGCGGCGGCGGTATTCCGATTTACCGCGACGAAAAAGGCTTTATCCACGGTGTAGAAGCTGTAATCGATAAAGACCGTTCAGGACTTAAATTAGCAGAACAGACTGAAGCAGATGTATTCATGATGCTTACAGACGTTCCTAACGTATATATTAACTTCGGTAAGGAAAACGAGCAGAAGCTTGAAGAAATTACTGTAGAAGAAGCAGAGAAACACGTTGCTGACGGACAATTCCCGGCAGGTTCAATGCTTCCTAAAATTGAAGCGGCAATCGCATTCGCTAAACGTGAAGGCAAAGAGGGTATCATCTGTTCATTAGATGAGGCTGTACTGGCACTTGAAGGTAAAGCGGGTACGAGAATTAAACTTTAATTTTACTATTGCAGAGACTTTTAAGTCTCTGTTTTTTTATACGATAAAAGAACCCCCGATAGAGCGGATGATGTCCGCAGTATCGGGGATTTTTGTTTTTAATTATAAGAGCTTTTTATCGGTATTTTTATTCATTACCCATCTGACGAGAAGTGCAATACCAATCAGTACGCCGACATAGCCGAAAATAGGATAGAAAAAGTTCACGAGATCTACGAAGCCGACGAATGTTAAAGTGTAGCCGATGACGAGTGAGGCAACGAGCAGCATTTTATATTTCATTGAGTACGGCTTTGTAAAACGCGCGAGGAATGCATACATCAGTCCGACTACAGTATTGTAGATCAGAAGAATGATAATGATTGAAAACAGCGTGCCGAATACAGGGTGAATCGCGTTCGCGAGAACCAGTGTCGG